>NZ_JBVVQH010000092.1:0-203 GCF_055811115.1 Mesorhizobium sp. WSM4832 | reverse complement strand
GGGCAACCACCTGCCACCACCCGAGTGGGTGATCATCAACGATGAACATTACACAGCGCCGTTGCGGCCAGCGGAGAGGCAGAGGGCCCTGAATACACCGCAAGCCGCTCAGCAGCCGCTGAGCGAAGGTGGCCGCGTGCCGATGCAGCCCCCCATGCAGCAGTTGAGTGAATTGCCATTGCAAGGGCTGCCGGTTCAAGGAA
>NZ_JBVVQH010000091.1:0-219 GCF_055811115.1 Mesorhizobium sp. WSM4832 | reverse complement strand
AGGCTTGATTGCCACGTGGTTCCCCCAATCCGTCGCTGCTTCGCAGCGCCACCTTTCCCCCTCCGGAGGGAAAGGAAGGGAGCGTTGCTGGACGGAGCGTTGACGGCAAAAAGCTTGGCGCCTTCCTCTACCCCGTCGATCGGGGGAGAGGTGGCTCGTGTCCGAACCGGATAGATAGGTAACAGAATGGACTGATTAGATGGGTGACAGTTTTCTCGT
>NZ_JBVVQH010000090.1:0-220 GCF_055811115.1 Mesorhizobium sp. WSM4832 | reverse complement strand
GGCCCGCCTCGAGCGCGACGCGGCTGAGCAGGAACGAACCAAAGCAGTCACAGCCAGAGAACGTGCCGAGCAGGCCGCTGCCGAGACCGCGCAGGCTCTGGCAAGCGAGCGCGCTGCAACAGCCTCGACCCGCGAGGATCTCGACAAGGCCCGCCTCGAGCGCGACGCGGCTGAGCAGGAACGAACCAAAGCAGTCACAGCCAGAGAACGTGCCGAGCAG
>NZ_JBVVQH010000089.1:0-229 GCF_055811115.1 Mesorhizobium sp. WSM4832 | reverse complement strand
CCCCCGGGGGGGCCGGGCCCCGCCCCCCCCCCCCCCCGCCCCCCCCCCCCCCCCCCCACACCCCCCCCGCCCCCCCCGGGGCCCCCCCCCCCCCCCCCCCCCCCCCCCCCCCCCCCCCAACCCCCCCCCCCCCCGGGCCCCCCCCCCCCCCCCCCCCCCCCCCGCGGCCCCCCCCCCCCCCCCCCGCCGCCCCCCGCCGCCCCCTCCCGGCCCCCCCCCAGACTATGGC
>NZ_JBVVQH010000088.1:0-230 GCF_055811115.1 Mesorhizobium sp. WSM4832 | reverse complement strand
ATTTCAGCGTGGGGGGGGGGGGGGGCCCGGGGGGTGGGGGGGGGGGGGGGGGCCCCGGGGGGGGGGGGGGGGGGGGGGGGGGGGGCGCCGGGGAGGGGGGGGGGGGGGGGGGCCCCGCCGGGGGGGGGGGGGGGGCGGGGGGGGGGGGGGGGGGGGGGCCCCCGCCCCCGGGGGGGGGGGGGGCCGGGGGGGGGGGGGGGGGGGGGGGGGGCGCCCCCCCCCCGCGGGGG
>NZ_JBVVQH010000086.1:0-233 GCF_055811115.1 Mesorhizobium sp. WSM4832 | reverse complement strand
CGTCCTGGTCTCCTCTTTTGGCGGGCGTCCCTCTCCCGTTTTTTTTTTTCGCCCCCCCCCCGCGGGGCCTGCCCCCGCCCGGTGCCCCCGTCGGCCCCCGCGGGCGGGGCCGGGGGGGGGGGGGGGGGGGGGCCGCCCGCCCGGCGCGGGCGGGGGGGGGGGCGGCGGGCGGGGCCGCCAGGGGGCGGACGGGGAGCGGCCCGGAGCCGAAGACCGGCCAGACCAGAGGGACG
>NZ_JBVVQH010000085.1:0-234 GCF_055811115.1 Mesorhizobium sp. WSM4832 | reverse complement strand
CCCCCCCCCCCCCGCCGCCCCCCCCCCCCCCCCCCCCCCCCCCCGCCCGCCGGCCCCCCCCCCCCCCCCCGGGGGGGGGGCGCCCCCCCCCGGGGGGGGGGGGGGCGCCCCCCCCCCCCCCCCCCCCCCCCCCCCCCCCCCCCCCACCCCCCCCCCCGGCCCCCGCCCCCCCCCCGGGGGGGGCCCGCCCCCCCCGCCCCCCCCCCCCCCCCCCCCTTCGGACTGTGTCTTCAT
>NZ_JBVVQH010000084.1:0-237 GCF_055811115.1 Mesorhizobium sp. WSM4832 | reverse complement strand
CCATCCACTCTCCACCCCGTCGTCCGGAGGCCGCCTCCGCTCTCCGCCGTGCGCTTCGTGGTGGGGCCCCCCCCCCCCCCCCCCTCTTATTTTTTTTTTTTTTTTTTTTTTTTTTTTTTTTTTCCCCCCCCCCCCCCCCCCGGGGGGGGCGCCCCCCCCCCCCCCCCCCCTTTTTTTTTTTTTTTTTGGGGTGGTTTTTTTTTTTGTTTTTTTTTGGGGGGGGGGGGCCCCCCTCGG
>NZ_JBVVQH010000083.1:0-242 GCF_055811115.1 Mesorhizobium sp. WSM4832 | reverse complement strand
CTGCAGCAGCACGAAGGTCTGTGCCGGCCTGTCCTGCTCACCGAGGGTGAGAACCTTGTAGGACTTGTGGTAGCTGACGTGGACGTTCCTGGCCCCGGTGAAGGTGGCCTTGTCGCCGAAGTAATCCTTGTCCTTGTCGAACTCCCCAGACTTGATGCACCCCGACATGTTGGCACCGGTGCCGACTGACGGGGTGGCTGTCGAGGTGTTCAGTGAGGTGGTTCTGTTGCTCGAACCCGAGC
>NZ_JBVVQH010000082.1:0-245 GCF_055811115.1 Mesorhizobium sp. WSM4832 | reverse complement strand
GT
Source organism: Mesorhizobium sp. WSM4832 (assembly GCF_055811115.1). Lineage (NCBI taxonomy): Bacteria > Pseudomonadati > Pseudomonadota > Alphaproteobacteria > Hyphomicrobiales > Phyllobacteriaceae > Mesorhizobium > Mesorhizobium sp. WSM4832. The sequence continues at coordinate 243 of NZ_JBVVQH010000082.1, read as the reverse complement.
CCATGGGCCGGGACCCCCCCGAAAAGAAATAATCGGAACGGAGAAGCACGTGAAAACAAAACACACCAAAAAAAAAAAAAAAAAACAAAAAAAAAAAAAAAAAAAATAAAAAAAAAAAAAAAAAAAAAACAAACCAAAAAAAAAAAAAAAAAAAAGGGGGGGGGGGGGGCGAAATGTGTAGTTTTAAACCCAAGGGGGTGGGGCGGGGGGGGGCAACGTCAGAGGGAAGCGGATGTGGTTTGT
>NZ_JBVVQH010000081.1:0-246 GCF_055811115.1 Mesorhizobium sp. WSM4832 | reverse complement strand
GGCCTCGGCGGTGCAGCGCCACGTCGCGCCGGCGATAAATCCAATGGCCTGGCTCTTATACACAACAGACGCGGCCCACGAAGAGGAAAATGTAGATATACGTGGTGGGCGGATGAATAAAAAAAAAAAAGGGGGGGCGGGGGGGGGGGGGGGGGCCCCACACCAAAAAAAAAAAAGACGCGGCGGGGCCCGCGCCGGCCGGGGGGGGGGTGGGGGGGGGGGGCGGCGCCCGCGGCGCCCGGCGGG
>NZ_JBVVQH010000080.1:0-246 GCF_055811115.1 Mesorhizobium sp. WSM4832 | reverse complement strand
AATACCCATAGAAACCTGCCACACCGAAAATAAATTACACAACATACATAAAAAAAACCAAATCACCATCAATGCCTACGACCAACAAATTGAAGAAGCGGTCACCCATATTAGCAAGATCTTGATTAAAATGCCGCCCGCCCCAGACTCATGGGATGGCGCGAGGAATTGGGATTGGTGATCTGGTGGCAATCACGGCCACCGTCCGCAGACGGGTCACTGAGGACCGCGTCAGCGTCTTAATCT
>NZ_JBVVQH010000079.1:0-252 GCF_055811115.1 Mesorhizobium sp. WSM4832 | reverse complement strand
CCCCCCCCCCCCCCCCCCCCCCCCCCCCCCCCCCCGCCCCCGGCCCCCCCCCCCCCCCCCACCCCCCCCCCCCCCCCACCACAACCCCCCCCCCCCCCCCCCCCCCCCCCCCCCCCCCCCCCCCCCCCCCCCCCCCCCCCCCCCCCCGGGGGGCGCGGCCCCCCCCCCCCCCCCCCCCCCCCCGCCCCCCCCCCCCCGCGGGCCGGCGGGGGCGGCGGGGCCCCCCCCCCCCCCCCCCCCCCCCCCCCGCGG
>NZ_JBVVQH010000078.1:0-253 GCF_055811115.1 Mesorhizobium sp. WSM4832 | reverse complement strand
ATGTTGTCAACACCCACCAAAACGACTTATGCGTCAAGTGCATTTTTCAGATGCGGCGTTTTGCCGCAATACTCGGCCCATTCATTCATCAACGCCCGTCGCTTCTCCAATGCGTCGCTACGCCGATACGCGGCCTCGACGGCATCAAGCGTGTGCGCCAATGCGGACTCCGCAACGTCTCGCGGGTGGCTGGTCATATCGCCTGCCCAATCCCGGAAAGTAGACCGCATCCCATGCACTGTGCACGCCACGC
>NZ_JBVVQH010000077.1:0-254 GCF_055811115.1 Mesorhizobium sp. WSM4832 | reverse complement strand
CCTTCGCTGCGCTGATGCTCTTCCAGCTACGCAGCTCGTGACGCAAATCCAAATAGCCGGTTAGAGGCCTTGCTACGCGACGGCAAGATCGCCGACGTGCAGGTTGGTGGGCCGAGGGCCTCGCGGACAGACGCGCTGGCAGCGGGATGAGGTGCCAATTGCCAAGAGGCTGCTGGGCTCGGCCGGCCAATTCTCTCTTGAACTGAAAAGAGCCATTTCCAATATCCTCTCTGTGCCGAAGGCGTCACGCAGAC
>NZ_JBVVQH010000076.1:0-256 GCF_055811115.1 Mesorhizobium sp. WSM4832 | reverse complement strand
CACATTTCAATACGCACCAATAAAATTCAGCCAGAAACTAAAAAACATCTACCAGAACACGAAACCCTCATTAATCAGTTGTTTGCCGAAGTGCATTATAAAAACTAATTCAACAAGCTGCGCAAGCGGCTGCTGCGGCTCACCCTTTTTTTTATATAGTTTTTGGGTATTGCGAGATCTTGAGTTTGCTGTTTGGTGGCAGTGTCTGTTGTGTATTATTGATAGGGCATTTTTTTTGTGATGCTTTATTTTTATT
>NZ_JBVVQH010000075.1:0-259 GCF_055811115.1 Mesorhizobium sp. WSM4832 | reverse complement strand
ACAGGAGCAACACCGGGGGCGTCATCATCAACACTGAACATTACACAGCGCTGTTGAGACCGGCGAAGAGGCAGAGGGCCCTGAATACGCCGCAAGCCACCGCCATTCAGCAGCCGCTGAGCGAAATCGGTAATTCAGGCGGCCGCGTGCCGATGCAGCCCCCCATGCAGCAGTTGGGTGAATTGCCATTGGAAGGGGTACCTGTTCAAGGGACATGGTCCGAACACATCGGAAGGCTGCATGCGGAGGCAGCGCCCTT
>NZ_JBVVQH010000074.1:0-262 GCF_055811115.1 Mesorhizobium sp. WSM4832 | reverse complement strand
GCGAGCATGGACACTCTGCGATCGTGTCGGTGGCCTCTGGCAAGGTGTAACCATGACGCACATGCACGTTGCCGGCTCGGTCCACGCCGACGTCGCAGCTGCCGGTCCGCAGTGGCTGACCTTGCCTGATGACGTTAACGCATTGGACCCTGCGCTCTGGTCAGCATCGACTGATCGTGATGACGATGGAATCGTTGAGGTGGCCGGGGTGACCGTCACCGAGCTGTTGTCGCAATACGGATCGCCTCTGTACGTGCTTGAC
>NZ_JBVVQH010000073.1:0-275 GCF_055811115.1 Mesorhizobium sp. WSM4832 | reverse complement strand
GCGTTCCAGCTCTTGCGGCGCCCACTCGCGTGGGTCGATCTTGAGTGCGCCTTTTGAACCTCCAAACGGTACATCAACCAGCGCGCATTTCAGCGTCATCAGCGCGGCGAGCGCCTCCACTTCTTCAGCATCGGAATCCGGTGCATAGCGAATGCCCCCTTTGACGGGCTCACAGTGTTCGCTATGCACCGAGCGCCATCCGACAAAGCTGTACATACGGCCGCGCAATCTCACCCCGAAGCGGACCGTGTATGTGGAGTTGCACTGTATGATAC
>NZ_JBVVQH010000072.1:0-280 GCF_055811115.1 Mesorhizobium sp. WSM4832 | reverse complement strand
CCGCCGCGCCCCCCATATCTGTCTGGCCCGGCCGCGCCCCCCGCCCCCCCGCGCGGGCGTTTTTTGTTTTTTTTTTTTTCGGGGGGGGGGCCCCCCCCCCCCCGGGGCCCCCGCCGGGGGGGGCCCCCCCCCCCCCCCCCCCCCCCCCCACCCCCCCCCCTGCCCCCCCCCCGGGGGGGGCGCCCCCCCGCCCCCCCCCCCCCCCCCCGCCCGCGCGCCCCCCCCCCCCCCCGCCCGCCCCGGGCCCCGGGCTCGACATCCTCGTCGCCGAGGACAATGA
>NZ_JBVVQH010000071.1:0-324 GCF_055811115.1 Mesorhizobium sp. WSM4832 | reverse complement strand
GGCTCCGGCGCCCGCGACGAAGCCGGCAAGCTCGTGCCGCTGGACGTCAAGGCCGGCGACCGCATCCTGTTCGGCAAATGGTCGGGCACCGAAGTCAAGCTCAATGGCGAAGACCTTCTGATCATGAAGGAATCCGACATCATGGGCATCATCGGCTGATCATCGGCCTTACCGTCAATCTTGAATCTTCGGGCTCGTTCCGAGCCCCTGCCAGGAGCTAAACATGGCTGCCAAAGACGTAAAGTTTTCCCGCGACGCCCGTGAGCGCATGCTGCGCGGCGTCAACATCCTCGCCGACGCGGTGAAGGTGACGCTCGGCCCCAA
>NZ_JBVVQH010000070.1:0-346 GCF_055811115.1 Mesorhizobium sp. WSM4832 | reverse complement strand
GTTCTGGGACAACGACATGCATAAAAACAAAAACTTAAAGCGTGTCGCCTGAATCCGTTTCAGCGCGACACGCTTTAAGTGCTGCGGGCGATTTCTGGGTTGAACGCATCCGCCCGGCGGAACGGTTGTGGCTGCTATCGCCGGAATGGCTGGCAACGGATCGCCGGCCAAAATTCAACGAAGCCAGCTTACCATTTTTCCCTTCGTGGATATCTCCACGAGAAATCGAAAAAAGAGCGATCCTGGCTGTTGACAGTTCGACGAGGTGGCGACTATATACGCCCCACCAACGAGGGCGGCGCGCCGCTGGCGACGAAGAAGTTTGCTTCTAGATCTGCCCTCTGCG
>NZ_JBVVQH010000069.1:0-348 GCF_055811115.1 Mesorhizobium sp. WSM4832 | reverse complement strand
GCAAAGGCGGAATTCCGCGCGATCACGAACAGCCAGTTCACATGCGACAGCGCCGTTGTGATCTCCTCGACCACGCCATCGGTGAAATATTCCTGCTCGGCGTCGCCGCTCATGTTCTGGAACGGCAAGACGACGATCGACGGCTTTTCCGGCACCGAAACGGTAGGGCGCGGCGGCTCCGCCTTCGCTTCCACGCGGAACAGTTCGAGCTCGGACGGGCTGCCGTCGGCCATCTGTTCCTTCAGGCGATCCAGGTTGGGCGCTTCGATAGGTTCGACTAGTGCCCGCGTCGCTTCTTCGGGCTCAATGCCGAGCTCGCGCTTCAGCGCTTCCTTGCAGGCCAGGAAC
>NZ_JBVVQH010000068.1:0-348 GCF_055811115.1 Mesorhizobium sp. WSM4832 | reverse complement strand
GTTCCTGGCCTGCAAGGAAGCGCTGAAGCGCGAGCTCGGCATTGAGCCCGAAGAAGCGACGCGGGCACTAGTCGAACGCATCGAAGCGCCCAACCTGGAGCGCTTGAAGGAGCAGATAGCCGACGGCGGCCCGTCCGAGCTCGAACTGTTCCGCCTGGTAGCGAAGGCAGAGCCGCCGCGCCCTACTGTTTCGGTGCCGGAAAAGCCGTCGATCGTCGTCTTGCCGTTCCAGAACATGAGCGGCGACCCCGAGCAGGAATATTTCACCGACGGCGTGGTCGAGGAGATCACAACGGCGCTGTCGCATGTGAACTGGCTGTTCGTGATCGCGCGGAATTCCGCCTTTGC
>NZ_JBVVQH010000067.1:0-360 GCF_055811115.1 Mesorhizobium sp. WSM4832 | reverse complement strand
TCGAGGATCTGGTTGGCGGACTTGCGCTCGCGCCAGTCGACGAACTCGTACTGGATGACGCCGACCACGTCTTCCGGAATGTCCTGGCCGCCGCCTTGGGTCTTGCCGACGCGCGTATAGACCGATTTCACCCCCGGCCAGCCGAGCAGCCGGTTTTCCGCCGTCTTCGTCGCTGCGTCCATTTCGGCCAGCGAAAGGTTGCCGCGGGCATGCACATAGAGCAGGCCGTAGTCAGGCTCGACGCTGGGGAAGAATTCGACGCCAGCGCCATATTTCGAATAGGCGAAGCCGACGCCGACCAGAAGGCCGACGGTGAGCAGGATGACGGTGATCGGGAAACGCACCGCCTGCTTGACCACG
>NZ_JBVVQH010000066.1:0-410 GCF_055811115.1 Mesorhizobium sp. WSM4832 | reverse complement strand
GATATGGACGTCGTCCAGCAGGTCGGCGCCGAGCATCGCCCCCCGGGGGAGATTGGACGAGCCTGACGGAAGCGCTCCGATCCGTGCATCGGTGGAGGTGGTCAGATCGACCAACGGAACACCGCGAAAGGTGTCTGACAGCCTGGCGGTCGCTGGCGTGACGGGTCCTGGAGCCCTTGCCGGTACTGCTGCCGCTGCAGCTGCACTCATCGGGCCGCGATCGACGAGCCAAAAGTCGTTGCGCTCTTCTGGCCTCTCGGCGGTGTAGCCCTGACCTTTAATCTCGTAGTTCGATTCCGGCTTTTCCGCATCCGGCAAGACGCCATAATGATACAAGGAAGAGAGCATCGCGTCTGGGACGTGTTGTATCCCATGGGAAAAGCCTTTGGGGACGGCGAATGAGACGTTCA
>NZ_JBVVQH010000065.1:0-431 GCF_055811115.1 Mesorhizobium sp. WSM4832 | reverse complement strand
GGTCTCAACAGCGCTGTGTAATGTTCAGTGTTGATGATGACGCCCCCGGTGTTGCTCCTGTCAAGTGTACGCGTCAGCTCGTTATGGGCCTCGCGCGACTTGCTCAAGTGCTGGTCAAACGGCGCTGGCGCGACTTGTCGGGCTTGCTGCTCTTGCAAGACGGCGCGTTGCACCTGCGACCCGGCTGCTCCAAAAGCGTCGGCGGGGATTGCGGCAAGCTCGTGCGGCAAGCGGCCGTGTCTCAGTCGGTTTTGCAGCGCCTGCCGATCGGGGACGAGGTAGTCGAGGTGTAGCGGCAGCTGCGGGACTGGCCGTTCTTCATTCGCCAATCTCTGAACCAGCGCGCGCGTGCCATCCACCACGAAGACGCCGCAATCAACACCGTTGTTCTGCTGCGCCATGGCGGGTGTCACCGTGGTGGTCGCGTCCAG
>NZ_JBVVQH010000064.1:0-474 GCF_055811115.1 Mesorhizobium sp. WSM4832 | reverse complement strand
GAGCGCTTCCGTCAGGCTCGTCCAATCTCCCCCGGGGGGCGATGCTCGGCGCCGACCTGCTGGACGACGTCCATATCAGCAGGGATTACCAGTTGCTGGAGCAGAGCCTGCAGGCGGCCCACCCAGCGCTCGCCGCCCGAACGCGGTTGGTGGATCCCTTGGTCTCCCAGCAACTGCGCCGTCACGACGGGGACGTGCAAGGTAGGTTGCTGTCGATCTACCATCAAAACGACGCCCCAGCCGACTTCGTGTTCCTGCCGGTGAACAGTGGCAATCCTATGGCTACGGCGGAGAACGAGGGACGCACTGAGCATTGGTCGCTGCTGCTCGTTGATCGCCGCGACCCGGAAACAGCGGTCGCCTATCACTACGACTCCATCCATCAGCGCGATGGACGGGGATACAATGACGCGCCTGCACGAGAGCTCGCAGCAAGACTGGACGCGACCACCACGGTGACACCCGCCATGGCGC
>NZ_JBVVQH010000063.1:0-542 GCF_055811115.1 Mesorhizobium sp. WSM4832 | reverse complement strand
TCGCCATACTCGCCGGTCTGGGCGTTGTAGCCGAAGGTCGCGCCCTTGTTCTCGAGGATCTTGCCGGCAACGATCGAGGCTTCAGCACCGGCGTTGGCCGCGATCTGGCGGGCCGGAGCCTGCAGCGCGCGACGCACAATGGCGATGCCAGCGGTCTGGTCGGAGTTGGCGCCACTAACGCTGATGGCCAGCGATGCGCGCAGCAGTGCGACGCCGCCGCCGGGAACGATGCCTTCTTCCACGGCCGCGCGGGTCGCGTTCAGAGCGTCATCGACGCGGTCCTTCTTTTCCTTGACTTCGACTTCGGTCGCGCCGCCGACGCGGATCACGGCAACGCCGCCGGCGAGCTTGGCCAGACGCTCCTGCAGCTTCTCCTTGTCGTAGTCCGAGGTGGTCTCCTCAATCTGCTGCTTGATCTGGGCGACGCGGCCCTGGATCTCTTCTTTCTTGCCGGCACCGTCGACTATGGTGGTGTTCTCCTTGGAGATCGACACCTTCTTGGCGCGGCCGAGCATGTTGAGGCCGACATTCTCGAGCTTGAT
>NZ_JBVVQH010000062.1:0-731 GCF_055811115.1 Mesorhizobium sp. WSM4832 | reverse complement strand
CTCGGGTGGTGGCAGGTGGTTGCCCGGGTCAAGCGCATCCGGCCAGGGCCGGATCTGCTGTTGGCTGGCAGCTAACGCTGGCGGGGCGGCGGCCTCAACTCCGGCGTGCCCAGAGCCGGCCGCCGCGAAAGCGTCCGCCACGATCCTGTCTGACGCAGACTCCATATCGCGAACCCGTCCCAACGCCCAGCGGAGATTGCGGCTGCCTGGAAACAACCCCTCGGCGAGTTTGATCCGCGAATCATGATCCAGCCCAGAGATCGTCTGGCCCTGACGGTCCAGCGCTTCAGAAAATCTGCGAAGACTACGAACATAGACAACACGGGAGGTTGAGGCCAAGCTGCTGTCACTGGCCATTTGTTCCAAGACCTGCGCGTCTGCCTTTGAGGGCACCGGCACTCGCCGCCGGCCAGGCGCGGAATAGCCCGGCTCATGATACGCACGCAGGACGTTCAATGCTGTCTTTATATCACCGCTTTTCGGAAAGAAAGTATCGACGTGATCGACCAGGGATTGGTGATTTTTTAGATCAGTCGCTTGGCCGCGAGCGCCGAGATCATTCGCCAATTGGCGAAGTGCAGACGTGTATATTCGGACCGTGCTCTCGCTATATTTTTGCTGAATCGCAGCGTGAGTGATCGCCCGATCAATAAGGTCCCGGTGTTCGTCGGACAGATGGGGATAGCGGGTAGCACGGGCGCCACTCGCGACAGGTTCGGCTCGGCGCGGCT
>NZ_JBVVQH010000061.1:0-823 GCF_055811115.1 Mesorhizobium sp. WSM4832 | reverse complement strand
TGGCGACTTCGGTCTTCTGAACGGGAAGCGACCGTGCCCGCAAACGCCGCCCGATGGTGGACTTGTATCGCCCTATGGCGGTCTCGACCAGCGAGCGTTTGCCATAACCGTTGGAGACCTGCCATTTCATCCGGCCGTCTCTGCCGATTGCGGCGATATGCTGGTCCCTTTGGCCGGGAGGTCTATCGTCGAATGGTTCGACCGCATTGGCACGAGGCGGAATGACGATTGCGGTGGCAGCGCTATGATCGATGACTGCGTCGTAAGTCGGCTTTCCGTCATAGGCGCCGTCAGCAGTAAACTGTCCGATCGGACCGCCAATCTGGTCGAGTAGTGGCTCAACTTGAGAGACATCGCCAGTGTCCTGATCAGTCAGGGTATGGGCAATGATCTCGCCGCTGTCGGCATCCAGTGCCAGATGCAGCTTGCGCCAACTGCGACGGGATCTGGCGCCGTGCTTCTCCTCCAGCCACTGACCCGCGCCTAGACCTGCAGGCCGGTGCTGTCGACAAGAACATGCACTGGTCCCTCCGGCGGAACCTGGCGATCATGCCGTTTGTTGGGCGATTGCCATGTCCGCGCCCGACGGCTCAGGGTGGTATGATTGGGGACAGCGAGCGCCAGCCCCATCAGTTGCAGCACCGAGTCCAGCAAGCCTTCTGCCTGAAGCAGCCGCAGGCCAAACACAAGGCCCAGCGTCAAGGTGGTCTCGATCGCCGGATCAGAATAGCGGTGCTGGCCGCCACGTGTCTTGCGTCTTGGCGCTTGCCACCTGGACAGGGCTTCCGGCGTCACCCACAGGGTCAAACTGCCGCGATGACGA
>NZ_JBVVQH010000060.1:0-845 GCF_055811115.1 Mesorhizobium sp. WSM4832 | reverse complement strand
AAGGACGGCGTCACCGTCGCCAAGGAAATCGAGCTTGAGGACAAGTTCGAGAACATGGGCGCGCAGATGGTCCGCGAAGTCGCTTCGAAGACCAACGACATCGCCGGCGACGGCACCACGACCGCGACGGTTCTGGCGCAGTCGATCGTCCAGGAAGGCCACAAGGCGGTTGCCGCCGGCATGAACCCAATGGACCTGAAGCGCGGTATCGATCTGGCCGTCACCGAAGTCGTCGCGGCTCTCGGCAAGGCTGCCAAGAAGATCAAGACCTCCGAGGAAGTCGCCCAGGTCGGCACGATCTCGGCCAATGGCGACGAGTCGGTCGGCAAGATGATCGCGGAAGCGATGCAGAAGGTCGGCAACGAGGGCGTTATCACCGTCGAGGAAGCCAAGACCGCCGAGACCGAGCTGGAAGTCGTCGAAGGCATGCAGTTCGACCGCGGCTACCTGTCGCCCTACTTCGTCACCAACGCCGACAAGATGGTCGCCGATCTGGAAGACGCCTACATCCTGCTGCACGAGAAGAAGCTCTCCAACCTGCAGGCCATGCTGCCGGTCCTGGAAGCCGTCGTTCAGACCTCGAAGCCGCTGCTCATCATCTCGGAAGACGTCGAAGGCGAGGCTCTGGCCACGCTGGTCGTCAACAAGCTGCGCGGCGGCCTGAAGATCGCCGCCGTCAAGGCTCCGGGCTTCGGTGACCGCCGCAAGGCCATGCTGGAAGACATCGCCATCCTCACCGGTGGCCAGGTCATCTCGGAAGACCTCGGCATCAAGCTCGAGAATGTCGGCCTCAACATGCTCGGCCGCGCCAAGAAGGTGTCGATCTCCAAGGAGAACACCACCAT
>NZ_JBVVQH010000059.1:0-886 GCF_055811115.1 Mesorhizobium sp. WSM4832 | reverse complement strand
CGAAGCCGACGCCGACCAGAAGGCCGACGGTGAGCAGGATGACGGTGATCGGGAAACGCACCGCCTGCTTGACCACGGCCATGTACCAGCCGTCGCGATGATCATCCTCGTGATGCTTGGGCGCCTTGGCGAAGATCGCGCCCAGCGTCGGCGCGAAGACCAGCGCGTAAAGCATCGAGGCCGACAACGTCACGATCAGCGTGATCGGCATGTACTTCATGAAATCGCCGATGATGCCGGGCCAGAACAGCAGCGGCGAGAAGGCGGCGATGCGCGTCATCGTCGCAGCAATGACCGGACCGGCCATGCGCTTGGCGGCCAGAGCGAAGGCGTCCGCCTTCGGCATGCCTTCGCTCATGCGCCGTTCGGCGAATTCGGTGACGATGATGGCGTCGTCCACCAGCATGCCGACCGCCAGGATCAGGCTGAACAGCACGATCATGTTGATCGTGTAGCCCATCATGGCAAGCAGCAGGATGCCCATCAGGAAGGACGATGGAATGGCAAGCCCGATAAGCAGCGAGGCGCGCCCCGACAGTGCATAGAGGATGACGATGAACACCAGGATGACGGCGATCAACACATGGTTCTGCAGATCGCCGAGCAGCTGGTTGACGAAGACCGACTTGTCCTGCGTGTAGGTGACGTGCATGCCTTCGGGCATCGTCTTGATGAAGGTGTCGGACACCTCCCTGACATGGGTCAGCGTATCGATGAGGTTGGCGCCGATGCGCTTCTTCACCTCGATGGCGATGGCCGGCCTGCCGTCGAGCCGGGTCACCGTCTCGGCGTCCTTGAAGGTCGAGCGGATGGTGGCGACGTCCTTGGCCTGGACAACGGCGTTCGGCGTGGCCACGACCGGCAGGTTGGCGACGTCCTCGGGCCT
>NZ_JBVVQH010000058.1:0-953 GCF_055811115.1 Mesorhizobium sp. WSM4832 | reverse complement strand
ATCACCTCTTCGAGCGAGGTCACGTCGGCGAAGGTTGCCGGCACGTCGCCCGGTTGGAGCGGCATCATGTTGCGGATTGCCTTGCGCCCAAGCGCGTCTTCCAGCACGTCGATCAGCCGGCTCAGCTCGACCGGTGAACTGTCGCCGATATTGTGGATCCTGAATGGCGCACTGCTTGTCGCAGGATCCGGCGCGGCATTTGTCCAATCGGGGTTTGGCGTCGCAGGATGCTGCATGACGCGGACCACCCCCTCGACGATGTCGTCGATGTAGGTGAAATCCCGCTGCATGTTGCCATGGTTGAAAACGTCGATCGGCTGGCCGGCGAGGATGGCCTTGGTGAAGATGAACAGAGCCATGTCGGGCCGTCCCCACGGACCGTAGACGGTGAAGAAGCGCAGACCCGTCGTCGGCAGCCCGAACAGATGGCTGTAGGTGTGGGCCATCAGCTCGTTTGCCTTCTTGCTGGCGGCATAGAGGCTGAGGGGATGGTCGGCGGAATCATGCACGGAGAACGGCATGCGCGTGCTGCCGCCATAGATCGAGCTCGACGATGCATAGACGAGATGGCCGACCGAGGCCTGCCGGCATCCTTCCAGGATGTTGAGGAAGCCATTGAGATTGCTTTGCGCATAGACGTGCGGATTGATCAGCGAATAACGGACGCCCGCCTGTGCGGCGAGATTGACGACGATCTCCGGCGCGGCCGACGCAAAGACCCCCGAGATGCCATCGCTATCGGCGAGATCGGCATGCTCGAAGCGAAAGTTTGGGAACGCCTTCAGCCGCTCGAGCCGGGCTCGCTTCAGGGCGATGTCGTAATACTCGTTCATGGAATCGAGGCCGACAACCTGCCGGCCTTCGGCAAGCAGCCTATGGCAGAGGTGAAAACCTATGAAGCCGGCTGCGCCGGTGACCAGAATCGGCCTGCTTGACGTCAATGCATGCCCCTA
>NZ_JBVVQH010000057.1:0-1121 GCF_055811115.1 Mesorhizobium sp. WSM4832 | reverse complement strand
ATGAAGATAGAACGAATATCGGTTTTTGAGATAGTGACGCCTTTCCCGCAGGGCTACAGCTTATCGCGCGGCCGGACATGGAAATCTTTCGAAAGCACCATTGTAAAAATTGAAACTGATGCGGCGATTGTTGGTTGGGGCGAACTCCAAACGTTGGGAGGAAACTATCTGCCGGCGTTCGCAAAGGGGGCCAGAGCGGCCATTGACGAACTAGCTCCTCATCTCATTGGAGAAAGCCCGCTTCAACTCGACCGTATCAACTACCTCATGGACCATGTGTTGTTCGGTCATCCCTACGCTAAATCGGCAGTCGACATGGCGTGTTGGGACATTCTCGGCAAAGCAACGGGAATGCCGCTGTGCGATCTTCTCGGCGGAAGGTTCGAAGGGGGTTTAGATCTCATGTGTGCCCCCACAGTCGGCTCGATTGAAGAGATGCTGGCAATGACCGTAGGTTTCCGCGAAAAAGGATACCGGCGAATGTCATTGAAGTTGGGCGGAGATGTCGCGGACGATGTGTCAAAGATACGGGCACTTCTCGAGCAAGCCCAGCCCGGTGAGGAATACTACGCCGACTGCAATCGTGGTTGGACACGGGATCAGGCTCTGCGAGTGATGCGACAGATTCGCGATCTTGACGTTTATATAGAGCAGCCTTGTGCCTCGTACGAGGACTGCCTTGCAGTGAGACGTCGGACTGATCATCCAATGATCCTCGACGAGATAATTGATTCGCCTGAGATGGTAATGCGGATCATCGCCGATCAGGCAGCGGATCTGGTCAATATCAAGATTTCAAGAGTGGGTGGCCTGACAAAGGCGCGTCGTGCGCGTGACATGTGTGTGACGGCAGGATTGCCGATGACCATTCAAGACGTAGGAGGAAGCGGGATCGTTCAGGCGGCGATTTTCCATTTTGCGCAGTCGACGCCGAAGGAGTTCCGCCACTCTGTCTATGATCCGCTAACCGTTGTCTCCGACCCGCTAACGGATGCCCCCATCCTGATCCAGGACGGAGCAGTGGCGGAAGCATCGGATCGGCCTGGCCTTGGTCAAGACATCTTGCCTGGCAGCCTTGGCGAGCCGATAGCCGTGTACGGCGGCAGGGATTGATAATGTAG
>NZ_JBVVQH010000056.1:0-1192 GCF_055811115.1 Mesorhizobium sp. WSM4832 | reverse complement strand
ACATGAACTACCAGCGGTTCTTCGAGGATGCGATCGACCAGCTCCACGCCGAGCGGCGCTACCGCGTTTTCGCCGATCTCGAGCGCATCGTAGGCAAGTTCCCGCGCGCCATCTGGCGTTGCAACGGCCGCGCCGAGGAAATCACCGTATGGTGCTCCAACGACTATCTCGGCATGGGCCAGAACGCGGACGTCATCGCCACGTTCCAGAACGCCGCCGGCCGGATGGGTTCGGGCGCCGGCGGCACCCGCAACATTTCCGGCACGTCAAACCCATTGGTCGAGCTGGAGCAGGAACTCGCCGACCTGCATGAGAAGGAAGCAGCGCTGGTGTTCACCTCCGGCTTCGTCTCCAACGAGGCCTCGATCTCGACCATCGCCCGGCTTTTGCCCAACTGCCTGATCATCTCGGACGAGCTGAACCACGCCTCGATGATCGAAGGCGTGCGCCGCTCGGGCGCCGAAAAGAAGATTTTCCGTCACAACGACGTCGCGCATCTGGAAAGCCTGCTGCAGGCGGCCGGCCGTGAGCGCGCCAAGCTGATCGTGTTCGAAAGCGTCTATTCGATGGACGGCGACATCGCGCCGATCAGAGAGATCGTCGAGCTGGCCGAACGCTACAACGCCATGACCTATATCGACGAGGTCCATGCTGTGGGCATGTACGGACCGCGCGGCGGCGGCATCACCGAGCGCGAAGGCCTGGCCGACCGTATCGACATCATCCAGGGCACTTTAGCCAAGGCGTTCGGCACGCTGGGCGGCTACATCACCGGCACAAGCGCTGTGATCGATGCGGTTCGCTCCTATGCGCCCGGCTTCATCTTCACGACAGCGCTGCCGCCGGCCATCGCCGCCGCCACCACCGCCTCGATCCGGCACCTCAAGCGCTCGCAGGCCGAGCGCGATGCGCAGCAGCGCCAGGCTGCGCGGACCAAGCAGGTGCTTGCCGCGGCCGGCTTGCCGGTGATGGAATCGGCCACCCATATCGTGCCGGTGCTGGTCGGCGATCCCGAGCTTTGCAAGATGGCGAGCGACCGGCTGCTCGGCGTGCACGGCATCTACATCCAGCCGATCAACTATCCGACCGTGCCGCGCGGCACCGAGCGGCTGCGCATCACGCCGACGCCGTTCCATTCGGATGCGCTGATCGCCGAATTGCAGGATGCGCTGGTCGAGACCTGGGACGCGCT
>NZ_JBVVQH010000055.1:0-1329 GCF_055811115.1 Mesorhizobium sp. WSM4832 | reverse complement strand
TGTCCAGCCGATAGATGGGTAACACTTTGAACCGGATACATAGGTAACAGTTTTCCCCCTTATGATGGGTTCGCCGCAGCGCCAAGCGGTTGAGTTGGCGCGGCGCTTCGGCGAACCAGTTTCATATGCTTGTGGTTGATGAAGCCGAGCGGATGGGCATAGAAGCGCATCGCCCATTCACCGCTTTCAGTCTCTTCGATGGCAATCGGCTCGCCGGCCAGCGAGGCCGAGACGTAGATTTCGGCGCCCTGCCATTTGACGGCGCCGTTCTGGCGCACACTGCGTACCGCCGCCTCGGCCGGATAGTCCGGCTCGGGCATCGTCTTTGGCATGGCGCGAGTCGAGGGGCGGTAATGCTGTGCCGGCGTGTCCATACCCAGCGCCTCGTGCGGGCGCTCTTCGTTGTACTCGCGGCGGAAAGCCTCGAAGGCCCGGGCCTGAGCCGCCCTGTCGGCCTCCGGCGCCTTGGCCATCGGCAGCATGGTCAGGTGGAAGCGTTCATGGCAGCCGTTCTGCTGCGGCTTGCCCGGCTGGATGCGTTCCAGCACGATGCCGAGTTTGATGAAACGCACTGCAAGCGGCGTCAGCCCGGTGACGCCGGCCGACGCGAACGGCGAGCCGTTGTCGCTTCTGAACCGATCCGGCAGGCCGTTCTCCTCGAATGTCCGCTCAAACACCGGCCAGGCTTCACCCTCCGACGTCGAGCCGACCGCCGCCAGCGCCAACAGGTAGCGGCACGCCCCATCCATCACCGTCAGCGGATCGCAGCGCCAGCCGTCGCCGGTCCGGAACCAGCCCTTGTGATCGCCCGTCCACAGCGCGTTCGGTTCCTCAGGCTCCGGCCATGGACCGTTGCCCGCCGCCCTCCAGCGCGCGCGCCGACGCCCGACAAGGCCATGCCGCTTCAAGATCTCGCCAGCCGTCGAGACCGCCGGCCAGCCGCAGTTGGGCTCCGACCGCTTCAGCCGGGCCATGATCTTCTTCGGCCCCCACAGCGGATGCGCTTCCTTCTCCGCCACGATCCGCTCCACCAGTTCCGCTGCCGTTGCCCGCCCGTGATCGAGCGGCGCCCGCGGCTGGTCGTGCAGGCCTTCCGGGCCGAACTCCCGGTAGCGTCCAAGCCATTTGTACCCGGTCTTGCGCGAGATCTCGAAGGCAGCACAAAGCTGCGTCATCGTCTCCTCGCCAGAAAGGCATTCCACAACAAACCGAAGCCGCTCGTCCATGATGCCAGTCTCTCGCCAAACCATCGCCGGTCCTCCCGGCAAACGAGAAAACTGTCACCCATCTAATCAGTCCATTCTGTTACCTATCTATCCGGTTCGGACA
>NZ_JBVVQH010000054.1:0-1333 GCF_055811115.1 Mesorhizobium sp. WSM4832 | reverse complement strand
GTTCCAAACCTTGACAGCGGACATCAGAGCGGTGTTCTCAGGCCACGGCCTTGAGCTCGAGCTTGTTGATGTAGACCCAAGGCAGGAGATCGTCGATCTGGCTGTTGGGGTGACCGTTGACGATCTTGGTGAGGACATCGGCGAGATAGCCGAGCGGTTCGACACCATTGAGCTTGCAGGTTTCGATCAGCGAGGCGATGACTGCCCAGTGTTCGGCGCCGCCGTCAGAGCCTGCGAAGAGCGCGTTCTTGCGGTTGAGCGCCATCACCCGTTCATTGTGCCCATGTCGGGGACGAACTGGAAGTTCATTATCGCTGGCATCCATATTTTGGCCGAAAGGTCAGCGTGCGGCGTGTGGAGCAGCGGGTAACTGGGCAGTTTCTCAAGGTGCAATCCCCATCGGGCATTGTCGTATCGATTCCAGGCTGGATGGTGGATTCAGCCGCTTGCGCGGGCATGACATTTGGCCCGCCACAGGTTGATCTCACGGCCTTGTCTGATCTGAAGAGGCTGGTCATGCCGGTCGCTGTTTCCACAAACTTCCCAAGCGAGAATGGAATCGCACGGGAGAAAGTCGATGAAACAGCACAACGTGCCTGCACCGAACTCGGGCAGGCAGATGAGCCTGATATTCGAACCCCACAGGCTGGAGGGGATGAACGAAGTGGAGCGGGCGAAGGCCTTGCTGACGCTCGCTCAAATCCTCATGCAGGCCGCCGGTCTGATCGTCGAGGAGCTCGATGATGACCAGCACTGATCTGATCCCAACTGCGCTCTTGAAGCGCAAGGCCGTCGTCTATGTACGCCAGTCGACGCAGTCCCAGGTCATGACCAACCTGGAGAGCCAGCGACGGCAATATGATCTGGTCGACATTGCGCGACAGCGCGGCTTCGCCGATATCGAAGTCATCGACGACGATCTCGGCCGATCGGTGAACGGCTGGCTACAGGTTCCGCCGCCAAAACCGCCGGCACAAAGGCAGGAGAATCTTGCTGCGCCGAAGCGGCCTGTTTGCGCGCTTCGCGGCGCCAGGCGAAGACCTGCTGCGGCCTAAGGCCATACCGACGGGCGACCTCGGAAATGATTGCGTTCGGCTCCAGCGTCTCCGCGATGATCCGCGCCTTGTCATCCACCGACCAGTGACGCCGACCGCCGGCACCGTTGATCACCTCGAAACGCCGAAGCTGCCGCTCCGGATCAAGCGTAAGGTCAAGTCCAGACACAAGCCGATCTCCGATCCCAATACAGGATCGGCAACCTCACAGATCGCGACCACTCCCGAAAGGTGGTCCGGAAACACCGCTCTCTGATGTCCGCTGTCAAGGTTTGGAA
>NZ_JBVVQH010000053.1:0-1406 GCF_055811115.1 Mesorhizobium sp. WSM4832 | reverse complement strand
TGGTGGCCGGCTTCATACCGGAATGGTGGCCGGTGTTTGATCGGAATGGCGGCCGGCTTCACGTCGGAATCCGCACGTTTCACGCCGATGATGTCCATTTCCTTCTCGACGTAGCACTTGATCTTCCGCCAGTTCATCGTCGAGCCGCTTCGATAGACGCTGTCCATTCGCTTTGAAACGATGCCCTCCAAGCCCGCTTCGCAGGCTAGGTGATAGACGGCGTCGCCGGTCCCCGGGAGCGCCTCACTGAACTGGATGTGCCCTCCGACGGGAATGAGCGCGTGCAGGATCTCACGGCGGTCTTTCAGCGCCATGTCGCGAAGATCGTGCCCATTGAGATACAGCAGATGGAAACCGACCAGGTAAAGGTCTTCCGGCCGATTGGTCATGGCGGAGCGCAACCCATGAAAGTCTGACAGGCCTGCTTCATTGGTGACGATCGTCTCGCCGTCTATTACGAAGCTTTCGGCCCTCATTGAGTTCGCCTCATCGGCGAGCGGCTGGTATTTGGCCGTCCAGTCGAAGCCGTTCTTGGTGAAGAGGCGGGTGCCGCCGGTGTCCTTTATCATCTGGGTTCGATAGCCATCGAACTTGATCTCATGGGACCAGGCGCCGCGCAGTGGAGGCTGCTCGACCAGCTCGGGTTCCATCGGAGGGATGAACGACAACAACCCGGGCCGGCCGGCAGGCTTACGCATCACTACTCTAACGCACCACTCGAATTCGATTCAAATACCGTGCAGCGGTTTCGGTTCCGTTAGCAACCGCTTTAATAAGCAAAACGGAACGTTTGGCCGAGGAACCGCTTATTTCTCACCAGGAGGAACAGGCCATGACCGACGACAGGACCAAAACTGATTTCCGCGACCGCGACCGAGTGTCGAGCGATGAGGAATACGAGGTTGCCCACTTCGCAAGGAAATTCCAGCTCACGATTCCTGAGGTTCGCGAACTCATCAAGAAGCACGGCAATGACCGCGACACGTTGGAGCGAGAGGCGAAGGCACTCGCAAGCCGGTGACGAAGCTCTCCGATCTGGGGCCGCCTATCATCGGCAAGCTGCACCCGGAGGCCAACGCGATATCGGACGCACTAACGTATCGCTGCAAAATCTGCGGACAGACGGTAGAGAAAGCGGACCTGCGGCAGGTGATGTGGCATGAGCAGCGGGAACACGTGTCGTTAGAGCTGGACGGTTGAAACGAGATAGGCCTGCCCCAGGGTCCACTCGGGGCAGGCTATGCAGCGAACTCCGATTGCGGCCGGTGAGAAAATGCCGAACAACCATGCCGCGCGACTTAAACCGATTGGGTCTCGACCTCGTGGTCAGCGAGATGCTTCGCATCGGCAGGGAAGTTGAGGCGGCAGCGCTACCGGGTTGAAAAGAGCGCGGCCAAGACGTCTCA
>NZ_JBVVQH010000052.1:0-1471 GCF_055811115.1 Mesorhizobium sp. WSM4832 | reverse complement strand
GTAAGACCGTATGTCCGCTTCTGCCGGTGAGGTGGCTCGCCCTACACTGCGCGTCCGAGGGTTGCTCGGGCGGTCCGAGCCGATCCTCATCACAGGAGGACGAGCCGTGGCAGATTATAGGGAAGCATTTGTCGGAATCGATGTCGCTAAGCTGAGGAATGCCATCGCGATTGCGGAAGCCGGCCGGGAGGGAGAGGTTCGGTTCTTCGGCGAGGTCGACGCATCGGATACGAGTATGCGCCGCGTTATCCAACGGATCGCCGCCAAGTTCGATCGCATCCACCTCTGCTACGAGGCGGGCCCAACCGGCTATGGCCTTTACCGGCTGATCCGTTCCCTTGGCCATGAATGCACCGTGGTCGCGCCATCGCTGATTCCAAGGAAGCCTGGCGATCGGGTGAAGACGAACCGCCGGGATGCTCTTTCATTGGCAAGGCTGCTGCGCGCCGGTGAACTGACGGCGGTATGGGTTCCCGATGAAGATCACGAAGCCATGCGAGATCTCGTTCGCGCCCGGGCAGCCGCGGTCGAGACGCTGCGGGTCCATCGCCAGCAGGTGAGCGCTTTCATGCTCAAGCATGGTCGTGCCTATCCGCGCACGAAGAACTGGACCATGCGCTACCTGCGTTGGTTGCAGGAGCAGCGGTTCGATTATCCTGCACATCAGATCGCGCTCCAGGAAATGGTCGAAGCGGTGCGCGTCTCGAAAGAGCGTGTGGAACGGCTTGAGCGTGTGATCGAAGAGTTCATCCCGAACTGGTCGCTGGCGCCGATCGTGCGAGCGCTCCAGACATTGCGTGGGGTCGATCTGATCGTCGCCGTGACGTTCGCCACCGAGGTCGGCGACGTAAGCCGTTTTGAGAGCCCTCGCCAGCTCATGGGCTATCTCGGCCTCGTTCCCGGCGAGCGATCGACTGGAGAGACAATCAGGCGTGGCGGCATCACCAAGGCAGGCAATGGCCGCGTTCGCCACATGCTGGTCGAGAGCGCCTGGACCTATCGACATCCGCCCAGGATCGGCAAGGCGAAGCTGTACCGGTTGGAGCAGGCACCGCCGAAAGTCCGTGAGATCGCATGGAAGGCTCAGGCCCGCCTGACGACCCGCTATCGAAAGCTGGTTGCGCGAGGCAAGCGAACGACGGTGGTCTGCACGGCGATCGCCCGCGAACTAGTCGGCTTCATGTGGGCCGTCGCCAGGGAGGCACGCTCCACCTGATCGCTCGCCGCGGCAGTGTACACCTCGCGCATGGGCGGAGGCGGGACCACGGCAGGGGAATGCCCGTCAGACGCTTTGTGGCCGGCAAATTGACCGACGCCCGCAGTAAGATAGGAACAGCCCCGGACGCACAATCGGGAATGCGGTAGCCAACCCGCGCATCAGAGCTTGATCACCGACGTCCTTCAGTTCCGCCTCCACCCATGCGCGCTCATCAGAATGAGCAGCCGTTCCTTGGATCGGGCGACCTCCTGC
>NZ_JBVVQH010000051.1:0-1488 GCF_055811115.1 Mesorhizobium sp. WSM4832 | reverse complement strand
CGCTCGGGGTGGATGAAGGACAGGCCCTTGAAGGCATGGTCGCGCTCGACCGGGCCGTACATGTGGACGCCGCAGCCGGTGCAGGCATGGCGCTGGATCAGCGCCGAGGGATCGACCACCTTCAGCTTGTCGCCGTTCTCGGTGACGGTGACATCGCTTGTGCCGGCAACCGCCACCACCGAGAAGATCGCGCCGTCCGGCTTCCAGCATTTGGTGCAGCCGCAGGCGTGGTTGTGGGCGATCTGGCCCTTGACCTTCACCTTCACCGGGTTGCTGGTGCAGGCGCAGACCAGCGTGCCGCCGGTGAAGGAAGCGCTTTCCCTGGGCAACCCATTGTCGATCTTCGGATGCAGTTTCTCAGGCATTTTATTCCTCCCTTGTTGAACCCGTGCAATTCAGTCGCTGGCCCTTCGGTCGGCGGCTTTCTTCTCCTCAGTAAACCACGACACTGCGGATCGACTTGCCCTCATGCATGAGGTCGAACCCCTTGTTGATGTCCTCGAGCTTCAGCGTGTGGGTGATCATCGGGTCGATCTGGATCTTTTTGTCCATGTACCAGTCGACGATCTTCGGCACGTCGGTGCGGCCGCGCGCGCCGCCGAAGGCGGTGCCCATCCAGGTCCGGCCGGTGACCAGCTGGAACGGCCGGGTCGCAATCTCCTGGCCGGCGCCGGCAACGCCGATGATGACCGACTTGCCCCAGCCGCGATGCGAGGCTTCCAGCGCCTGGCGCATCACCTTGGTGTTGCCGGTGCAGTCGAACGTGTAGTCGGCGCCGCCGATCTGGTCGGCGCCGCGCTTGGTCATGTTGACCAGGTGCGGCACGATATCGCCGTCGATCTCCTTCGGATTGACGAAATGCGTCATGCCGAAGCGCTCGCCCCATTCCTTCTTGTCGTTGTTCAAATCGACGCCGATGATCATGTCGGCGCCGGCCAGGCGAAGCCCCTGGATGACGTTCAAGCCGATGCCGCCAAGGCCGAAGACCACCGCGGTCGCGCCTTGCTCGACCTTGGCGGTGTTGATCACCGCGCCGATGCCGGTGGTGACCCCGCAGCCGATGTAGCAGATCTTGTCGAAGGGGGCGTTGGGATTGACCTTGGCCACCGCGATCTCCGGCAGCACGGTGAAGTTGGAGAAGGTCGAGCAGCCCATATAGTGGAACAGTTTTTCGCCGCCGACCGAGAAGCGCGAGGTGCCGTCGGGCATCAACCCTTGGCCCTGGGTGGCACGGATGGCGGTGCAGAGGTTCGTCTTCCTCGACAAGCACGACGGGCACTGCCGGCACTCGGGCGTATAGAGCGGGATGACGTGATCGCCCTTCCTGACCGAGGTGACGCCCTTGCCGACATCGACGACGACGCCGGCGCCCTCATGGCCGAGGATCGCCGGAAAGATGCCTTCCGGATCGGCGCCCGACAGCGTGAACTCGTCGGTGTGGCAGATGCCGGTCGCCTTGATCTCGACCAGCACCTCGCCGTCGCGCGG
>NZ_JBVVQH010000050.1:0-1540 GCF_055811115.1 Mesorhizobium sp. WSM4832 | reverse complement strand
CTTTGCTGGAACAGTTGTCTTTGAGCGTTGATGAAGTCGACTTCCATAACGCACTGGCCAGCGCCGCCGGCGCCTTCGACATTCCCGCATTCGCCTATCTGTCTCTGGTGTCTGATCGCGTGACAAAACCCAGGCTGATATCGAACTATGATTCCGGCTGGACGTCGCACTACTTGCGCCACCAATATGAAAGGATTGATCCGGTCATAGAACGGGCACGGTGCAGCGAATGTCCCTTTCAGTGGGGACTGGGTTTCGGCCATGCCGGCATTTCACAGCGACAGCAACAGCTTTTCGATGAGGCTGCCGAATTCGGCATCTGCTGCGGACTGACCATTCCACTTGTCGACCGCCGCGGCGGTGTCGCTGCGATGACCTTCGCGGCAGACAGGCTCGATCCGACCTTCCTGCGCGTCGCCGAGCAATATGAGCAAGCGCTCGAGATTATGGCCATGTGCTTTCACATTGGCGTTCGCCGCAAGCTTTCGGGTGGTCTGGCGGTGGATGGTGTTTCGCTGACACCCCGTGAATACGAATGCCTGGAATGGACGGCGAAGGGCAAGTCCGCCTGGGAGATCGGCTGTATCCTGGGGATCAAGGAGCGCACGGCCGCTTTCCATTTGGACAATGCCAAGAAGAAGCTCGGCGTACGCACCAAAAATCAGGCGGTGACGCTGCTGGCCTCCTCACGATCATCAATTCCCTGAGGAACAGAATCCCTCTTTGATCTACCTGTGCAAACGCACAGGCAGTCGCGGCATGAAGGTTCGCCTCCAATGGCAGGGTCATACCTGCGAGGAGACCATCATGATTGAGCTTATTGCGCCCGGCTGGTACGGCGCCTTTGTCGACGAACTTCACGAAATGCACCGCCTGCGCTACCGCGTCTTTAAGCAGCGCCTCGACTGGAACGTGAGCACGACCGGCGGCTTCGAGATCGATTCATTCGATACCCTGAAACCGCACTATCTTGTGTTGCGCGATTCCGCCGGTCGGGTCGGGGGCGGCGTGCGCCTTCTGCCCTCGACGGGGCTGACGATGCTGCGAGATGTCTTTTCGAGGCTGTTGGAAGGGAGATCGGCACCCGAGGAACCGAGTGTCTGGGAAAGCAGCCGTTTCGCCCTTGATCTTCCACCGTCTGCGCCGAAGGGCAGTGGGAGCATTGCTGTTGCCACCCATGAACTCCTCGCCGGCATGATCGAGTTCGGTTTGTCGCGGCGGCTCACCCACATCGTCACGGTTTCGGATTTGCGCATGGAGCGAATTCTGCTTCGCGACGGATGGCCGGTGGCCCGGATAGGTCCGCCCCAGACAATCGGCTCCACGCGCGCCGTTGCCGGCTTTTTGCATGCTTCAGAGGAGAGCCTTGCTGCGGTCCGCCACAATGGCGGTCTTGGCGGTCCCGTGCTGTGGGCGCCGGTGCTCTGTACGGGGCGCCTGACATGGTTATGATAGGTAATGACGCCGACTGGCCCGACTGGCAGAATGAGAAGTCTTATCGCTATACGCGACAACTGACGCGACGCGGCTGGGCCTGGGA
>NZ_JBVVQH010000049.1:0-1751 GCF_055811115.1 Mesorhizobium sp. WSM4832 | reverse complement strand
TTCTCCCCTCACATGAGGACCATGGGGTCAAGAGGTTGATCGGGCTGGCTGCTGGTTTGGTTCGTGGGCAGCTGTTCGTCCCGGCCATAGCGGGCTCGAAAGCGTCGCGCGCAGATCGGCGCAAGGCCGGCTGTCCAGCCGCCGCGCAGCGGCTTGGTCTTGCGTTGATCGAGCACGGCGCCACACTGGACGTGGCGGGATGTAGCTTTGCGTCTCCTGGCCCGGGACCTGCCTTGGCGGGACTGACGGCGCGCTCTGGAGCGCCCTCAGAACCTCACATACGGTCGCCGCGTGCGGCGAGACCACAATCCTTCATGCGCAAAGGCACGGGCTCGGCGGCCGAGGCTCCCATCTTGCGAGCGGCATGTTTCAGCCAAGGGGAGAAACGGGCCTCGTCCACCAGGATCGACGCGGCTGATCAGGTCGCGCCGATGTTGCTCATGCCGATGTAGCTCATGTCTGTGTCGCTCATGATCATGGCTCCAAGGCCTTCAGGCACGCTTCAGGGCGGCCCCTTCGGGAATCTCGCCGACGGTGACGAAGCGCCACAGCGCAACGATAAGCTTGCGCGCCAGCGCTACGATGAAGAGCCGCCGGTTTGGCTTGCGGTCGCTGCCTGGGCGGCCCTTGTCCGGGGCGAGCCGTTTGAAGACCCATTGGCTCAGGGCGGATTGGCGTTGATGCCTCAGCCACAACCAGGCCAGTTCGATCATGGTCTTGCGCAGGCGTCGGTTGCCGGCCTTCGAGATGCCTTGCTCGCGATCGATCTTGCCGCTGCGCCACGGCGTGCCGGCAAGGCCGGCAAAGGCGGCGAGCTGGCGCCGATTGTCGAAGCGGCGGAAGAACGCCTCGAGCGCCAGCGTGGTGGCGAAGTCGGGGCCGATGCTCTTGAGCTCGAGCAGCCGCATTGCAACTGCATTGGCCTCCTCGCCTTTGAGCAGTTCGGCGCGTTCGCTCTCGACCCGGGCGATTTGCGCCATGATCAGCTCGAGGCGATCGAGCGCGCGCATGATCTCCTTCTTGAGCTGCGATCCCAGCGGGCGGCCATCGCCGGTCGTCAGCTTGTCGAGCGTGGCGCGGCGGTTGCGATGCAACGGGTCGTAGCCGTGGATGCCTTGCGCCGCCAGCAGGCCACGAATGCGATTGCTCTCGCGGATGCGCTCGCGCACCAGGCTGTCGCGCTCGCGCACCAGCCGCCGGCTGTCCTCCTGCTCGGGGCTCGGCGCATGCACCATCGAGCACACGCGCGGCTCGCCGCGCAGCCACGCCGACAGCGTGCGCCACAGCGTCTCGCCATCGATCCTGTCGCTCTTGGCCCGCCGGCTGCGGCGCGGCACCGGAATCGAAGCGGCATCGACGACATGGCTGCGGATGCCTTCGCTCTCCAGCAGGCGATGCAGCCAGAACCCGTCCAGGCCCGCCTCCTGAATGGTGATGATCTCGACCGCGCAACCCAAGCGCTGCTCGGCCTTGTCGCGCAGCCGCGCAAACAGCGCCAAAAGCCCGCCCACATCGCCCGCGGCAAGCGCGTGCCGCGACAACCGCTCGCTGCCCGGCGATTGCACGCTCACCAGCCACTTCGTTGTGCTCAGTTCCAAAGACGCTGTGACTGCGCCATGATGGCCACGGGTGGCGGCGCTCGATGCGATACTCGATTGGTCATGCGACATCGGTCTTCTCCCTTGTTGCGTGGGTGGAAAACCAATCTTGGCGAAACATCGCGCCGCCATCCACGCCCTCATAGGATCTTG
>NZ_JBVVQH010000048.1:0-1773 GCF_055811115.1 Mesorhizobium sp. WSM4832 | reverse complement strand
GGCAAAGCCGACGCCGCGGGACAGAAAAGCCAAATCCTGTCCCCGCAACCAAACAACAAAACGCCCGCCTCGCGCGGCCGTTTGCGTTTTTTGCCCTGCGCTTCTTTCCAACTCGACTCGGCGGAGCTTTGCAGCGATGGTCGCTCGGTGCCCGCGGGCCATACATTCGGCCGCGGCGCTGACGTAAGAGGAGTAGAAGATGCGGCAGGCGCTGATCGTATGGGGCGGCTGGGAGGGCCACGAGCCCGAAGCCGGCGCTCGTGTCGTCAAGGCGATGCTCGAGGAAGAGGGCTTTGCCGTGCGTGTCGAGAATACGACCGCGGTCTTCGCCGATCCGGCGATCGCCGAGCTCAGCCTTATCGTGCCGATCTACACGATGTCCAAGCTCACCAAGGCGGAAGAAGCCAACCTGACGAAAGCGGTCGAAAATGGCGTCGGCCTTGGCGGCTATCATGGAGGCATGGGGGACGCGTTTCGCGAATCGCCCGACTATCAGTTCATGTGCGGCGGGCAATGGGTCGCGCATCCGGGCAACATCATCGACTATAATGTAAAGGTGACGCGGCGCGACGACCCGGTCATGCAAGGCATCGACGATTTCCCCTACCGCTCCGAACAATATTACATGCATGTTGACCCGTCGAACGAAGTGCTGGCGACGACCACCTTCTCCGGCGAATATGCGCCGTGGATCGACGGCGTCGTCATGCCGGTGGTGTGGAAGCGCAGGCACGGCAAAGGGCGGGTGTTCTATTCCTCACTGGGTCATGTGGCCGCGGAGTTCGAGGTGCCGCAGATGCGCACCATCCTGCGCCGCGGGCTGGCGTGGGCCGCCCGCTGAGGCGGCGGGTACACCCCGGCTAAAGCGCGTCGTCGCGATCCTCGATCGGGCGCCGGCGTGCTTGATCGACATTTCGATTGCCGCCCGATTCGATGGAGTCTTCCACCGAATCGCAAAGGATGAAGCGCATCCGAATCAATCAAGACTGTCAATTATTGCTATCTATTGCTATGTCTCGCGCTTGGCTCCATATTTTTCCTGGAGACTCCGATGCCTAACTACGCTTTGAACGACCACTATGAGCGCTTCATCAGGAAGCAGCTCGAATCGGGCCGCTACAACAATGCCAGCGAGGTTGTTCGCGCGGGCCTGCGCATGCTCGAGGATTTTGAAGCAGAGCGGGAGAAGTGGCTGCGCGAGGAAATCCCGTCGCGCATGGCCGAGCTCCAGCGGGATCCGGCAAAGGGTATCCCGGCTGAAACGGTATTTTCCCGGCTGGAGGCCCGTCATCGCGCACGGCAGGCGAAAGCCAAGTAGGGGATGGAATACCGGATTGTCTTCCACGCGAAAGCGGAGGCCGAACTCGAACAACTCTATGAGGATATAGCCGAGCGTGCGTCGCCGGCGGTTGCCTGGAATTTTGTCGTGGGCATCCGCGATCATTGCCTGGGCTTGTCGACATTTCCACAGCGCGGCACCGAGCGGGTGGAGATCGTGCCGGGGCTGCGGATCATCGGCTATCGCCGCGCGGTCAGTATCGTTTTCGCTGTCGACGGCGAGAGTGTGCTGATCCTGGGCATCTTCTACGCCGGTCGGAACATCACGTCGGAATTGCTCGAAGAACGGCTCTAAACCGAGGGTCAGTAGGGCGCCGCGGTCGACATTCGGCTAACGCATGTCGCCCAGAAGTGTGCGGCGGTTCTGGGACAACGACATGCATAAAAACAAAAACTTAAAGCGTGTCGCCTGAATCCGTTTCAGCGCGACACGCT
>NZ_JBVVQH010000047.1:1296-2543 GCF_055811115.1 Mesorhizobium sp. WSM4832 | reverse complement strand
TACGAGATCCGGCCGATCATGCTCTATCTGCCAGGCGCGCCGCTGGCTGCTGGCGAGGAGTGAGAAGAGCCTGCCACCACAGTATTTGGGGAAAGCGTGCAGCAGTTTTTCGTCCGGATTGCGTAAAGCAGGGTCACCGCAACGGGCTGTGCCCGGCGATGCGGCCGCGAGCCGCGACATCGGCAGGGGCTTCATCGGCCGGATAGCCGAGGTCCTTCAGTTCCGGCATCGACAGGCCGGCCAAAGCCCTGCGCTGCATGGCATCCCGATACCGGCGCCGGAGCCCCGCGACAACGATCGCGATATGGGCGAGCGTGCCGGCAAATCGGGAGGTCGGCTGGAAGGTCCTGAGGCTGATGTAGGTCATTGTCATTCTCCCTCGTTCGAACTCACGGGAGCAATGTCCCACCGGCGCGCTTTGCCAATGTTCATCCAGGTGTGAAACCGCAGGAAAAACTGCGGATGGCAGCGCTAAATCGTCGTTAAGTCGGCGGACGGGACGTGATATTCTGCTCAAAGCTGTTTCACGGGGGCCGGGGTGCACATTCGATTGCTTGGCGGCATGGAGGTTGTCTCCGCAGGCGGACAACCTCTGCACTTCGCGACGCGCAAGACGTCGCTGCTCTTTGCTTCGCTCGTTCTGGCTGGCCCCAAGGGCCTTCGCCGCGAGAGGATAGCGGCGATGCTGTGGTCGGGCAGCGGCGAGCAGCAGGCGCGAAATAGCCTGCGCCAGGCCCTGGTCGACATCAGGCGGCTCTTTCCGTCCACCGGCGACGAGGCCATTCGCATCGAGGGCAATGGCGACACCATCTGGCTCGCGTCGAACGCCGACGAGGCCGACATCTGGATTTTCGACCGAAAAACCCAAGCCGATGACGCTGCAAGCCTCGCGGCAGCGGCCGACCTCTACCGGGGCGACCTGCTCGACGGGCTGTCATTGCTCGGCGAGATCGACGAGTGGCTTGCGCCGCTTCGGGCGAACTACACCCGCAAGGCGCTGGAACTGGCCGAGCGGTTAAGCCTCTTGCCGGAGCTGGGTTCGCGCGAGGAACAGGCCAGTGAAAGACTGGCGGAACAACTGGTGACGCTCGACCCATGCGCCGAGCAGGCACACCGCGCCTTGATCCGCATCTTCCGCCGCCGCGGCAAGACCAGCGACGCCTTCCGCCAGTTCCTGGCCTGCAAGGAAGCGCTGAAGCGCGAGCTCGGCATTGAGCCCGAAGAAGCGACGCGGGCACTAGTCGAAC
>NZ_JBVVQH010000047.1:0-1196 GCF_055811115.1 Mesorhizobium sp. WSM4832 | reverse complement strand
GGCGTGGTCGAGGAGATCACAACGGCGCTGTCGCATGTGAACTGGCTGTTCGTGATCGCGCGGAATTCCGCCTTTGCCTTCAAGGGCCAGACGGTCGACGTCACGCGCGTGGCGCGGGAACTCGGGGTGCGCTACGTGCTCGAAGGCAGCGTCCGCAAGGCCGGCAGCCGGCTGCGCGTGGCAGGGCAGCTCGTCGAGGCGGCGACGGGGGTCACCCTCTGGGCCGACCGCTTCGAAGGCGATGTCTCGGAAGTGTTCGAACTGCAGGACCTCGTTGCCTCCAGCGTCATCGGCGCGGTTTCGCCCAGGCTCGAACAGGCCGAGATGGCGCGCGCCAAGCGCAAGCCCACCGAAAGCCTTGACGCCTATGACCACTATCTGCGCGGCATGGCGAGCCTTTACCGCTGGACAAGGGAAGGACTAGAGGAGGCGCTGCCGCAATTCTACAAGGCCATCCAGCTCGACCCCGATTTTGCCGCCGCTGAAGGCGCTGCTGCCTGGTGCTATTTCTGGCGGATGGCGAATGGCTGGATGACCGATCGGCAGAAGGAAACCGCCGAGGTCTCCCGGCTGGTCGGCAACGTCGCTATCGCCGGCAACGACGATGCGGTGGCGCTGGCCTTCAGCGGCCTGGCACTGGGCTATGTCACCGGCGACTACGAGGCCGGTTCGGCGCTGGCCGACCGCGCACTGGTGCTGAACCCGAATTGCGCCGCCGCATGGAGTGCCAGCGGCTGTCTCAAGGCCTGTCACGACGATCCCGACATCGCCATTGAGCACATGTCTCGGGCAAGACGGCTGAGCCCGCTCGATCCGCTGACCTTCTTCATGCAATGTTTCACCGCCTTCGCCCATTTCGTGGCCAGCCGCTATGACGAAGCTTGGCCGCTCGCAGAGGCGGCCTCGCGCTCGCAGCCATATTATCTCACCGGCCTGCGCGTAGCGGCTGCCAGCAATGCCATGGCCGGCAGGCTAGATGGCGCGAGCAAGCATATCGCGCGTTCGCTGGCGCTCGACCCGGAACTGACGCTTTCCACACTCAAGCACCGTGTTGGGCAGATCAGGCCGGATTATTTCGCCAGATATGTCGAGGCGCTGCGGCTGGCCGGCCTGCCTGAATGAGACGTCTTGGCCGCGCTCTTTTCAACCCGGTAGCGCTGCCGCCTCAACTTCCCTGCCGATGCGAAGCATCTCGC
>NZ_JBVVQH010000046.1:0-2624 GCF_055811115.1 Mesorhizobium sp. WSM4832 | reverse complement strand
TGCGGATTCCGACGTGAAGCCGGCCGCCATTCCGATCAAACACCGGCCACCATTCCGGTATGAAGCCGGCCACCATTCCAACCAAAGACCGGCCGGTTTTCGGCACTGAAGATTACCTCCTGGGTCAGCAACTTTGGCATCAATTACCTCGCGATGAACGAGGACATTTTGATGCCGGCAAAGAGAAGGCTGACCATGAGACAGTTGAGACAAATGCTTCGACTTGCCGGAAGCGGGACCAGCTCCCGCGAGATTGCGGTCGTGCTGGGAATAGCACGCAGTACGGTGCAGGATAATCTGCAGCGCGCAGCGGCAATCGGGTTGAGCTGGCCCCTGCCAGGCGAGCTGACCGATGACGCGCTTGAGAACAAACTCTTCGCTCGCAATGGCGTCAAACAGGGCACGCGGCGGCGCCCAGAGCCGAACTGGGCGGATCTTGCCGTCGAGCTCAAGAAGCCGGGCGTCACGCTCCTCATCTTGTGGGAGGAGTATCGAGGAAGTCATCCCGACGGATATGGCTATAGCCGGTTCTGCGAGCTCTTTCGCAGCTTCGAACAGCGGCTTTCGCCGACGATGCGCCAGGAACACGCCGCCGGCGACAAGGTCTTCGTCGACTATTCCGGCAAGAAGATCCCGATCGCTGATCGAGACACCGGCGAGATCCGTGAGGCGGAGATCTTTGTGGCGGTCTTGGGAGCGTCCAGCTTCACCTATGCCGAAGCAACCTGGACCCAGACACTGCCTGATTGGATTGGTTCACACGTCAGGATGTTTCGTTTCTTTGATGGCGTTCCCCGCCTGGTCGTCCCCGACAATCTGAAGTCGGGCGTCAGCCGCGCCAGCTTCTACGATCCCGAGATCAACCGCAGCTACGGCATGATGGCATCCCACTATGGCGTCGGCGTTCTTCCGGCACGGCCAAGAAAGCCTCGGGATAAATCGAAAGTGGAAAATGGAGTGCGTTTTGCCCAATCCTGCATTCTGGGGCGTCTGCGCAACCAGACCTTCTTCTCGCTGGCCGAGGCCAATGCCGCCATTCGCCAGGCACTCGATCGCATCAATGATCATGTCATGCGTCGGCTGGGCGTCAGTCGCCGGCAACTGTTTGAGAGCGTCGAGCGTGCTGCGCTCGCAAGCCTTCCGAGCGAAGACTACGAATTCGCCGAGTGGCGTTTGGCCCGCGTCTCGACGGACTACCATGTCGAGTTCAAGACCTTCTTTTATTCCGTACCGCACAACCTCATTCGCCAGCAAGTCGATCTGAGAGCAACGGCACGCACCATCGAGATCTTTCACCGCGGCAAGCGCATTGCCGTCCATCAGCGCCGTTATGGCGGCCCTCGTCATGGGACGGATCCGGATCATATGCCCAGCTCCCACCGGCGATATGCCGAGTGGACGCCGGATCGGTTCCGTCGCTGGGCCGCATCCGTCGGGCCCGAGACGGAAGGCTTGGTTGTCGCAATCCTCGCCAGCCGCCCACATCCTGAACAAGGCTTTCGAACATGCCTGGGTGTTCTGCGCCTGTTTCGCGATGTCACACGCGATCGCGCCGAAGCCGTGTCAGCCCGCGCTGTCGAGATCGGTGGGCTGAACTGCAAGAGCATCGCCTCGCTCATCGCCAATCACAAGGCCGCAAGGCAGTCCACCGAACCAACCGCCATCGTCGATCACGCCAATCTGCGTGGCCCTGATTACTTTCATTGAGGAGATACACCTATGCTGATCAATCCCACCATCGACATGCTGCGGGAACTCGGCCTTTACGGCATGGCAACCGCTTTCCTAGAACTCGACGCACAGTCCGAAGCGCGCGGCCTCGAGCACGGCGAATGGCTTGCTATGCTGCTCGAGCGCGAGGCGACCATGCGCCGCCAGAAGCGTTTCGAAGCCCGCGCCAGGGCTGCAAAGCTTCGCCATGACGCACAGATCGAGAATGCCGACTTTCGTGCCGCACGCGGTCTTGACCGCAATCTGTTCATGGCGCTCGCCGGCTGCGACTGGATTCGCAAGCATCACAGTCTTCTCATCACCGGGCCGGCGGGCGTCGGCAAGAGCTGGCTGGCCTGTGCGCTTGGCCACAAAGCTTGCCGAGAGGATTTCTCCGTCGCCTATCACCGCGTTCCTCGGCTGTTTGCAGCACTTGCCCTCGCGAGAGGCGACGGACGTTATGGCCGGATCCTCAAACAACTCGCCAAAACCGACCTTCTCATTCTCGATGACTGGGGGCCGGAAAAACTCAATGATGACCAGCGGCGTGATGTGCTTGAGATCATTGAAGACCGCTACGAACGCCGATCGACAATCGTCACCAGTCAGCTGCCCCTGGATCGCTGGTACGAGATCATTGCAAACCCAACTCTGGCCGATGCCATCCTGGACCGCCTCGTTCACAACGCCTATCGCATCGATCTCACCGGAGAAAGCATGCGAAAACAGCGCTCGCCAAAAGCCTCTGAAACAGCGCAAGCTTGACCGGAAACGAAACCCAATCCAAACATCAACCAGACCCAGGATCAGTCCGAAAAATGGCCGGCTTCAAATCGGAACACCGGCCGGAATGAAATCGGAATGACTGGCCGGCTTCAAATCGGAATCGATGGCCGGCTTCGTCGGAATACGCA
>NZ_JBVVQH010000045.1:0-3126 GCF_055811115.1 Mesorhizobium sp. WSM4832 | reverse complement strand
GCGGGGGCAGCGGAGGCGGGGGATGGTGAAGTTCCCTCCCACTGGGTTTCGTATGGGCATCGTCGGCCGCCATCCGGGCGCCGGTGGATCAGTAACAATTCGTGAAGTCTAGCCTCCGGCCGACCGCTATAACGTCGAAGATGTCGAGCCTGCTCACTCCCGCCCAAGTTGCTGATTTCCTCGCTCGTATCGCCGACACGTCGATCACCAGGCTCCAGCAATTGCTTCCTTGGAACTGGCGGCCAACGAAGTCCCTGCAAGGTTAGGCTGCCTAACCTGCGGCCCCTCACGGGAAGCTTCCCTCTACGCTCGTAGGGCATCCGCCGAACCTTTTAGCGACTTCAGCCGCGCGTCGTCCGTGGGCTCAGGGGGGGCACGATTCCCTTCACGGCCCAGGCGACCGCTACATAGGACCGTGGACCATCGACGTCACCGTCGAGGTAAGCAGAACGGACAGCATCGCGAAGCCTCATGCGTGCGTGCTCATCGAGTGTCGCGACATACTCGGCCCCCGGCCCATCCTTGCCGATGTATGGCGTCCAGTAGTCGTCGAAGGAAGTGAACTCCATGCGTATCGCAAGCTCTGCCGTCTCGACCTCGGCAAGGCCGGCTTGACGCCAAGCCGAGTCCAGTTCGCCCGGCCGGGTCATCGGACGGGTGCAGGCGCGCGCGCGACGCAATCCAGCGACGGGATCAAGCGCAGCCGCCGTATCGAGGAACAGGCGACTGGCAACAAAGCCGCCCCGTGCGTCCCATACGGCGGCAGCGACCGTCGCTCCAGGTCGCGCGACGCGACGCATCTCTGCCACTGCCCGATCCTGCTGAGAAACGAAATGCAGCATCAAGAGCGACAGGACCCGGTCGAATGTCGCGTCACCGAAAGGCAGAGCGCATGCGTCGCCGACGCGAAAGGAGACGCGCGGATCTGAGTTGCTGCGGGCGGCATGTTCGATGTAGGACGGCGCGTAGTCTATCCCGCAGACTGCTTGGAGGTCGGGCCGCTGGGACAGCAGAAACGTCAGGCTGCCGGTGCCGCAGCCGACGTCCAACACCCGTTCACCGCTCGAGGCCCCGGCGAATGCCAGGAATGGAACAGCAAGCCGGCGGCTCCAACGCCCCATCTGCAGCTCATAACCGTCACCAGTGCTGGCGTTGAACGTCGATGCAGCCGTCATTGCGCACTCCAGTCAGCCCGGACGGGAAACTTACCCTACGGTGAGGCATCCAGGACATTGGTAGACTCAAACCGCCACCTTCCCCTGACGCTTATATCGCGACTAACCAAGGCAACTAGCTAATACGGCTTCCCAACACTGCCCGGTCAGCATCCCCATAGTGAAGCAGTCAAGAACAGCGGTTTCCATGTTGCCGCTGTTGCCAACAGAAACAATGTAGTCGCCCTCAGGGCGGCGGACTGCCCAGCCGCCGGCATCGATGCTAGGCATCTGGCCGCGATAGAAGGTGCGCTATACGCTGCTGCATTGCGCCGACAGATAGGGAAGCGCGTCCAAGAAGCCTCAGGCCAGCCACCAAAAGGCGGCTGGCGACTGTCTGGGTCAAGCAGGGGCTCATCGGCCGTGTGAAGCACCCGCGCTGCGTCCAGTTCAGCGGGCCAACATACACAGCTGTAAAGCTGTGAAGACATACAGAACGGTCGCCATTGTGGAACGATTCGCCGGCCTGGGGCTTGTCGATGTGGCGGTCGATCCCTCGATGGTGTAGCCGCTTGAAATCGCAGGAAGCCCGTCGCTCATGCTATTAGTTGCGACGGGCTTTTTGTTTTGACACCACGGTGTTGGAAGCCACGGCGATCTGCCCGCGAAGCCGCGCGAGATGCTCGCCGCTCAATGCCTGCATCTCCAGCAGGAAATCCAAGAAGGCACGAGCCTTCTCTGTGGGCAGATGACCACCTTCTAGCAAAGCAATAAGCTCGCGTTGGCGGGCTATATGGCCCATGCCATAGCGGACGAGCCCTTCAACCTTTTTGATATCGTCTTCGACGTTCATCATCCCGATAATAGGCGGCAGAGGTAAACCGGAGACGAATACGGTTTCTGGCGGAGCGGGTGATGCTTGATAATCTGCAATGGCGCTGGCCAATTTGCAGCGTTAGAGGGATCAACCGGGGGATACCCATGAAGAAGACCTACGAGAAACCTGTGCTCGTTCCTAAGGCAAAGCTTTCGGCCATCGTCGCCGGGCCGTCGGTGCCGCCTCCACCGCCTCCGCCTGTTCCGTAACCGACGCGGCCTGGATGTGAGAGCCCGTTGGTCCCTATACCGGCGGGCTTTTTCGTTTCCACACGCAATTCAGGCAAGCGCATGTCCGGACGGCACCACGCACTCTTGGCGGAGAGCATCTCCGCGCCGGGTCCGGGTTGGCATGCCGACGAGAACCAGCAACGGGTCCCATTCGTTGCGGGCTTCCTTGGAAACAGACTGAACGCAGTTGGCCCGCTGTCCGCGGCAGCGCGCTTTCTTAACGCGGCGTGATGGGGCGAGAGAGGGTGCGACCGTCGAACCGACGGGGGCGGGGTGCTGACGGCCGCTGAGCACGAGAGGCCATGAAGTCAGCAAACTGCGTTGCGTGAGGCCCTCAATCTACTGTGTCATGATTCGGCAGGCCGGCCTACCTGCTGACCGAACTGCGGCTGCCCGTGGCAACTTGAGTCAGCAGGCGGCTACCTGGCCTCATTACGCCACTGGATCGCCCCTTGTGATAGCGCGGCCCGCTTGGTCACGAGGGAAATCCAGCCATGTTCTATGCCGTCCTCGCCTATCACGTGGAAGACACTGTGCAGTCCTGGACGGCAGATGAGGATGCCGCCTTGATGAAAGACCTGCTCGAGGGCAAGCTCGGGCCGGCGGCCAGGCTTGGCGCGACGGCGGAGGCCGTGACGCTGCGTGGTCCGGGCGATGGCATTGTGATCGACGGTCCCTTCGCCGAGACCAAGGAGCAATTGCTCGGCCTCTATGTCCTCGACTGCGCGAACCAGGACGAGGCGATCGCGGCCGCGCGCGACTTGAAGCGCGTCAATCCCAGCGCTGTTTACGAGATCCGGCCGATCATGCTCTATCTGCCAGGCGCGCCGCTGGCTGCTGGCGAGGAGTGAGAAGAGCCTGCCAC
>NZ_JBVVQH010000044.1:0-2500 GCF_055811115.1 Mesorhizobium sp. WSM4832 | reverse complement strand
CAACCAGGATGTTGGCTTAGAAGCAGCCATCATTTAAAGAAAGCGTAACAGCTCACTGGTCTAAATAAGGGTCTTTGCGCCGAAAATGTAACGGGGCTAAAGCCATACACCGAAGCTTAGGGTTCGTGAGCAATCACGAGCGGTAGCGGAGCGTTCTGTAAGCTGATGAAGCCGTACCCGTGAGGGGCGGTGGAGGTATCAGAAGTGCGAATGCTGACATGAGTAACGTAAGGGGAGTGAGAGACTCCCCCGCCGAAAGACCAAGGGTTCCTGCTTAAAGTTAATCTGAGCAGGGTTAGCCGGCCCCTAAGACGAGGCGGAAACGCGTAGTCGATGGGAACCACGTTAATATTCGTGGGCCTGGAGGTAGTGACGGATCACACAAGTTGTCCAATCTTATCGGATTGAAAGGGCAGCGGAGTGGTTCCAGGAAATAGCTCCTCCTTATAGACCGTATCCGAAACCGACACTGGTGGTCAGGTAGAGTATACCAAGGCGCTTGAGAGAACTATGCTGAAGGAACTCGGCAAATTGCACGCGTAACTTCGGAAGAAGCGTGACCCTTTTCTGCGCAAGCAGAGGAGGGTGGCACAGACCAGGGGGTAGCGACTGTTTATCAAAAACACAGGGCTCTGCGAAGCCGCAAGGCGACGTATAGGGTCTGACGCCTGCCCGGTGCTGGAAGGTTAAGAGGAGGGGTGCAAGCTCTGAATCGAAGCCCCAGTAAACGGCGGCCGTAACTATAACGGTCCTAAGGTAGCGAAATTCCTTGTCGGGTAAGTTCCGACCTGCACGAATGGCGTAACGACTTCCCCGCTGTCTCCAGCATAGACTCAGTGAAATTGAATTCCCCGTGAAGATGCGGGGTTCCTGCGGTTAGACGGAAAGACCCCGTGCACCTTTACTATAGCTTTACATTGGCATTCGTAGTGGCATGTGTAGGATAGGTGGTAGGCTTTGAAACCTGGGCGCCAGCTCAGGTGGAGCCAACCTTGAAATACCACCCTTATTACTATGGATGTCTAACCGCGGCCCGTTATCCGGGTCCGGGACAATGTATGGTGGGTAGTTTGACTGGGGCGGTCGCCTCCTAAAGAGTAACGGAGGCGCGCGATGGTGGGCTCAGAACGGTCGGAAATCGTTCGCTGAGTGCAATGGCATAAGCCTGCCTGACTGCGAGACTGACAAGTCGAGCAGAGACGAAAGTCGGTCATAGTGATCCGGTGGTCCCGCGTGGAAGGGCCATCGCTCAACGGATAAAAGGTACGCCGGGGATAACAGGCTGATGACCCCCAAGAGTCCATA
This sequence comes from Mesorhizobium sp. WSM4832, assembly GCF_055811115.1. NCBI lineage: Bacteria > Pseudomonadati > Pseudomonadota > Alphaproteobacteria > Hyphomicrobiales > Phyllobacteriaceae > Mesorhizobium > Mesorhizobium sp. WSM4832. The sequence continues at coordinate 1,195 of NZ_JBVVQH010000044.1, read as the reverse complement.
TCGACGGGGTTGTTTGGCACCTCGATGTCGACTCATCGCATCCTGGGGCTGGAGCAGGTCCCAAGGGTATGGCTGTTCGCCATTTAAAGCGGTACGTGAGTTGGGTTCAGAACGTCGTGAGACAGTTCGGTCCCTATCTGCCGTGGGTGTAGGAATATTGAAAGGATCTGTCCCTAGTACGAGAGGACCGGGATGGACGGATCTCTGGTGGACCTGTTGTGGCGCCAGCCGCATCGCAGGGTAGCTATATCCGGACGGGATAACCGCTGAAGGCATCTAAGCGGGAAACCCACCTTGAAACGAGTATTCCCTGAGAACCGTGGAAGACGACCACGTTGATAGGCCGGGTGTGGAAGAGCGGCAACGCTTGAAGCTTACCGGTACTAATAGTTCGATAGGCTTGATCGTTCTCATTACTCATATCCATTAGCGCTCACGCATGAGCGGCCCTTACGGGCCTATGCTCCGCGAGGGCGCCGGATGACCGGCGACGCGCAGTCGCGCTTGCGGGCTTTGCCCGAGGCCGTCTGCAGAACAACGTCGCCTTGGCACAAAAACAGCTTCTCGAATTTGAACGTGCGTTTTGCCGACCTGGTGGTTATGGCGGAGCGGCTGCACCCGATCCCATTCCGAACTCGGCCGTGAAACGCTCCAGCGCTGATGGTACTTCGTCTCAAGACGCGGGAGAGTAGGTCGCTGCCAGGTCTGCCAAACGCACGTTCAACTCACATCCGGATCAAACAGATCCGGATGGTGACAATCTTCTCCTTACGGTTGTTGTGATGCATGTCGTTGCCCCAAAACCGCTAAGCACTTTTGGGCGACATGCATAAGGCCCGCCAAACGGGAGCCTGGGCCGCGCAAGCGGCCCTTTCATTTGGCAGCCTCTTGATTGCGGTAAGTTCGAACTTACCTCTAAGGACGCAAGCTAACGCTTGCTCGTAGTTGACGCGGGGTGGAGCAGCCCGGTAGCTCGTCAGGCTCATAACCTGAAGGTCACAGGTTCAAATCCTGTCCCCGCAACCAGATACAAGAACAGCCCGGCTTAGTCCGGGCTGTTCTTGTATCCGGCTGACGGTGGCCGTCCGATTTGAACCCGCATCAGGGGCCCGCAAGGAGGCAAAGCCGACGCCGCGGGACAGAAAAGCCAAATCCTGTCCCCGCAACCAAACAACAAAACGCCCGCCTCGCGCGG
>NZ_JBVVQH010000043.1:0-9959 GCF_055811115.1 Mesorhizobium sp. WSM4832 | reverse complement strand
GAGGCCTTCTCCTTCATGATCTCACCTGCCGAATGATCCAATATCACGCGGTGGGGGCAACAGCCTGCTGGCCGATCTGATGATCAACTGCCCGGCGCGTCAAACGCAGTTTCTATATCATCGTCATCTGGTTCCAATATAGACGCGGCCTGAGAGTGGTGATCCGGCGGCCATATGGCGGGTTCGGGGTATGTCGTCTTGAGCTTAGTAGAAGCGAGATCGCGCCGCGCAGGCCTGACCGAGTAGGTTCTCATGAGTTGGCGATAACAGATCGCTCAATCACTACGGCGGCTCGCCACCAGGCCTAGGGCTGCGCGGTCCCGACCGAACTCGGCTCCTACTGGGAACATTGAACGATGGCCAGCCGTCGGTTGGCAATAGTGAAGCTCTCGACTTCTCAAGACCCACTTGGCACCACAATGCAGTCCTGCGGCCGGAAAGTGATTGACACTTCCTGGCCGGACCGTTCAATACCTTGCCCAATGTACTTTTCGGTCACTGTCAGCAGCTGGCCGCCTGCGATTTCGATCACCAAGTGAAGGTCGGCTCCAAGGTGGGCGATGTCCCGTATTGTGCCGCGCATCTCGTTCACAGGCGTATCTGCCGATGATTGAGCAGGCGCATCGATGTGAATTCGTTCCGGTCGCACGCAGACGTCGAAGGCTCCGGCGTTGCGGCTGCCGACGGGCATTGGCACGAACATCCGAACGCAGCCGGCTTTCAGTTCGGCCAGGCCTTTCGTGCTCTTCGCGAGTTGGCCCGTGAACCAGTTGGAGCGCCCAATAAACTCGGCGACAAAGCGCGTTCTTGGATCGGCATAGATCTCCGTCGGCGCTCCTTGCTGCATGATCCTGCCAGCACTCATAACTACCACGATGTCGCCCAAGCTCATGGCTTCTTCCTGGTCATGGGTGACCACGATAGTCGTTGCGTTCACTGCAGACAGAATCTGTTTCAGCTCAAACCGCAATTCGTGCCGCAATTTCGCGTCAAGGGCCGAAAGTGGTTCGTCGAGCAATACCACCTCGGGGTTCGTGGCCAAGGCCCGGGCAAGCGCCACGCGTTGTTGCTGACCGCCACTCAATTGGCCTGGCCGCCGATCCTCGAAGCCCTTCAACTTGACCAAAGACAACATTTCGGAAACACGACCGGGAATTTTAGCCTTTTCAAAGTTGCGATGCTTCAATCCATAGGCGACATTTTCAACAACCGTCATATGGGGAAAAAGGGCGTAGTCCTGAAACAGAAGGCCGACGTTGCGTTCGTAGGGCCGACGACCTTTCATGTCGACGCCGGAGAACATCACAGCGCCTTCATTGGCGTCCTCAAAGCCCGATATCAGCCTCAAGGTTGTTGTTTTACCGCAACCGCTGGGTCCGAGCAGTGACAGTATGCTCCCCCGTTCAACACTGAATGAAATGTCATCGACGGCTAAGAAACTTCCGTAGCGCTTTGTGACGTGCTTAAGTTCAAGAACACTCATATCTACAGAATCCTATGACCTGAAAACGCCTTTGCCGATCAGGCGATCAAGGCCGATCGTCCACTCGAGAATTAGAATTAAGGCGAAGGTGAATATCATCATCACAACCGAAGCCGCAGCGATCGTTAGGTCAAAGTTCGTGCGCATCATGCTTACCATGGCGACCGGTAGTGTGTAGGTGTCGGGCGAAGTAAGGAACAAACTGACGGCCACGTCGTCCATGGAGAACGCAAATGCAAAGACTGCCCCCGCGACAATACCGGTGCGTGCAAGCGGAAAGGTGACGTCCCAGAATGCTTCGCGCTCCCTGGCGCCCAGGCTCATAGCAGCCTCCGTCAGGGATCTCTGGATACCGACAAGGCCCGCAAGCGTCGTGCGCACCGTATAGGGAAACGTGATGATGATGTGCCCGCCAAGCAGACGCGTGAACCCGTCAAATATGCCGATCATGGCGAAGAACAGCAGCAGCGCAAAACCAATCACCACCGCCGGTACGACGAGCGGCGAGAGGAAAAGCGATTCCAGCGCTTGCTTTCCCGCACCAGCATAGCGGTCGAGGGCGATAGCAGCGCTGACTCCGGCCGCTGTGGAGACGACTGTTGAAATCACAGCGAGAAGGAGACTGGTCGATAGTCCGTTCAGATAATAAGCATCAGAGAAGAAATTCTTGTACCACTGGATTGAGTATTCCGTGGGTGGAAACGGTCCTAGATACGCACGCGCGTCAAACGACATCATGATGGTGACCGCGATCGGGAAGATAAGGAAAATTAACAATATAACGAGGTTGACGGCGCTCAACCCAGCTGCGGCATTATCGATGTAGCGCTTCACGAAATCATCCTCGCTCGGAATTGCGAAACCGCTTCGAAACCACCCAGGTGATGCCGTAAATCGTAATCAGCGCAATCGTGAGCATAGTCATTGCGACGGCGGATCCACTCGGATAATTGGCGATCTCGCTGAAGCGGGCATATATCAAGTTGGAAACGAACAGCACCTTGCCCTTTCCGAGAATCATCGGCACGACAAATGCGCTGAGACACAACGTGAAGCAGATCAGGAAGGCCGATAGCAGCCCAGGCACACAAAGCGGTATTGTGATCGAAAGATGCGATCCCAAGCGCGAAGCGCCAAGTACTTGTGATGCCTCCAGCAGCCTCGGATTCAGATTCTGGATTGTCCCTACCAATGTGATGACTGAAATAGGGATCAAGTAATGCAACAAACCTAATATTACCACCAATTCAGTATAGAAGCGGCTGTTCGCCGAAATATTCAGCAGGCTCGCCAGAAATCCACCAAATCCGGTAGGCCCGAATGTCAACTGCAGGGCGTAGACGCGTACTAATGTGCTCAGAAACATCATACCGATGAAAAAGCCAATGGCGAGCTTCCTCAAAAACGGCCGGCGCTGTCTTGCCACTGCGTAGGCAATAGGGAAAGCTATTACCAAGGCGATAAGCGACGACACGACGCCAAATCGGAAAGTTTCGGCGAAATACCTCAGATAAGGTGGTTCCAAGATTTCAGCGTAGTTGTTCAACGTGTATGGAGCGTCCTTGGCAGAACCGATGCGGCCTGGTTCAAATAGCCGGAAGCTCTCGTCGACAACGTTGCCGAGCGGCAAGACCAGAAGCGCCAGGAACAAGACGAACCCGGGCAACAGCAACAAAGCGGTGCTTCTCTTAGATTTCATCCAGAGCTCCACTCGCGTCACGTATGGCAGAAGAGACCGGGCGCAAGCGGGCGCCCGGTACCATTCCTGCACTTGCGATGCGTGTCGTCACAGAAGCGGGACTATTTCCTGCTCCCAGCGCTTATTCCAACTGTCGACTTCCTTGCCAAGGTGATCCATGTTCGGCAGGATGACAAACTCTTTGAGCTCCTCGGAGGAGAAGCGAAGGTGATCGATGTTGTGTTCCGCCTTTGCGTTGACCGGAACCTCGCCGACCTCCTTTGTATAGCGCTCACTGGCAGCTTTGCTGATCATATAGTTAGCGAAATCAGCTGCCAATTTCTTGTTTTTCGAGCTCTTTAAGATCGCCCAACCAGAGACGAAAAGGAACGTTTTCAAATCCTTGTTCGTTTTGGTCAACGGGACGGCCTTCACGCCCTTGATCGCGGAAAAAGTGCCTTGGTCGACGAAGGTCACCGACGTTTCGCCCGTACCCATTGATGTAATTATATCCGAAGTTGTCGCTGACACGCGTCCTATATTCCCGGATTTCGCGAGTTCCTTTAGGAATTCCCAACCCGGCTCCAGATTGAACTGATCGCCGCCGCGAGCCATCGCCAGGATCACGACCTGCATGTTTGTATTCAAAGTGGGGTTCGGCCAGAGAATTTGGCCTTTGAGTTTCGGGTTCAATAGGTCCTCTATCGACTTGATCTCGATTGGACACTTTTCGGGAACGTAGGTGAAAAAGCTCCCACTGGATCCGCGCGGAACCGCTTTCCAGTTGCCCTTTGCGTCCTTCGGAATCAGCCCTTCGGGAACATCCGCCAAGTTGGGGCAGTCTTCGAGGGTCACTGTCTCCAGCCAGTCTTCATGCATCATCGATTGGAAGACAGCACTCCAGGCATCGACCAGATCGTAAGGTGGATTCGGCCATGCCGCCTTGATCTTTGGCAGAATCGATGCCGCGCCGCCGGCATGCAACGTCCAGTCGATCGAAGCTTTGCCCCATTCAGCCGCAAGCGCCTTGGTATGGTCGATAAAAGGCGGGCCCCACTCAACAACGGACAGCGAATCCGCTGCGCGTGCCTTGCCGCCGATCGGTGCCGTCAATTGCGCTGTGGCAAGCGCCACGCCGCCGGCTACGCCAGTCTTGATAAAGTTCCTTCGCGAGAATTTTGTCATTTGGTGTTCCCCTGTTGTTTGGACGGATCCAACTTTTTGCCGTGCTAGCGACCGTCATGTTAAACTGACGATCATTGGCCGGGTGCGTCCAGCGCAGTTTCGATATCGTCATCATCTTGTTCCAAGATGGAGCTGAGCCAGACTTGGTGAGCCCGACCCAAGCCTCTCAGCACCAAATTTGAGCGAGAAACCGATAACCTATGCGCTTGATCAGATCAGCCGTTTACTCGCCTTCGCCGACGCCTTCGTCCGGCCAAGGCGGCGCTGGTCATCGCCGAGAAATTCTGAGGCGGCGCATTAATCCGACTGGACGCGGCAGCGCCGTGCTGTTCGCCGATCGCCCTCTCTTGGGGCCATCGGCGAAACCACGCCGTCGTCGTGCTAGACGTCGTGTTCCGAGGGCCCGAGATCGGTGGCCCTCCCTTTCGTGGATTAAGAGACGAGGGTTGTTCGGATAGGCCGAGCCGATCCTCACGCACGGAGGACGAACCATGGGAGAGGACAGCGGAGCATTTGTGGCATTTGATGTACCAAGAAGAAGCATGCGGTTGCGGTCGCGAGGGCGCCCGCATGGGGAAGTCCGGTTTCTCGGTGAGGTCGAGAATAGTTCGGATGCTTCGAGGCCGGGCCGACGGGTTACGGACTTTGCCATCAGCTCCGCGATCTTCGTCACGAAGGCATGGTGGTCGCGCCCGCCCTGATTCCGAAGGGCCGGGCGAGCGCATCAAGACGAACCAACGGGACGCGGTCATGCTGGCGCGGCTGCATCGGGCGGGCGAGCTGACCGGGGTATGGGTGCCGGACGTGGTCCACGATGCTGTCCGCGATCTGGTGCGAGCCCGCGAAGCCGCAGCCGACGACCTGCGCCGCAAACGCCAGCAGCTACTTTCCCTCCTCCTGCGCCATGGGCGGATATACCAGAACGGCGGTCATTGGACGTTGGCGCACCGGCGCTGGCTTGCCCGCCAAAGCTTCGAGCATACCGCTCAGCAGATCGTGTTCCAGGAGAAGATCGACGCGATCGAGGACGCGGCTCAGCGACTACATCGCCTGGACGAGCAGTTGCGCGCCGTTGTGCCAACCTGGTCCATGGCGCGGGTCGTCGAGGCCTATCAGGCGATGCGCGGCGCCTCGTTCCTGGTCGCAGTGATATTTGCGGCCGAGATTGGGGATGTGCGTCGCTTCGATACGCCGCCGCAGTTGATGGCCTTTCTCGGCCTCATCCCGGGGGAGCGCTCGACCGGTGACACAGTTCGCCGGTCGAGCCTCACACTCGCCGGCAGTCGACGCGCCCGCCGCGCCTTGGTCGAAGGGGCCTGGACTTATTCGCTATCGAGCCGGGGACAGCGAGGCGCTGAGGCTGCGGCTCGAGGGCTTGCCCAAGGCTGTCAGCCGCCCATCTTTTAGGGTATGGCGACAAACCGGCGGTCGAAAGTAGCTTCCCGAGCTCATTCTGTTCCACATCTTGTATAGGTTGCCCCCATCTTCGACGAGATCGAGATCGTTGTCCCAGACATCCATTTCGGCGATACGCCAGTGACCGGCAAAGGCCTTGGCGATGGCTGGAACCTTGGCCATGCCAGCTGGTCCCAGCGATGAGCTTCGGCAGCCGCACCAGATTTAGGCGGCGGCAGCGAAGGTGAAGCGCCATCCGAGGCCGTGCCGGCCACGGAACTTGGTTTGGCGCTGACCGGCGACCGTCTTGATCCAGCCGAACGTAGTGATGTCGTCGGTGTCCATGTCTCGAAAGCCAGCATGCCATTGCGATTGCCCGAGGGGAACGGAATGGAGAGGTCCGCTATTACGGCGAGACGAGGTGACGCCGTCGGCGTCTCAGGAAGCCTCTCGGTCAAGCCGACGCGGGCATTGCTGATCGGCGCACCCAAGCCGTGGTGCGTGAAGCGGAATTTCGACAACCCGCCCCCGCCACGGCAAATCGTCAACTGCCGCATGTAATCGACCGTGAACTATCTGCAAGTTGTTGACCTGGCATGCTGATTGAGGCGGATTGCGGCTTTGGAACTACAGGATTTGCGTTGTTTGATCGCTTTCTTGCAATTCGGCTTTACGGTTCCCTTGTGGCGCGAAGCGTGATTCACTCGGTTCGGCGGCGGCGAATCGAGGGGACGGCAGTGTCCAGGCCACGAGAAGCGCGAGACGGGAGAGCAGGACCTGTTCCCAGGGAAATCGGGTGAGTTAATTATCGAGGGATGATGCTTGCCAAGAATTCATCGTCCCATGCGGCGACTTTTCGTTTCAGTTGCAAGGAGTCCTTGCCTGGTGCGGCTCGGATGAGATTGAGCGCCATATGTTTTATTGTGGTGAAGTTTGCGGGAGCGTGATCGGTTCGCAGGCGGCATTCGTCATCTCGGAAGACCATATCGAGCACCAGGAGGCTGTTCTCGACAGCCCAATGGTCTCGGATGAGGGGCCCGATCAGGCTGGCGATGAGAACCAGCGAGGTAATGTAGAAACGCGTCTCCCGCTCGATCTTGCCGCCAGCCTCACGCGTGCTCTGGATCATGACAACGCTGTTGAGGCCCGGCCATTGATGGGTCTTTTGAAGCCAGTCGATATCGTGGATGACCGTGATGTCCCGGGTCTCGATGCGTCCGTGATCGCCATCGACAGTACGGGCGCGGCTCACGGTGGTGTCCTTGAAGTTGCTGGCTTTTTGCTCGGCGGCGAAGAGTTCGACATCCTCGCGCAGTGTGGCGCGCTGGCAACCAATGGCATCGATCGTCACAATGGCACCTTCAATGGCCAGCATGTCCAGCAGCCTGGGAATAGCGAGGATCTCATTGGCTTGTCCGCCACCTTGACCTGCCCCAGCACCAGACGCCGGCGGGCGGCGAAGGCGGAAACCATGTGTATCGGCTCCTCGGCACTCCTGGAGCCGTTGGAGCGGCGGACCGTCTTGCCGTCTATGGCGACGACGCCTTCCGGTGCGCCCGTCAGTGACGCTACCCACGCCACAAAACAGCGCTGGAAGTGTTCGGCATCGAGGCTGGCGAGGATATCGCCCAGATGATCATGCGCTGGCACGCCTTCACGAAAGGGACGAAACCGGCGCCAGAGATCAAGCTTCTTGTCACCAAAGCGCGAGATGTCGGCGATGGTTCCCGCCCCGGCAATCACGGCCACAAGACAGAGCAACAACACCTTATCCAGCGGATAGCGAACCTTTGCCTTTTGCCGCGATGACCGAGGCGCTCCATATTGTCAGCAAAACCAGGTGCGCGCGTAAGCGAGACGAAGGATTAGTTAAGGGCGGCCATGGCCTGCTTCACTGCAACGACGGTGACATCCGGCCCTTCTCCTCAACCAGTCAATATCGTCGACGACCAGTGCCGGTGAACACCTTGAACCGGCTCACACCGGCTCCGCCCTCAAAGCCCTGAACTCGTCACATGCCGAAGCCCTCAATGGCTCCGAACCTGCCCCCAAGCCACCGCACGAAAGGTACCCTCAGAGTATCCCTTACAACAAAACGGATACTTTTAGCTGTCAGCTTACAATAGTGTTGTCCCGTCCAGCCAAGAGAAACATTCTCGAAGTTTCAGTGTTTCTTAGAGGATCGGTTGAGCAACCTTTCGGAACATCACGCCGGGCCAGGCAGGTGGAATTATTTCGATGCGACAATCACGAGGCGCGAGCTATCGTATGTAAACGGTCCTCCCTCGTGCCCATAAGCTTCAACGGCCTCGAACCCCGCGATTCGCAACATGCGAACATATTCAGAAAACCCGTACTGTCTGAAAGAAAGGTGCGCTCGTCTAACACATCCATCGCGGACGATAATTCTTTCGAGGTTCGATCGGTCGCTTAGCACGTCGTTGCTAAATATATCTATCCTCACATTGTCGTTGCGCTGCGAAACGTAACAGATAGGCGACTTTTGGCGTAGGAAATCCAAGCGATTTGGGTAATCTATTAGTAGACGTCCTCCCTTTCGAAGTGAAGAAGCGGCTTCACAAAGAACTCTCTCATTGTCCGCGTCATCGAAATAGCCAAACGTCGTGTACCAGAGAAAAGCCGCCTCGAAGCGATCTCGCCAGGGAAGCGAGCGCATGTCGCCCTGAACGTACTCAACATTTACACCGCGTTCAGCAGCATCTGCTTCGGCTTTTTTTAGCAAGATCGGCGAGATATCAAGCCCGGCCAGCTGCGCCCCTTTTTCCGCTAGTCGATTGGTAATCCGCCCATAGCCGCATCCAAGTTCAAGCACTGGGCTGCCTTGCTTGAGAGAAAGAAGCTTCCAAATCACTCCTGCTTGACGATCGCTAGTCTCTGGTGAATTTACTATATCTCCGAAATAAATATAATCTTCATCGAAGTACTCCTCAAGATCCAATTTTGACACAGTATTGCTGATCACTTCGTTCATCTAGAGCTTCCTTGCAAATTTGCAACCCATATTCGGATAGGCTTCAGAAGATATAAAGAAAATGTTTTATGAAAATTTTCAGACCAATGTTAAACTTTTCTTGCGGCAGTTGTCGACTGCCGTTTGAGATTGTATCGGGCCGGTATGGTGCCTCCTGAGTCCGCTCTCGAGGTTTGTCAACATGGAAGAGTTTGGTCTGGGCCGGTCGAGCATACGGGCCCTTGACTACCCATTACATTGATATGGTGGAAGAGCGCGGTGAACCGTTCCTTCTTCCTCAGCCTTGCGGCTTGCCGTACTCGGTCCAGCGACAGGGACATGCGAGCCCGGCTCTGTGTCCGGTGCATGCGTTGCTGTTCCGCGTTCCCCTTGGTCTCCGGCCTTGGCTCCCCCAACTCCGCTGCCGGTTGCCCGGCTTTGTTCGTCGGCTTCACAGCTACTATGCCGGAGTCAGACTTCTCCTGTTTGTTGCAGGGCTGTTGTCAGGGGCATGTCCTTGTCCGATCTGATTAGTCGGCGGCCAGCAGCCTGCTTGACACGTGCTGTGCGGCGGTACCGAGGATAGATTGGCTTTACCTTTTTCTAGTCTGGTGAACGTACCATCATCAGCGATTTTGCGGCTTAACGATTCTGCGAATTTCATTGAATGTTTTGTTGCACTGGCGGAAGGAGAGACAATATGCAAGCCGCGGGTCAGCGGCGAGCATTGGCGAACTGTTCGCCGCCGGACCAGCAGTTCGCCAACTCGCACAGGGGGCGTTGCAACAGATCTTTCAAAGAAATTCATATAGACTTCGCAACTTCCAGCCGCTGGAAATGGTACGTTGGCCCTAACATTGAACTAAGTCGTTATGTCATCTATTCGTCAAGCGCTGAACAGCATAGCGTGTGAGTTTAAAAGAAAATGCCTTGTCTCTCAAGCGCTGCTTCATTCGCTGCAACACAATAGGCAGAATGCAATGTCCTGTGGGTGTTGTGCTCAACGCCGCGCTGCTGGGCGCCCGCATGCATGTGGACCCTCGCGCCTCAGGTAACGGCAAATTGCTGGCAATCCGCAACTATGAGGGGGAGACTCCAGGATTTGCGCACAACCCGTGCACCGCCCATTTTCCGTCGGATCTGCCGTTACAACGCTATCGAGCTGCCCCGGAGCGACGGACAAGCCGAGAGCTAAAGACGTAATGGCAACGCCGATTTTCTGCGCTCCAGCAACAGGGTAATGCCCA
>NZ_JBVVQH010000042.1:0-13063 GCF_055811115.1 Mesorhizobium sp. WSM4832 | reverse complement strand
GAGCGCTTCCGTCAGGCTCGTCCAATCTCCCCCGGGGGGCGATGCTCGGCGCCGACCTGCTGGACGACGTCCATATCCACAGGGATTACCAGTTGCTGGAGCAGAGCCTGCAGGTGGCCCACCCAGCGCTCGCCGCCCGAACGCGGTTGGTGGATCCCTTGGTCTCCCAGCAACTGCGCCGTCACGACCGGGACCCGCAACTTACATTGCTGTCCATCTATCATCAAAACGACGTCGCAGCCGACTTCGTGTTCCTGCCGGTGAACAGTGGCAATCCCATGGCTACGGCGGAGAACGAGGGACGCACTGAGCATTGGTCGCTGCTGCTCGTTGATCGCCGCGACCCGGAAAGAGCGGTCGCCTATCACTACGACTCCATCCATCAGCGCGATGGACAGGGATACAATGACGCGCCTGCACGAGAGCTCGCAGCAAGACTGGACGCGACCACCACGGTGACACCCGCCATGGCGCAGCAGAACAACGGTGTTGATTGCGGCGTCTTCGTGGTGGACGGCACGCGCGAGCTGGTTCGGAGATTGGCGAATGAAGAGCGGCCAGACCAGCAGCAGCCGCTGCACCTCGACTACCTCGTCGCCGATCGGCAGGCGCTGCAAAACCGACTGAGGCACGGCCGCTTGCCGCACGAGCTTGCCGCAATCCCCGCGGACGCTTTTGAAGCAGCCGGGTCGCAGGTGCGGCACGCCGTCTTGCAAGAGCAGCAAGCCCGACAAGTCGCGCCAGCGCCGTTTGAACGGCAGTTGGGCAGGACGCGCGAGGCCCAGGACGAACTGACGCGTACACTTGACAGGAGCAACACCGGGGGCGTCATCATCAACACTGAACATTACACAGCGCTGTTGAGACCGGCGAAGAGGCAGAGGACTGATAATCCGCAAAGCCTCGCCATGGGGCGGCAGCCGAGCGAAGCAACCACGACGTCCATCAGCCCCTCCGATCAAGCCCGAGCGGACCTAATGGCTTCCTTCAGAAGCAGAGAGCGCTCCGACGCGGGGCGTTGAGCTCCATGGCTGGGGTCAAGCAGAACAGCTCTTTTGACGACAGAGGCGCTGATGCGCTCTCCGGACCGGCAGCTCTCGCCGTAATTGATCAGGCTGGCTTGTTGGAAGGCGATGTAGGCCTGGAACTCGCCGATGGCGGTCAGGACCTTGCGCATGTTTGGCTAGCCTGTTTCGAGACCTTCCGGGTCGAACTGCAGGTCGGCGATTTCGTCACGGGCACGATAGACGTTACGATGCCAGAGATGCCATTTGATCCTGCGCAAGTTTCAAGCAGGTCCTGTCCGGCCTGCTCGTCGTGGTTTTCGAGCCCTTGCACGAACTGGCGAAGGACCGTGGTGCACATGGTGATATGGAACTAGTCGAGGACATGCTCGCTCGCCGGTGCAATCATTTCCGCGATCGAGCGGGCCGTCGGTGATGAAGGTAATATCCTAATTGGCCTGGACACCCTGCTTCTTGAGATGGTCGAGAATGCGCCGTTGCAGCTCGCGATCATCGCCGTGGCCGAAACCGATGTAGCGTGGAGCGCCGTCTTCAGGCCGCGAGCGGCCTGCGATCAGCTCGAGTTTTTTCTTCCGGTCGTCACGGTGGCGGATGTACTCGGGAAACTCCAGAATAGCTCCGGGTCAAGCGGCCGAGGTGCCTCCGTAGCTGACATCTACGTCAATGTTGAAGAAGTACCCTGCACCACGGCATGTTTTGACCAGGCGAGGATTGGCCGCATCAACCTCCAGCTTTCGGCGCAGGCGCATGATCAGCACATCCACGCTTCGATCATAGACCTCTTCTCCACGCACACGGCTTGCGAGCAAAAGCCGTTCTCTGGACAGCACATTGCGTGGGTTCTCCAGGAACGCGATCAAGAGATTGAACTCACATGCAGTAAGCTTGACCTCGCCACGCACCTCACAAATCAGTCGCCGCTGCTTGACGCTGAGCTTCCAGGCCCCAAAGCGAAATGAGCGCTGATCTCTGGTTCGCGGAATCCGCTCGCGTAGCGCTACTCGAATGCGGGCCAAGAATTCGCGCATCCCGAAAGGCTTGGGAATGAAATCGGTTGCGCCGAGCTCTAGCGCAACCACTTTTTCCGCCTCATCAAGCCGGTCGCCGCTGATCACTATGATCGGAACATCCGATTTTGTCGCCAGATTGCGAACTATCGCAAGTCCATCCTCCCGGCCTAGGTTAAGGTCAACAACCACGAGATCGACCGGCTCATGTGAAAGAACATAGTCAAACTGCTTGCTATCGTGGACTGCGGTTACCTTCAAGGCATGCATCGTGAGGTACTCGGCGATGAGGCGCCGCATTGCGGCATCATCATCGATGACAAGAACATGTTTCAACGGCTCACCTTCAATCTCGAATCGCCTTGTCTAAGCTGTTGCCGAGCAACCCTAGGGCCCCGATGTAGAGCAGCTGTCCCCTGGTCCCACCCGCCGCTGCGGGCGGCCAGTAAGGAGGGCCTTGCTCGTCCAGAATCGGTAGAAAGCTGGGCCTTGTCGATCGCGAATTGGCGGCATGCATTTAGCCGCGCCACCAGGCAGGTTCAAGCGCCGACATGATCTGCCATGAGGTCTTTCGCTTTTCCGGATCGTGATTCCCCGTTTTGTCAGTTTGATGCTGCCCGCTCACACTATTCGGGTTCGACGGCATGGATGCCTGCAATGTGTTTGCATCCTCGTCACGTTATCTGCCGCTGGCGGCCTGGATCATCTCGACGTCGTCCGACTCGTGGGAGTCCGACGTGGTTGAGCAGCGCCGCGATTGAGTCCCTGAAATATTGTCAGCGAAAGGACCAACGTGATTCGCTACAGCGGTTTTGTGCCAAATAGCATGTCTCCCGCCAAGCCGGGTCCTTCCGAGATGGCCGGCGGCATCGCATCTTGTTTTGGCCGAGGACGGTTACCGTCCGACCTAACATTTCTCAGCCCGCGCGAGACCTCCACATTGAGCCTGTCACGTCACGGGCAGCACCTCAAACTCGGCAGCGTCAAATCGAATCTCGTGATTGTGCCCGGCGATAGCCCATCGGATTTCCGTCAAAGGGCGCGCGGTTTTCTGCCGATGGGACTGTATATGATCAACTCATCCAGTGCGCGGCCGAACAACTGAACCAGGTTCGCCAGCGTCAGTTCTCCGAGTTGGGGATGGACGGCCTTTATGTCCACCTCGGCTCCGAATCTTCCGCCGCGCCGAAATACGTTCGCGGCTCCTTCCAGAAGCTGCTTTCCCCAATCCGTGATCTGTTCGCATGCACATCATACTGCTGCGCCAACTCGGTCAGCGTCTTTTCTCCCCTAAACAAATGTCCTTTGTTTCAATTGAAACCGAAAAGCTGAACTTGAACATCACACAGTAACAAACCTCCCCGATAAGCGCGTGCCGGACAGGGCCAGAATCCGTCCGGCGCCTTGGAAAGGTAGGTGATAGGGAATGTTTATTGCAGTTTGGCCGCTGGCCATTGTCCTGTTGACATCCATGTCACTCCCAGCCGAGCCCGCGCCACTTTCGCCTCGTGAGTTCCACCGCCTGTCGCGCAAATGCGCACCCTGGGTTGCGCCGTCCACCCTCGCCGCGATTGCTAAGATTGAAAGTGGCTTTGAGACGCTGGTGGCTCATGACAACACCACAGGCGAGCAGCTTCGCTGGATAGACCACCTGGAAGCCACGCGGGGCATCAAGGACCGTCTCGAAGCACAACATTCTGTCGATGTTGGATTGATGCAGATAAACAGCAAGAACTTTCCCATGCTCAGTCTCACGCCGGAAAAGGCTTTCGAGCCCTGCGCCTCGCTTTCGGCTGCCGCCCACTTGCTTGAAAGCCGGTATGCCGGCGGCACGACTGCTCCGGCGCAGCAACTGGCTCTTCGCCGTGCCATCTCGGCCTATAACACGGGCGACGTCACGCGTGGTTTCGCCAACGGGTATGTGCGCAAGGTCGAGTCGGCCGCAAAGGACATCTCGATTCACCTTGATCGAACGCTGGAGCCGACCGTTCGAGATGCGCCACATCTTGAGACACCCGGTCGGAAAGCCGTGCCGCCTCTGCTCCAACAGAGCCAACAGGCCAATAGAAAGCAGCCCAACCAAAATTCCTGGGACATCTGGGGCTCCTATCAGCCAAACGGCTCCGAGGCCGATCCCTCCGGTCCGACAGGCAGCAAGGCTGCGGAAGAGCGGGAACCCTCGACTCCGAACAAACTCGTATTCGATTGAATCCTGGAGATACAATGATGAAGCCACTCAAAATACTTCGTGCGCTTAAAACGCGTGTTCCTTCGCCTTTTTCCATGCTGCGCATGGCGGCTGAATATGTGCCGGCCGCTGCTGCAGGCGTGGCGTGGACGGTCTTCTCCAGCGGACCAGCCGCGGCCCAGGTGACCGGCGGGACGGATCCTGCCAAGATGGTCCAGAATATCTGCACCTTCATACTGGGCCCCTTCGGACAATCATTGGCCGTGCTCGGACTGGTGGCCATTGGTATTTCCTGGATGTTCGGTCGTGCTTCACTTGGCCTGGTCGCGGGTGTGGTTGGAGGGATCGTCATCATGTTTGGCGCCAGCTTCCTGGGCAAGGCGCTCATAGGCGGTGGCTGATGAGCGACCGGTTGGAAGTGAGCACCCTCTATGTGGCGGCGACACGCCCCGCGCTGTTTCTGGGGGTGCCGCTGACGCTGGCCGGATTGCTCATGATGTTGGCGGGTCTCGTCATTATTGTCCTTAAGAACCCACTTTATGAAGTCGTGCTCGTGCCACTCTGGTTCGGAGCACGGCTGGTTGTTGAGCGTGACTACAACGCCGCAAGCGTCGCGTTCCTCTATTTGCAGACGGCCGGCAGAAGCGTGGATGGGCCGGTCTGGGGCGGCGCGAGCGTAAGCGCCAACCCGATCAGAGTGCCGAAACGCGGAAGAGGAATGATGTAATGTTTGGCGCCAGCGGCCGGACCGAGAGATCTGGCGAGATCTATCTTCCATATGTCGGTCATCTAAGCGACCAGGTTGTCCTTCTGGAAGACGGATCGATCATGGCCATGGCACACGTCAACGGGCTGCCGTTTGATTTGGAAGACGCTGAGATGCGCAACTCGCGCTGCCGCGCGTTCAACACTCTCTTGCGCAACATCGCCGATGACAATGTCACGCTATACGCTCATCTAGTGCGAAACAACGATGTGCCGGAGCCGGCATCGCGCCAGTTTCAAAGTGCATTCGCTGGCAGTCTAAGCGAGGCCTACGAGAGCCGTGTGCTGTCGGGCAAGCTCTTTCGCAACGATCACTTCCTCACTGTCATCGTGTTCCCCCGTACCGCGATCGGCAAGATCGGCTGGCGCATTGCCAAATCGCCCAGGCGGAATGACAATGATCTGGCCACACAAATGCGAAGCCTGGAGGACCTCTGGCAGATCATAGCTGGGTCACTCGGCGGTTACGGTCTGCGCCGGTTGGGTATTCGTGAGAAAGGCGACGTGCTCTTCACGGAAATCGGTGAGGCGCTTCGGCTGATAATGACTTGCCGGTTTCTTCCAGTTCCGATGGTTACCGGCTCACTTGGCGCCTCGATCTACACTGACCAGGTCATCTGCGGAAAGCGGGCGCTTGAGATTCGAAGACCCGGAGGTAGCTCCGTGGGATCATTGTTTTCGTTCCGTGAATATCCGGCGACGACGCGGCCAGGCATGCTAAATCCCTTGCTGTCGGCCAACTTCCCGCTTGTCCTCAGCCAGAGCTTTTCCTTCCTCACTCGGCCACAAGCTCATGCGAAGCTTAGCCTTAAATCCAGCCAGATGACGAGCGCCGGCGACAAGGCTCTCACCCAGATCAATGAACTTGCCGAAGCAGAGGACGCACTGGCAAGCAACGAGTTCGTCATGGGTTCACATCATTTGAGCCTGTGCGTCTATGCCGACAGCCTCAACAGCCTTGCAGATCGCGCAGCAAATGCACGCGCAAGGCTGGCTGATGCAGGCGCCGTTATCGTTCAAGAGGGCATCGGCATGGAGGCCGCGTACTGGTCCCAACTTCCGGGGAACAACAGGTGGCGCACACGCCCGGGGGCGATCACCTCGCACAACTTTGCCGGGCTTGTTTCTTTTGAGAACTTCCCAAGCGGTTCGACTTCCGGTCACTGGGGTAAAGCTGTTGCGCGCTTTCGCACGAACGGTGGAACTTCTTTCGACTACATCCCACATGAGAATGACGTCGGCATGACGGCGATATTCGGACCGGTCGGCAAAGGCAAGACGACGCTGATGACCTTTATCCTCGCGATGCTTGAGCAAAGCGTGGTCGATCGCGATGGTGCCATCGTCTTTTTCGATAAGGACCGGGGTGGTGAACTGCTGGTGCGAGCCACCGGAGGGACATATCTAGCGTTGCGCAGAGGCGCTCCGAGCGGCTTGGCCCCTCTGCGTGGACTGGACAACACCTCCGCCTCGTTGGACTTTCTGCGCGAATGGTTGATGGCTCTAATCGAGAGTGACGGCCGTGGCCCGATCTCGCCGGAGGAAAGCCGTCGACTGGAACGTGGCATTGTTCGTCAACTTTCGTTCGAACCCGTCATGCGCTCAATTGCGGGCCTGCGCGAATTCCTGCTGCATGGCCCCTCCGAGGGCGCAGGAGCGCGGCTGCAGCGGTGGTGTAGAGGAAATGCGCTTGGATGGGCCTTTGACGGCGATGTCGACGAAGTAAGGCTGGATGCCTCCATCACAGGCTTCGACATGACGCAGCTCCTGGAATTTGAGGAGGTCTGTGCGCCAGCCGCCGCGTATCTTCTGCATCGCGTGGGCGCTGTTGTCGATGGTCGTCGGTTCGTCATGAGCTGCGACGAATTTCGCTTCTATCTGCTGAACCCCCAATTCTCGGCTGTTATCGACAAGTTCTTGCTCACCGTCCGCAAGAATAACGGGATGTTGATCCTCGCAACGCAGCAGCCTGAACACGTGCTTGAATCGCCCCTCGGGGCCAGTCTCGTTGCACAATGCATGACGAAGATTTTCTACCCATCACCGACGGCGGACCGGGCTGCCTATGTCGATGGCTTGAAGTGCACCACGCAGGAGTTCGAGGCAATCCGCCAGGGAATGGCAATTGGCAGCCGCAAGTTTTTGCTCAAGCGCGACAGCGGGAGTGTTGTTTGCGAATTCGATCTTGGCCAGATGCGCGAGTATGTAGCCGTACTCTCGGGGCGGGCCAACACCGTGCGCTTTGCCGACCAGCTTCGTCACCAGCACGGAGATGCGCCAAGTGGGTGGCTCGACAACTTCATGGCTCGTTACCACGAAGTTAAAGACTGACGGAGAAATATTCATGCAATTTGCTAAGCTTGCAGCAACGACGCTTGCTGCTTCCCTTCTGCTTCACGGACAGGCCAGGTCGCAATTTATCGTCAGCGACCCGATAACAGAAGCACAATCGACCGCGACCGCGATTTCCACTGCGGCGATCCTTGAGAGTTCAATCGTGACGCTCAGCAACACAATCACCATGGTGGATATGCTAACGTCGTCGTTCGGTGTCATGGGACTGCTAGGCTCACTTAACCAAAAAAATCAGTACCCGTCGAGCAATCAGCTAGAGAGGCAGATGTTTGACAGCCAGACGCCAGCTTCGAATATAGCGCGTGCGATTGCGCAGGACCCAAATCGGAAAGTCGACGGCACCGATCTGGAAGCGAAACTGTTACAGGGACAGGTTGCCGGTGCTGCCAATGCTGCAGGTCTCGCAGCTGAGAATCTGGTTGTGATGGACAAGCGCCTTCAGGAGAACGCCAGCACTCTTGGTCAGCTTTCCCGCTCGCGAAATATTATGCAGGCCACAGTGACCAACGGTCTGGTCCTCAAGCAGATTCACGATGCGATCATCCAAAATGCCCAGGCCACGAGTCTGCTGACGATGGCCACTGCACAAGCAAGCCTTCACGCCGCAGAGGAGGCCGCGATGCAGCGTCGCGAACGCGAGACGACTGCTAGCATTTTTTTGCGCCCGTAAACAGACGCTGAGTTCATCCGGCTCAGCTGGGCTGATCAGGGACAAATCAGGCTCACGCCATGGATTTTAAGATTTCCGCGCCATTCACGGCCATACACACGATCTTTCATGTGGCCTTTACGTCAGGGCTGCACAACGTGCTTGAAAAAATCCAAGAGGCGGTCAGTGCGCCTCTGGTTGCGTGTGTGACGCTTTGGATAATAATCCAAGGCTGTCTGGTTATGCGTGGTCAAGTCGATGCGCGTGCAGGTATCTCGCGCGTAATTATGGTGTCGATTGTAGTCGGCCTTATCTTAGGGCAGGCCAACTACCACAATTACATTGAAACGGTCTTCGACGACACGATTCCAAGGCTTGCTCACCAGATCAGTGGCAGCGACTTGCCCTTCACCGATATTCCCCAGAAGCTCGACTGGATGTTTGCTTCAACTCAGTATGCCTTTCAGATGATTGCTTCCGAAATTGGGCCTATGAACGGCCAAGACATACTTGCTTTCGAGGGAGCGCAATGGATTTTCTACGGCTCGCTGTGGGCAGCGTTCGAAATCTATGATGCCGTTGGGATTTTGACGAAGGTGCTCTTGGCGATCGGCCCCCTGGTTCTTGTCGGCTACCTTTTTGATCACACTCGAGACATGGCTACAAGATGGATCGGCCAACTGCTCTCGTACGGGCTGCTGCTTCTCCTTCTCAACATCGTTGCCACGATAGTTATCGCGGCCGAAGTAGTCTCGCTGGCAGCGATGCTTTTGATGATCAAATTCTCGGGCACGACAGCAGCCAAGATCATCGGGCTTTACGAGCTCGACATGCTTTTCCTGGCTGGCGATGCTCTGATCGTCGCGCTTCCGACGATCGCCAGCAGCATCGCCGCCGGGTCTTGGGCAGGGACGAACCGACCTCTTAACAACCTCAATCGCTACTTTGCCAGAACGACGGGCGGTTAAAATCAACGAGCGCGGTGCCAAAAACATGAAACGCTATCTACTTTTGTCAATCCTCGCTTTGGCGGCCTGCAAGACAACCGATCGGCTTGCGACCTGCACGGGTACGCCATTCCAACTGAACGCGGGACAATGGGAAACCACCCCTGAGGATCTTCAGGTCGAGTGTGCGGAAGAGCCCAAATGAAATTTCCTGAACATGCCCTTCTGGTGGAGAGAGAAACGCTAGCCGCTCACTACAAGAAGGTGGAAGCGTTTCAAACTTCACGAGCGAAGTCTGCGGGGCGCTTGTCAAAGGCCCTTATAGCCTTTGCGGCAGCGGCGGTCCTAGGAAATGTTGCCCAGGCATTTACCATCGCTGCCATGGTCCCCTTGGCCAAGCTCGTGCCTGTGTTCCTATGGGTACGGCCGGACGGCACCGTAGACAGCGAAGTGTCAATCTCTCGACTGCCCGCAACCCAAGACCGAGCCGTCATAAATGCTTCGCTATGGGAATATGTACGCCTGCGCGAAGGCTACACAGCAGATACAGCCCAATACGCCTATGACCTCGTGTCCAGTTTCAGCGCACCGACCGTGCAACAGCAATATCAAGATTTCTTCAACTATCCCAATCCCACCTCGCCGCAAGTCACGATCGGCAAGCGCGGCAAGCTCGAGGTCGGCCATATTTCCTCAAACGACCTCAGTCCCGACGTTCAGCAGATCCGATACAAACGTATGCTTGTTATCGATGGGCAGATGCCGATAGTGACCACCTGGACAGCTACCATCCGCTACGAGCGCCTGACGGGTCTGCCGGGGCAATCGAGGCTCACCAATCCGGGAGGTCTACTCGTCACGTCCTATCAAGCCTCGGAAGATACCGTATCGAACCTGGGCATTGTGCAGCCATGACAAAAAGAGCGTTTCTCGCGCTGGCCTGCTTATTTTTCTTGACGATGGATGCGTGCGCGGAAGACACGCCACTTGCCGGCAAGCGTGATGCGCGGATGCGCTACCTTGCTTACCGCCCCGACGAAGTGGTGCGCCTATCGACCGCAGTGGGTGCAACGCTGGTTGTCACATTCGCGGCCAACGAGACCGTCGCAGCCGTGGCCGTTTCCAATAGCAAAGACCTGGCTGCGCTCCCACGTGCCAACTATCTCTTTTTTAAGGCTAGCCGGATGCTCGCGCCGCAGCCGGTCATCGTGCTGGCCGAGAGCGCGTCGGGTACAAGGAGATACGTCTTCAGTATTTCGACGAAACCGATGCCAAAACTCGATGAGCAGCAACCGGACCTATACTACAGTGTCCAATTCACCTATCCCGGTGATGAGGCTGCTGCTCAGAGAAAAGAAGCAGAAAGGCGCTCAATCCTTGGTCAGGCCCGGGCGAAAGTGCTGCAACAAGAGAGAGTTCAGGATTTGTTGAATCGGCCCGCGGCAACTGCCAGTCCGGACGAAAACAATTTTCACTACGTGGCAAAGGGCGATCGATCGCTGGCGCCACTGGAAGTCTTCGATAATGGCTTTACGACCGTATTTGGCTTCGCAAGCAATTCCCGCATACCCTCCGTCTACGTAATCAATCCCGACGGCAAGGAAGCCGCTGCCAATTACACGGTCAAAGGGGATTATGTCGAAGTATCCGCAGTCGCCCGGGAATGGCGTCTGAGAGATGGCAATACGGTCTTGTCCATTTTCAACAGGGCTTATGATCCTTTGGGACGAGCGCCAGGGACCGGTACAGTGACACCCGACGTGTGGCGCGTTTTGAAAGGCTCGGGCCGATGAATGATACCGGCCCACAGGCGGGACATGATGTCCATGCATCCAGATCGATGGTCTCGGAGCCGACCCGCCGGCATATTTCGGGATCGCAGAAGTTGGCCGTCGCGGCTCTTGTTCTCATCTCATCTCTATCCCTCATCTGGCTCGGAGGTCGTTCAAGCACACAAGACGAGCCATCTCAGCCAAAACCGCCAATTGTCGCCAACGCCGAGCCATTCCGCCCCGTGCCAATCGAGAGTCCTCCAGAACCTCCAGCACCCGTACAGGCGGCGCAGGCGGCAGATCCTGCGTCATCGACGCCGCCCCCAACGGCGCCAGCTGATGCGCTGCCGGAGGAAACACCAATCTTCGCCTACACTAGCAGCGGTCAAATGCCCAATGACGGTCAGCGGAGCGAAGACAACCATAAGGATGCTCCCACGACACCGGATGGGATTTCAACCGAGGGCGAACTGTCAGGCCGATTGACGCCAGATATACAGGAGCCGAGCCGGGCCACCCTTTTGCCGCACCCTGATCTCGTGATTACTCAAGGAACGATCATTCCCTGCATTTTGCAGACAGCAATCGACACAAATTTACCCGGCTATGTGAAGTGCGTCATACCTAAAGACGTCCGCGGCACGACCAACAATGTCGTGCTCTTGGACCGCGGGACGACCGTGATTGGCGAAATCCAGCGCGGTCTCCAGCAGGGGGATGCGCGTGTCTTCGTGCTGTGGACGCGCATCGAAACACCTGACCATGCCCTCGTTTCGATAGCATCGCCGGGCGCTGACGAGCTCGGCCGCTCCGGAATGCCTGGCACGGTGGACAATCACTTCCGGGAACGCTTTGGCGGCGCGATTCTCATGAGCGTCATCCAAGGCGCGTTTCAGGCGGCCGGTCAATATGCGGCCAACTCTGGCGGAGGAAGCGGCACCGACAGCTTCCAGAGCAATGGTGGACAAGCCGTCGACACGACACTGAGAGCGACGGTCAACATTCCGCCAACGCTGAAGAAAAACCAGGGAGATGCTGTATCCATCTTTGTGGCTCGGGACCTCGATTTCTCAGATGTATACGATCTTAGAGCGACCGCCACGGCGCCAAGCCCCCAACATCGCGAACACAGGAGAGGCAAAAATGCGATCAGAGGCTGATCCTCAATTGCGTTTGCTTCTCGAGCCCGTTCTAAAATGGCTTGAGGAGCCAAGAACCGAAGAGGTCGCTATCAACCGGCCCGGGGAAGCCTTTGTCCGACAGGCCGGCGTTTTCACGAAACATCCGCTACCCCTGTCTTATGACGATCTGGAGGACATCGCGATACTCGCTGGAGCGCTGCGCAAGCAAGATGTCGGACCGCAAAGCCCCCTGTGTGCGACTGAGTTGCCGAACGGAGAGCGGCTGCAGATCTGTTTGCCGCCCGCTGTACCGGCAGGAACAATAAGCCTGACGATACGGCGTCCCTCGAGTCGTGTGACCGAACTCAAGGAAGTTTCTTCTCGCTACGAATACTCGCGTTGGAATCAATGGCGGTCACGAAAAGAGCGTCAAACCCAGCAGGACGAAAAGATTCTTCAGCACTACGACCATGGTGACTTGGAGCAATTTTTGCAAGCGTGCGTTTGGGGGCGGCTGACGATGCTGCTTTGCGGACCTACTGGAAGCGGCAAAACGACAATGAGCAAGACTTTGATCAACGCTATACCCCCGCAAGAGAGGCTGATCAGTATCGAGGACACGCTCGAACTTGCAATCCCACACGAGAACCATGTCCGGTTACTCTATCCCAAGGACCGATCAGGCGTAGGTACCGTGACAGCCGAGCAACTGTTGCAAGCCAGCTTGCGCATGCGCCCTGATCGAATATTGCTTGGCGAGATGCGCGATGATGCTGCTTGGGCCTACCTTAGCGAAGTCGTCTCCGGCCATGCGGGATCCATATCAACGATTCATGGGGCTGATCCGGTCCAAGGCTTTAAAAAGCTCTTTTCGCTCGTCAAGAGCAGCCCGCAAGGAGCCGCTGTGGAAGACCGCACGCTTCTTGACATGCTGTCGGCCGCCATTGACGTCATTGTCCCGTTCCGTACCCAAGGCGAAGTGTATGAGGTGGGAGAAGTATGGCTCGCCGCTGATGCCAGGCGAAATGGAGAGACAATAGCCGATCTTCTCAGCAAGCACTAAGGCTGGAACAACGTCTCGGGATCGATAAGTCGGTGATGTGACGCGTCATTTCGTTCTGCTCAATCTCTTTTTGACGGGCCTTGCTTGAGGAGCCTGCGGATTCCGACGTGAAGCCGGCCGCCATTCCGATCAAACACCGGCCACCATTCCGGTATGAAGCCGGCCACCATT
>NZ_JBVVQH010000041.1:13328-13943 GCF_055811115.1 Mesorhizobium sp. WSM4832 | reverse complement strand
CTCGGGTGGTGGCAGGTGGTTGCCCGGGTCAAGCGCATCCGGCCAGGGCCGGATCTGCTGTTGGCTGGCAGCTAACGGCGGCGGGGCGGCGATCTCAACTCCGGCGTGCCCAGAGCCTGCCGCCGCGAAAGCGTCCGTCACGCTCCTGTGTGACGCAGACTCCGTATCGCGAACCCGTCCCAACGCCAGGCGGAGCTTGCGGCTGCCTGGAAACAACGTCTCGGCGAATTTGATCCGTGAATCATGATCCAGCCCAGAGATCGTCAGGCCCCGACTCTCAAGCTCCCCAGAAAATCTGCGAAGACTACGACCATAGACAACACGGGTGTCTGAGGCCAAGCTGCTGTCACTGGCCATTTGTTCCAAGACATGCGCGTCTGCCTTTGAGGGCACCGTCACTGGCCGCCGGCCAGTCGCTGAATAGCCCGGCTCATGATACGCACGCAGGACGTTCAACGCCGGCCTTATATACCTTATGTCAGTGTTTTTCGGAAAGAAAGTATCGAGGTGATCGACCAGGGATTGGTGATTTTTTAGATCAGTCACTTGGCCGCGAGCGCCGAGATCATTCGCCAATCGGCGAAGCGCAAAGGAGTATATTTCGAGCGTGCTCTC
>NZ_JBVVQH010000041.1:0-13228 GCF_055811115.1 Mesorhizobium sp. WSM4832 | reverse complement strand
GCTATATTTTTGCTGAGCCGCAGCGTGGGCGATCGCCTTATCAATAACGTCCCGGTGTTCGTCGGACAGATGGGGATGGCGGGAGCCAACAGTCGCTGAATAGCCCGGCTCATGATACGCACGTAGGACGTTCAACCCCCTCTTCATATCATCGTCTTTCGGAAAGAAAGCAATGACGTGATCGAACAGGGGCTGGTGATTTTTTAGATCAGTCGCTTGGCCGCGAGCGCCGAGATCATTCGCCAATCGGCGAAGCGCAGACGTGTATTTTCGGACCGTGCTCTCGCTATATTTTTGCTGAGCCGCAGCGTGGGCGATCGCCTTATCAATAACGTCCCGGTGTTCGTCGGACAGATGGGGATAGCGGGTAGCACGGGCGCCACTCGCGACAGGTTCGGCTCGGCGCGGCTCGGCCACGTGCTGCTCAAAGCTCGCTTGCCGGGCCTGGCCCGCAACCGGCAAGAGGTCATGGCGGTCCAAGGAAGAGAGCATCGCGTCTGGGACGGGTTGAGTCCCATGAGAGAAGCCTTTGGGGACGGCGAATGAGACGTTTATGGAGTTCTCGATGGCAGCGGGTGGTGCCTCAGACCTTGCGAAGGGCGCTGCCTCCGCATGCAGCCTTCCGATGTGTTCGGACCATGTCCCTTGAACAGGTACCCCTTCCAATGGCAACTGCTGCATGGGAGGCTGCATCGGAACGCGGCCGGCTGAATTGCCGATTTCGCTCAGCGGCTGCTGAATGGCGGCGGCTTGCGGCGTATTCAGGGTCCTCTGCATCTCCGCTGGCCGCAACGGCGCTGTGTAATGTTCATCGTTGATGATCACCCACTCGGGTGGTGGCAGGTGGTTGCCCGGGTCAAGCGCATCCGGCCAGGGCCGGATCTGCTGTTGGCTGGCAGCTAACGGCGGCGGGGCGGCGATCTCAACTCCGGCGTGCCCAGAGCCTGCCGCCGCGAAAGCGTCCGTCACGCTCCTGTGTGACGCAGACTCCGTATCGCGAACCCGTCCCAACGCCAGGCGGAGCTTGCGGCTGCCTGGAAACAACGTCTCGGCGAATTTGATCCGTGAATCATGATCCAGCCCAGAGATCGTCAGGCCCCGACTCTCAAGCTCCCCAGAAAATCTGCGAAGACTACGACCATAGACAACACGGGTGTCTGAGGCCAAGCTGCTGTCACTGGCCATTTGTTCCAAGACATGCGCGTCTGCTTTTGAGGGCACTGGCGCTGGCCGCCCGACAGTCGCTGAATAGCCCGGCTCATGATACGCACGCAGGACGTTCAACGCCGGCTTTATATCCTTTATGTCATTGTTTTTCGAAAAGAAAGTATCGAGGTGATCGACCAGGGATTGGTGATTTTTTAGATCGGTCGCTTGGCCGCGAGCGCCGAGATCATTCGCCAATCGGCGAAGTGCATACGTGTATATTCGGAGCGTCGCCGGGCTATGGTGTTGCTGAGCCGCAGCGTGGGCGATCGCCTTATCAATAACATCCCGGTGTTCGTCGGACAGATAGGGATAGCGGGTAGCAGGGGCGCCAGCAGTCGCTGAATAGCCCGGCTCATGATACGCACGCAGGACGTTCAACGCCCTCTTCACATCATCGTCTTTCGGAAAGAAACCATCGACGTGATCGACCAGGGATTGGTGATTTCTTAGATCAGTCGCTTGGCCACGAGCGCCGAGATCATTCGCCAATCGGCGAAGTGCATACGTGTATTTTCGGACCGTGCTCTCGCTATATTTTTGCTGAGCCGCAACGTGAGTGATCGCCCGATCAATAAGGTCCCGGTGTTCGTCGGACAGATGGGGATAGCGGGTAGCACGGGCGCCACCCGCGACAGGATCCGGATCGGCTCGGCGTGGCTCGGCCACGTGCTGCTCAAAGCCCACTTGCCGGGCCTGGCCCGCATCCGGCAAGAGGCCATAATGGTCCAAGGAAGAGAGCATCGCGTCTGGGACGTGTTGTATCCCATGGGAAAAGCCTTTGGGGACGGCGAATGAGACGTTCACGGAGTTCTCGATGGCAGCGGGGGGTGCCTCAGACCTTGCGAAGGACCGGGCCTTCGCATGCAGCCTTCCGATGTATTCGGACCCTGTTCCTTGAACCGGCAGCCCTTGCAATGGCAATTCACTCAACTGCTGCATGGGGGGCTGCATCGGCACGCGGCCACCTGAATTTCCGATTTCGTTCGGCGGCTGCTGAATGGCGGCGGCTTGCGGCGTATCCCTCTGCCTCTCCGCTGGCCGCAACAGCGCTGTGGAATGTTCATTGTTGATGATGACCCACCCGGGTGGCAGATGGTTGCCCTGGTCGAACGCATCCGCCCAGGGCCGGATCTGCTGTTGGCTGGCAGCTAGCGCTGGCGGGGCGGCGGCCTCAACTCCGGCGTGCGCAGAGCTGGCTGCTGCGAAAGCGTCAGCCACGATGCTGTTGTAGTCACCCGGTCTAGCGGCCCCCCCTGGGTCGCTGAAAAGAGACGAGGCCGCTTGATCATGCCGCCCTCGCTCAAGCCCTTCGCTCAATTGTTCAAGTCGCAGAACCTCTTCTGGATTCGTTGGCGGCTCGTCAGCTTGGTCCAACAGCCTCCGGGCCTCGGCAAGGTGCTGCTCATCGCCCATTTGCCGGGCCTGGTCCGCTTGCCCCTCTTCCAAGCCGGCGCCCTGCACCTGCGACAAAGCTGTTACATGGGATGGATTACTATTTCGCGGGTTCATACTAGCCTCACATCAAACCGTATCGTCAAAGTTCTGCGCCAATCCGCGCAGCTGCTCATCGGGCTGAGATTCTGCCAAGAGCCCCTCGTCTGCTTCCATCAAGGGTGCCGGCTCCGGGAGGGCGCCTGTCTGGCTTTCGAAGATGCGTTTAAGGATGCGGTCCGAAAAATATCGCACCTTCCTCAATTGCAATGGTGGCAGGCCTTTGATGAGAACAATCTCGTAGTCTTCATCGAGCAGCCGAACCTGTTCGGGACGCAACAGCGGTGCACCTTGATACGAATTCTGAATGTTCCAATCGAACGTTCGCGCCTGGCTGTAGGAAATCGATTTGGCTTCAAACGTGTATTCACCGATGGCTTTGGAAATGTAGTTCGGGGTCTCGTCATCGGCCGTAGCCATGAACACTTGCAGGCCGGTATTGCTGAGAAAATTCTGCTTGCCAGCCTCGCCATAGGCCCCCGTCAGTGCCGAGAGGCTTTGGATGATGAGCATGAAGCGACCCTTGTAGCCCGCGATGGTCGTAATTGCGGTCTCGATCGCCTCCAGCTTACCCAAGTGCTTGAATTCATCGAGCAGAAACAGAACTTCGTATTTTTCATCTTGGCGGGGCAGCGACCGCTGCAGAATTGAAACGACTTGCTGAAAGAACAGACGTATCAAAGGCGCGACCACCTCAAGGTCGTTCGGACCAACGCAAAGATAGATGCACGTTTTACGACGGCGAAGATCGTACACCGAAAAACCTGAGCGACTTGTCGCCGCCTTTACAGCCGAATCCGCCCACAGATTGAGCCCGCCATCGCCGAGACGTCGCAGATATCCGGTGCGTCGCATTTCATCCACTCGCGCCCAGCGCGCCGTCCCGTGATGTTCGAGTTTGCGCCGCAATACGATCTGCTGAAACAGCAAGACGACCGCCGACGTGGCGAGCACGATAGCTACGGACGTGTAGGACGTCAGGATTTTTGTATCGTTCCCCGCCAATCGTCGAAAGTGCGTTGTGCCTCTTTGTTCCGGGTCTGCATGGCGAGTTGCGCGAAGAGTTTGAACTTCTCCCCCGGCTGGGCGAAGAGGGCCCCGATGGAAGACAGGAGTTGCGAAACCCAGATAGAACGGCGTCTCGAACCAAAAGGCACGGATGTCAAACGTCATCAAAGCCTCGCCGCTACCCCCACGGCGGAACGTTGCGTACAGACTTGCCGCGCAGAAGCCCAAGGCGAGTGAGCAGGCGATGCTAATGGCTATGTTGGGGGGCGTCGTTTTTGTTGAAGGCATTGTTCCATTGCCGGGTTAGCCGTAGCTAATGCTGCGCTTGCTTGAGACACTGGACCGACGTCGCGCGATGTCGCCGCTCGACAGATCGATGCCACAGCGGGTGGTGCGATGGTTGCATCGCACCACCCGGCAGACGTGGTTTTTGAAAGTTATCCTAAAGCAGGTTCGTCAACGGCCAGCGAATTGGGAATGGCCTGGCCGTGAACGGAATTCGGGGAGAAAGCACCACTTGCCATGGCCGAGACCTCAACGGCCGGAGCGATCTCTGGTTCTGGAGGCAGCCATTAGATCCTCGCGGGCGTGATTGTAGGCGCGGCTTATAGACCGCCCGACTTGACCACCCCGCCGCAGCTGTTCATAGGAGGTTTGCGGGCCTACTGTATCACGCACTGAAGCCTCAATACCTGCTATGTGGCCATCCAAATTCGCACTCCGTTCCTCTGCTGCATGCCGCGGAGGCGGCATGTGCGGCAAGATATCTTGCATTCCGGGAACTGCGTGAGCTTGGGCCTGTTGATTTGCGTCGAACTGGTGATACGCCGCTAATTCCGGCGGCTCGACAGGGGGCCGGGGCAGCGAGTCCAGTTGGTTGGCGGCCACCAGAACTGATTCCACTGCGTCTTGGTGCGTGCGCGAGGAAGGATCCATTCCGTAGGCTTCCTGAATCATCAGTGATGCGATTTCCTTTTGTTGGTCTTCAGGAATACGGGACAACGCGTTGCGTACACTATTAGCGAGCTCGGGTGAGATCACTTGTACTTCTGCGTATTTTTCCCAGGATGTGGGTTGGTTTTGTTTCCTGCGCAAATTGTTGGCAGTGTCTTCATCTGTGTCCGGATGCACTAACGGAATCAGCCCCTCAAGACGGTTTTTCAGGAATTCGGCGCTGCTTTTGTCCATCGACCAAGGACCTTTCTTGGCCGGCTCTCTGCTCCATGCGCTGTCTTTCAACCGAACAGCGGGACCGTTTGCCCAGGCATCCATGACAACGGTCGACCTCGGGTCGCGGCTTCCGCGCCGCAGTTCGCTCCAAGTGTGACCCGCCTTGGCTGGGATCTCATCACCTTCTTCGGTTATCTCTTTCATTGACACGGAAGCACCAGAGGTCACACTCTGCTCGTTGGACGCCATGTGCGGGGCATGGACGATGGCGGAAAGGGGAGCGATCTGATCGCAGCACGCCGCTCCCATAACTACGGCCGTTGCAACCTTGCTGGTCCCGTCTCTTGCGATCTTTGCTACCGACGATCCGATGCCGTTGTGGCCGTGCGAGGGAATGTCGTCCGCCTTAACGTTTGCCCGGCCATGCTTGAGCAGCAGGCGGACGTCGTGAATGGTTTGCCCGGCTGTCGCGAGTCTTATCGGACTCGTGACCTCGTCGCCGACGACATATGCTCCCATGTGGTAGGCAGCCTGCTGGATTTGATGTTGCTCCAGAGGCGCATCTCCGCCCCATCGCAACCTGTCGGCAGGCGTGCCCAGGGAGACCCTCTGCGCTGCCGTGGATTCTCGCGGCGCCTCTTCCGTGTCATATGTAGCATGTCGAGTCGATCCGGAGGATTTGGAGATGCAAATTCCCATAGCCGTTCACCTGTAGTGGAGTTTCTGATCGCCGAGGGACGGGATAGGCGAGACGGGCGCTTAACCGTCAGTGTCATCTGGATGAGCTTCCATCAAGGGTGCCGGCTCCGGGAGGGCGCCTGTCTGGCTTTCGAAGATGCGTTTAAGGATGCGGTCCGAAAAATATCGCACCTTCCTCAATTGCAATGGTGGCAGGCCTTTGATGAGAACAATCTCGTAGTCTTCATCGAGCAGCCGAACCTGTTCGGGACGCAACAGCGGTGCACCTTGATACGAATTCTGAATGTTCCAATCGAACGTTCGCGCCTGGCTGTAGGAAATCGATTTGGCTTCAAACGTGTATTCACCGATGGCTTTGGAAATGTAGTTCGGGGTCTCGTCATCGGCCGTAGCCATGAACACTTGCAGGCCGGTATTGCTGAGAAAATTCTGCTTGCCAGCCTCGCCATAGGCCCCCGTCAGTGCCGAGAGGCTTTGGATGATGAGCATGAAGCGACCCTTGTAGCCCGCGATGGTCGTAATTGCGGTCTCGATCGCCTCCAGCTTACCCAAGTGCTTGAACTCGTCGAGCAGAAACAGGACTTCGTAAGTTTCGTCCCGGCGAGGCAGCGACCGCTGCAGAATTGAAACGACTTGCTGAAAGAACAGGCGTATCAAAGGCGCGACCACCTCAAGATCGTTCGGACCAACGCAAAGATAGATGCACGTTTTGCGACGACGAAGATCGTAGACCGAAAAATCTGAGCGACTTGTCGCCGCCTTTACAGCGGGATCCGCCCACAAATTGAGCCCCCCATCGCCAAGGACGGACGTGTAGGAGGTCAGGATTTTTGTATCGTTCCCCGCCATGTCGTCGAAGATGCGTTGCGCCTCTTTGTTCCGGGTCTCCATGGCGAGTCGCGCGAAGAGCTTAAACTTCTCCCCCGGCTGGGCGAAGAGATCATAGACGGCGCCGATTGTTGGCGTGCCCCGCTCGATGCAGGCGAGGATGCCCGCGACAAAGAGATCTCGCGCGCCGTTGACGAAACCTTCCGCGCCCTCCCCCTTTGCCGTAATTAGGTTTGCCGCCAGGCGGCGGGCCTCGGTGAATTGCTGCTGTGGAGACAGCGCAATAAGGTCCAACAGCGGATTGTAGCAATTTGTGCGCCGCTCCGAATCCAGCGGCGCAAATTTGAACACCTCGGCGCCGGCGGCCTGGCGCGCCCTCGAGGTAAGCTCAAAGAGCTCCCCTTTGACGTCGAGAGCTATCACCGAGCCTTTGAATGTAAGTAGCGTTGGAATGACAATGCCGACGCCCTTACCAGCACGGGTCGGTGCGACGACAAGGCTGTGAGGCTGCTCGCCATTGGTCAGGTAGTAGCCAGGCCAGAAAGGGCCACTCGTCTTCCCAAATACCGGGCCTGTCACGCCACGGTATCGTCGTAGATAACCCGCGCGTCGCATCTCATCCACTCGCGCCCAGCGCGCCGTCCCGTGATGTTCGAGTTTGCGCCGTAATACGATCTGCTGAATCAGCAAGACGACCGCGGACGTTGCGAGCACGATAGCCACGCCCCGATAGAAGACGGGGGTTGCGAAACCCAGATAGAAGGGCGTCTCGAACCAAAAGGCACGGACGTCAAACGTCATCAAAGCGTCGCCGCTCCCCCCATGGCGGAACGTTGCGTACAGACTTGCCGCGCAGAAGCCCAAGGCGAGTGAGCAGGCGATGCTAATGGCTATGTTGGGGGGCGTCGTTTTTGTTGAAGGCATTGTTCCATTGCCGGGTTAGCCGTAGCTAATGCTGCGCTTGCTTGAGACACTGGACCGACGTCGCGCGATGTCGCCGCTCGACAGATCGATGCCACAGCGGGTGGTGCGATGGTTGCATCGCACCACCCGGCAGACGTGGTTTTTGAAAGTTATCCTAAAGCAGGTTCGTCAACGGCCAGCGAATTGGGAATGGCCTGGCCGTGAACGGAATTCGGGGAGAAAGCACCACTTGCCATGGCCGAGACCTCAACGGCCGGAGCGATCTCTGGTTCTGGAGGCAGCCATTAGATCCTCGCGGGCGTGATTGTAGGCGCGGCTTATAGACCGCCCGACTTGACCACCCCGCCGCAGCTGTTCATAGGAGGTTTGCGGGCCTACTGTATCACGCACTGAAGCCTCAATACCTGCTATGTGGCCATCCAAATTCGCACTCCGTTCCTCTGCTGCATGCCGCGGAGGAGGCATGTTCTGCAACAGGCCATGCAGGTCGGGAAGTGAGTTAGCTTGTGCTTGTTGATTTGCGTCTAACTGGTGATACGCGGCGACAAGCGCATTTTGGGCGGTCACCTTGACCATGTGGTGCTGATGAGGATCAGCAGCCAATTCAATGGCCTGCTCAAAAATGCGAGATTTATTTTGGTCATTAAACTTACTGAAGTTTTGCGCCACAAACATAACTCCTACAGCTTGCTCCATTGGATTCATGTTGCCAATGCGATTAACAAGAGCAGTCTGCTTCTGGGGCCCTAGAAAATGGCCTACATTACTAGCCGCTTGGACTTGGAGCAATGCTACATCATCCGAGTTGAACCCCAATCCGGCCGTCAATTTGTCGACCAGAACGTTGGCTGATCCTCCGAGCTGGTTGTTGCGCCTATCAAATCTGCTGAGGTCAGATTCTTGCCCGGGTGCAAAGTCCTGAACTGCACGTCGCGTTTGCCTGTCGGCGGATTTGAAGCTCCCAAGATCGCGTGCTGTATCGCGCGGGTTAGCGGTTACTAGCCCTTCTGCAACATTGGCCAGTGGCCCGTCTGGCAGGAGGTGGTTACGGCTTTCCTCGGCCCTCCTGGTGTCGCTGGATGAACTTCCAGCTGCACGTGTCCGTCTGCTATCGCGATCCATCGCTCGGCCTCCAAAGGCGTTTCTCTACCCCATGAGGCTATCACCGAAGCTTGGTCTGCTAAACCAATATGGTGTTACACTTGTAGTCTCGCATCGGCTTCTACCAGCTCTCTGGTCACACCGAGAGCCCATCTAAGCCAAAGAAATATTATGAAGTTGGCCTCAAAGGCGATGCGCGTTCGCAGCCCGATGGCACGAATGGCACGTCGAAGACGCCTCATTCGCCTACCCCTGGCATGACGTGGTCCGCAGCAGCTTCTCCTTTCGCAGACCTGTGTGATCGACCGTTCGATGACGACCATCACTCCTTCAGCCGATCACCCGCGGTTATCCTCCTTCCTTGGCAAGGAAATCAGTCGCGACCTGACCGGCAATTTGCGCAGCGCCGCGCCAATAGCATTGCCGTGCCATGCCACCACCAACGCGGTCCTGCTGCAGTTGGGGTTCGACCCATCGCGATCTCCGCGACCCAACCAGCGCAGGCGAGGAGCAAAAGTCCGGCGGGGAAACAAATCGCTCGCGCGGGCGGGCAGCACGGCATCGCGCAATGCCGCCCCGTCCTCGACGCGACCCGCCTGTCGTGCAGCGGCAGTCATCGCCAGCGCTGGCGACCGGTGCCGGTCCGTCTCTCCTGCCCGCGGGCTATTGAATCGAGCGAGCCGATCGCAGCTCTCTAGAGGCAATCGCTACGTGGTCAATGCCCTGTGCTGCCGGGTTTCTCAACGAGAAGTGCCTCCTCCGGAGCAACATGATTTGTCGCAGCGCTGCTTGCAACCGGAATGAGAACAGACCGCTGCGCCTGTCGACACCTCATAACGAAGGACTACTGCAATTACCGCGCAGCATCCAGCAGTGCGACGACCTCGCGATCGGTATACAATATGCGGCGTCCGTCGGTGCGCCTCGCCGAATATGGTAGTGCCGGAAATAGGTCGCCGGATCGAGGCGATTCTCATTTTCGGCAAAGGGTCGGCTGCCCGACCTGGCCGGAAGCTTTTCTACGATCTGACGGTGCCGCGCGCGGACGTCGGCGACACACGCTGGCACACCCGAAACAAAAATGTCCATAGCCACCACTTTCATCGGGCGAGGAATATTCCCTGATTGTGGGCATAGAAAATGTCGCTAGTTGGCGCGCTGCCCGCCGAAATCGCGCTCGGCCAAGGCGACAAGACTTGCCAATATGATCAGAAATTCTCCTTGGACCGCAGATCTACACCGTCAGGGCCTGTCCGTGACCGCGATCGTACGGCGAATGTGCCGCGACCCAAGATGGTCTGCAAATACATCGAGCGCGGCTCCAACTCCCGGCCGGCGGCCAGGGACGGGTGTCCAAACAAGATCGCGCCCTTTGCCGACTATCAACGAACGGGCCTCAACCTTTCCGCCGTGCGCCTGACGCGCGAGATTCGTGTGCGCGGCTATGACAACGCCTACACCGCCGTGAAGCGCTTCGTGGCCGCGATCCGACTGCAGGAGCGGGTGCGTCCATTCGAGGTGCGGTTCGAAGCTCCGGCCGGACATCAAGACACAGATCGACTTCGCGCGCTGCATCACCGAGTTCACAGACGCGCCCGGAGGGTGATGCGCATCGTCCGCCTGTTCTCGCTCATGCTTGGTCCACTCGCGCTACAGCTTGGCCCGCTACTTCATGCACCAAGACCTGAAGACGTTGCTGCGCTGTCATATGCAGGCTCTGACGCCATTGAGGAAACCAGCGCGCGCGGCCTCAATACGCCATGACCCGCTCTCACGAAGGTAGCGGCGAGCCGTATTGCGTGCGCAACCGAATTCCTTTGCAATCCGTTTTGCGCCTCAGCCACATCGATGCAGGCGCACCAGCGACATCACTTCCTCTGCTTGCAGCATCCGCTTACCCTGCATCGCCCCTCGACGGTGCAGGACTCACAGAAATCTCGCCTCTCAAAGAGAGGGGTCAGTTCTTCGCGTCGTCAGGGATCAGTTTCTCAATTCGGCCGACACCATTCCCCGCCCATGCTGGTTCTAACAGGCCTGTTGGCGGGAGCGGGATGGCGCGCAAGCTGTAGTTGAAGCCTTGGAAGCCCAACCGCGCGGCTCGAGATACGGCCCCGTCGTTCCGATCAGCGGTTCAAGCCGGGCAAGGAGGCTGCCCGCAAATACGGAGCGCAGAACGGTACCAGCGTGAGCGGCTCGCCCGATGCGAGCTTGCGTCGCCCTCTCGGCCTGATGCCGGCCCGAGATGCCCCTGGCGGCCCACGCCGCCCCAAACCACTGTGGCTATGCGGGTCTTTGGCGGGCTGTGAAATTTGGGAACCAGTATCAATGAAGCGGATCAGCTTGCTTCTGAAGCCCGCCATTTGCAGTTCGAGCGTCGCACCTGATTCATCCAAGCAAGAGCTGCAGGGTGGTTCGGTCCGGCACTGACCCTTGCGCAGGGGGGTGGGCTTGAGCCGGTGCCGGACCGAACCGTCTAGGGCAACGCCGGCTATCTCGCGGATGATTGGGTCGACCTCGCGGCTAAACGGTGGCGATAATGTGTCACGGAATCACCGTTTTCAACACGCACCTGGCAAATGTGACCAGACGTTTCCGACGGCGCGGCGCAGCTCGGCTTCGGCCAAAGCTCTGCGGTTCGGCCGTGAAACGCGATGTTGGCTGTCGGAAGAGTACTGAACGATTACAGCGGTCGGGATGAAGGACAGGGAAACGCTCACAATACAGCATTTCGGCGAGCAGCTTTCCTTCACCCAGGATGGCTGGGTGCAAAGTTATGCTCCCGCAACCAGCGCTTTCTCATCATCTTCGGCGACGTATCGCGGCCCGATCCGATGACGGTGGGGCGGTGGCAATCGGCCCAGTCGATGACGGAAACCAATGCTCACGCGCCCGACGCGATCGTCTATTTTCAATAAGAATCTACGATTGAGGTCGGGGTGTTGTCGCCGTTTCAGTGGGTAAGATGGGATAAGCTATCTCCGGTAGCTTTCCGGTCAATGAATTAAGGAAGGCAACGATTCGGTCGATTTCGTTTTGCGTTAATTCTTCGCCGAGCTGGGTGGTCCCCATGATGGCGACGGCCTGTCTCAGGTCCCAAACCTTGCCCGAATGAAAGTACGGTGCCGTGATTGCTACGTTGCGCAGCGGTGCCACGCGGAACACATAGGAATCGTCGGCTGCATTGGTGACGGCAAATCGGCCCTTGTCGTACTCCGGCAGAACATCCGCGCTAGGCTTCTCAACGAGGCCGAATGGGTAATACCCTTCGCCTCCAACGTTGATGCCGGAATGGCAAGACGAGCAGCCCTTTTCGATGAAAAGCGCCAGGCCCTGTTTCTCTTCGGAAGTGATGGCGGCGTCATTGCCATTGAGAAAGGCGTCGAAGGGGGCGGGCGTGACCAGTGTCGCCTCATAGGCTTCGATTGCTTTGGCCACGTTTTCGAAGGAAATACGATCGACTTCATCTGGGAAAGCCGAATTGAACCACTCGACATATTGCGGCATCGACTTGAGCGTGTCGGTGACTTGATCTGGTGTGTTGGCCATTTCGCCACCGGCCTGTATCGGTCCTTTGGCCTGGGCCTTCAGGTCCACGGCGCGACCATCCCAAAACTGCCCATTGTTGAAGACAGTGTTAAATACCGTCGGCGCGTTGCGCGGTCCCTTCTGCCAACCGTGGCCTATCGACGTTTCGCGATTGTCGTCGCCTCCGGTCGCCAAGTTGTGGCACGAGTTGCACGAGAAGATGCCTGACGACGAGAGGCGTGGATCGAAGAACAGTGCCTTGCCGAGGGCAACTTTCTCCGGTGTGATCGGGTTGTCGGCGACCGCCGGCTTCGATGGCAAAGGCTTGAAGGTGGCCAGTGCCGTTTGTTTGAGATCTACTGGGATCAGTTGCGTAGCAAATGCAGTGGCCGCCACAAAGGCAACAGCCGTCGCAGTGAATAGCATTTTCATAAATGGTGTCCTTGCGGTGTGCACGGCAACCATTCTCCACATGCGGTCCGCTAGCGCCTTGCGCTAGATCAGCGGATCGAGTGAATCTGGCCTGCCGACCGGACCCAAGATGGCATCGAGCGACAGCCTG
Source organism: Mesorhizobium sp. WSM4832 (assembly GCF_055811115.1). Taxonomy (NCBI): domain Bacteria; kingdom Pseudomonadati; phylum Pseudomonadota; class Alphaproteobacteria; order Hyphomicrobiales; family Phyllobacteriaceae; genus Mesorhizobium; species Mesorhizobium sp. WSM4832. The sequence continues at coordinate 711 of NZ_JBVVQH010000041.1, read as the reverse complement.
TACGGCGACAATCGACCTTCCGGCCCGCTTCCGCAACTCCAAGGGGCGCGTAGCGATCTGGGACTGACGCCGGTGCTCGATGAGTCGGCCGCCACATTGGTCGGATATCCGCTGTGGCGACGCCATAATGCGAACGCTCGTTTACGAAGCAGCGCAGACACTGATAACGCGCGTGACGAAATGGTCGTGGCTAAGGGCTTGGGCGATGAATGCTGCCAGGCGGCGCGGCCGACAGAAGGCCATTACCGCATTGGCTCGCCGGCCGGCGGTGATCATGCATCGCATGTGGCGCGACGGCACAGAGTTCGTTGGACGCGACAAAACATCATGCCGGAAGCCGCCTGATCGTGCGCCCGACCATTGCAGCATGCCGGCGCGTGCAGGGGGCCGTCAGCGCGCTTACCTTCGGCCAGCCTTGACCGGCCACTGCGCGCGCGGCCGCGCCTAAACCAGGTCGGGATGGTCGAGCACGGCGATGAGGCATAATCGCAGAGCGAGCGTGACAAGGATCACCCATAAGATTCTACCAGCTCGTGGAAAGAGCATCCTTCGCGGGAATCGGTGACGTGAACAATCACCAGCCTGCCATGACCGCCCTCTCTCAGCGAATTTGCAGAACTCTCAGCACACTACCTCGTCATCGCGGCAGTTTGACCCTGTGGGTGACGCCGGAAGCCCTGTCCAGGTGGCAAGCGCCAAGACGCAAGACAC
>NZ_JBVVQH010000040.1:0-21467 GCF_055811115.1 Mesorhizobium sp. WSM4832 | reverse complement strand
CGGACCGCCCGAGCAACCCTCGGACGCGCAGTGTAGGGCGAGCCACCTCACCGGCAGAAGCGGACATACGGTCTTACATTAGATCGGCGATGCATTCCAGAACAACAGATCAAGCTTGACAGCTTGGAGCGAGAAGCACGGATTGGACAAGCCAGCTTTGCCGGCAGCGGTTGAACTCGGCAGCACGGCTAAGAGGAAATGGCGATCGTTTGACTATTCCGACCTAAGGGTTGTGACGATCCATCCACCTCGCGGGTATTTGGGCCCCCGAGGCTTGTCGCTGATTTGCAAGGAGCACTGGCGGATGTAGTGGGACAACAGTGATGCCAGGCATCAAGACAGGCACGTAGATGATCATTATTGCCGCATCACACGGCGTTGGTGCGTCAGCCGTGGCTTGATTGAGTCTGGTCGCGGCAGTCAAGGGCTAGTGAACGCAGACGTGACGACAGAGACGAGAGCTCTGCAGTTTGTGCTGATTACGATTGCCAACCAGGCAGTAAGACGGAAGCGCCGGGATCGCCAGGGTCGGATCGAGCTTGAGATCAGTGGAAGCCGCCTCGTCCTGACGGGTTCGGTCGAACCAGCCCTCGGCTGCTGTTGTGGGTGCGTTGCGAGTGGCGCAGTGATTGCCCTTGCGGTTGAGGTGAAGGTCGTTTTAGCGACACAGCCAATCGATTCCCGCCACGACATAAACGGCCTGATTGCGCTGGTCGCGGTCGCTGCAAGTCCGTATGAGCTCGAGAGCCGGGAGGCAGGCCCACGGCAGGAGATCGTCGATCTGGCTGTTTGGGTTGCCGTTGACGATCCTGGTGAGCACGTCGGCAAGGTAGCCGAGCGGCTCGACGTCGTTCAGCTTGCAGGTTTATGCTGACCGCCGGGCAGGTGACCTAGCTCGACGTTTCGCTGCACTGATATGCGGCGACGTTGATGCCGGCCCCGAGCAATGGACGAGGACGCCACGGACAGCGAACTGTCTTCTCTTGCAGCATGCATCGGCTGTGACATTGTGGCTGTTCGGGCCGCAATCACCCAGCCCTGCCGCTCACTCGCTACAGCGCTACCAACGGCGCGCTCGTGAGCGGCTTCGTAACCGCCGAGCTACACCACCTGATGGGGGCACGACCTTGATCTGAGCCATAAAACAATACTAAACCGAAGTTGCGCTCTAAAAACGGCGGGAGTCCAGGAACCGCGGGGTTTTGGGCCCGCAATGGCTTTCTATTTATGTCCATGTAGGGCTTTCCAAATCGGTTGAGATGTGATTCGATTCGGTGATGTTAGTGGAGACGGTACCGAATCGGAACTCGCCGCCTGCGGTATTGCGCCGGGAGAGCTATCGCTACGAGCAGGGCCGCGCGCAGAAGCGGACCTTGGCCAATCTGAGCAAGCTGCCTGGCGATGTGATTGCTGCACTGAAGGCGATCTTGAGGGGCGGGACGGTGATCGGCACCGGGCCGGGCGAGCTGGAGATCGAGCGTTCGCTGCCCCACGGCCATGTGGCTGCGGCGCTTGGGATGATCCGCACAATAGCGCTGGATCGGCTGATTCTGAGCACCACGAAGGATGCGGCATCGCGGCGTCATTGCGATCTGGTGGTTGCGATGATGGTCGACCGGCTGATTGCGCGCCCTCCAAGCTTGGGTTTGTGCGGGCGGTGGATGAGGCGACGGCGGCCTCCAGCCTGGGCGCTGTATTGGGCTTGGGCGAGGTGAAGGAGCGCGAGGCGCTGGACTGGCTGCTCGCGCGTCAGACGCGGATCGAGAATGGCCTGGCGCGGCGGCATCTGGAGGACGGGGTGCTGATGCTCTATGACGTCAGCACATCCTATTTTGCGGGCCGCTGCTGTCCGCTGGTGGATTATGGCCACAGCCGCGATCACCGGGGCGATCGGCCGCAGATCGTCTACGGGCTGCTATGCACGCGCGAGGGGCTGCCGATCGCGGTGGAAGTCTTCGACGGCAACACCGCCGATCCATCGACGCTGAGTGCTCAGGTCGAGAAGGTGAAGGATCGCTTCGGGATCGGCCGCCTGGTGCTGGTCGGGGATCGGGGAATGGTCACCGCGGCCCGCATCCGCGATGATCTCAAGCCGGCGGGCCTGGATTGGATCACCTGCCTGCGCGCACCGGCGATCCAAGGCGCTGGCGGCGCAGAACGGGCCGTTGCAGCTGTCGTTGTTCGATGAGCGGGATCTGGCCGAAATCAGCGCCCCCGACATGTTCCCGGGCGAGCGGCTGATCGTGTGCCGCAATCGCGACCTTGCCGCCGAACGCGCGCGCAAGCGTGAGGATTTGTTGGTTGCTACCGAGCGCGAGCTGGCCCGCATCGACGCGCGGGTCCGGCGCAAAGGGTCTCGCTTGCGCAGCGCCGCTGAGATCGGCATGGCGGTCGGCGCCGTGCTCGACAGCAAGAAAATGGCCAAGCACTTCGATGTCGAGATCGGCGATGGCGCGCTCACCTGGCGGCGACGGATCGGGCAGATCGAAGAAGAGGCTCGCCTCGACGGCATCTATGTCATCCGTACCAGCGTGCCGGCCGAGCATCTCGACGCCGCAGAGACGGTCCAGGCCTACAAGGATTTGTCGCGCGTCGAACGGGCCTTCCGATCCTTGAAGACCGTCGATCTCGAAATCCGGCCGATCCGCCACTGGACGGCGCCACGCGTGCGCGCTCATGTCTTTCTGTGCAGCTCGCCTATCACGTCGAATGGCATCTGCGACAGGCCTGGGCGCCGCTGCTGTTCCACGACACCGAGCTTGCGACCGCCAGGGCGCAGCGGAGCTCGCCCGTCGCCGCCACCGAACCGTCCGCGGCCGTGAAATCCAAGAAAGCCACCAAGCGCTCGGCCGACGGCCATCGGGTCATGAGCTTCGCCGACCTCATCGTTCACCTCGGTACGCTGGTCCGCAATACCATGCGCGTGCCAGCGCGCGCCCAGCACCGCTTCACCTCAATTCCACACCAACCGCGCTGCAGGAGGCCCCCTTCCGGCTGCTCGCCCTCGACCCGTCATGTGTCCAGTAACCGAAAACCCCGAGTCGGATCAAGCACTTGCCAAACTCACAAATGAAAACTTCGGACTAAAACGCGGATGTGCCAACTAGGCCCAGATGGTGAGGATGAGCGGAAGATTGCGCGAGTTCGGCCATCATGTGGATCAGAAGGGGGTATATGGCACCACTATCGCCGGCCTGATTTCTTATCGCGGCCATATAGACACCGCGATCCGGGTGTCGGGGTTAGCGAGCAGATATTGCCCCCCAAAGCCTCAGTGGCCGATCCAGGTTCCGTTGGTCGTCGTCTGCCGGCTACAATACATTCCCTCGCGCGGCTTTCGCCAAAGAGGTCCGTGGTTGCGGCGTGCTACTTCGATAAAAAGCTGCATCGGCGACGCGACGGCCGACATCGCCCGCGCCCCTACGTGCAAAGATCAGGCCGTAGCGCAAGATCACGGGCGGAAAAGGAGGTGCGTCACCGATTGTCGGTACGGCCGTCGCGATCGACATTTTGCGCGAGTTGTATTCGCCCGCACGGTTTATGCTGGACGCTCGTCAAAGGTGTGCGGGATGGCGCTCATCAGTTCCGCGCCATTTTCGGTTACCCGGACGGTGTCGCTCAACATGTATCTTTCGCCACGCTCGTAGAAAGCAGACTGGAGGTGGAAGGTCATGTTGGCCAGGATCTCAGTGTCATTATTGGGCGCCAGGCTCGCGCCGACGCTCGAGTCAACACCAATAGAGTAGCCAATGCGCGACGGCCTAGTGAGGCCATATGACCGGATAGCCGCATCGTACGCGCGAGCGACATCGCCGCAGGTCGCGCCTGGGCGCATTGCGTCGACAGCAGCCTGAAGGCCCGCCAGCCCGCCTTCATGCTGGTTCTTCCGGCGTGGTGTGGCCGGGCCGAGATGAGCCATCCGCGTCAGCGGAGCCGAGTACCGATGTCGGCCAGCCGACAATTCCAGAAAATACTGCTCGCCGGCCGCAAATGTGTCGTCCATCCAGGGCTGGTGCGGCGCATTGGAGAGCTGGCCACCCCGAATGTGCGGTAGCCACGGTGGCGGTCCGCCGGGCATGCGTTCGGTTCCAGCGCAAAGCACCGACATGATCGCAGCGGCTGCCTCACAATGCCGCGTGCCGACGGCGATCCGGTCCATGCCTGCAAGCATCGCTCGGTCGCCTATCTCCGCCGCCTCTTTCATGTACAAAAGCTCTCGCTCGGACTTGACCAGCGCGCAAGTCGATACCAAGCCGCTGGCGTCAAGCGGCTCCTGAACTCCCAACGCGCCCACAAGTATGGCGTAGTCCGACAGCGTCAGCCCAGAGACTTCGACCCCGATACGTGCAGACGCCCTAGCCTTGTCTTTGACGAACCGTCCTATGACTTCCCACGCGCCCTCTCTGCCGGCGCCGGTGATGTAACTTTCGGCATATCCGACAACCCGGTCCTGTGGAAGCCAGCATCCTGCGTCCGATGCAGTGTCGGCATCCATCTGGCGCAGAATAAAATAGGGATCATAATCCAACATCACGAGCACAGCCTGCGGCGAATAGGCAAAAAATTCACATCCCACGAGATAAACCTGATCAGCCTGCGAGAGGACCACCAGCGCATCCATCCCAGCATTGGACATCAACGCGCGCACCTTATCGAGCCGAGCCCGAAACTCCGAAGTCTCAAACGCTTGCACAATGCTCTTGTCACTCATACAGGAAACTCCTCTCCTAATTTGTTATCCGCACGGCGTGTCTAAACCCCTTGGGTCCAATCGCAGTTCTCGACGCCTCTCAGCTGAGGCATCTGCATTTGAGCCCTTTCTGCGGTCAGCAAGAAACGGGCTTGTGAGACGTCCACGCTCATTTTCAGTCTCGGGGCCTGGGGCACGAACATCGCCGAGCGCCGCAGTATAACGCGCCCGTGTGGTAGTGGCACGCAAGCTGGCGGTCATCTGCATCGCATGTGGGCCGAGGCAATGGAATTCCGCTTTGGAGAAGGAGCCTGCCGCGCTGGCGGCGTGAACCGAGACAAATCAAAGGAACACGCAACACGAAAGATTGAGACGCCTCGCTCTCCTGAGCCCATCATGCGGCGACCAAAGCGCCAACCGCGAAGAGAAGCGAGTGACCTGCGGGACGGTCGAAAAAAATGCAGGAGTAGCTTGCTCCAGAGGTCTCTCAGTGGATCTCAAGCGCGTTTTTCACCGATCCCCTTTAGATAGATTGTGCCCATTGTTAATCAGCCCGTCAAGCCAAATATAGAGAATATGATTTCGATAAGTCGGAATTGGCCATATATATTCCGCCTTCATTTTTCTGCAATACGAAGTTATTGTGTCCTTCTCGCAGCAGCTCGCTACGGTTGCGAAAGCGACGCATTGATGGACTTCGGTTGAAGATCAAGCAACGAAAATTTTACATAAGATTCACTATACACGACACCGAGCCCGTGGCAGATTCAATTCACTGGATGCAGCGAAAGCAAATGCAACCCAGGTACAATGTATTGCCAACGGCTAAACTTATGAGCGCCGAGATTGCAGGAGGAGCCGGGAACGTTGGTGGCTTGCTCGCCGCCCCATTGAAGCAACATCTGCAGTTTGTATAGTCTAAACGATAGGGGGTATTATGCCAACTAAGATAGTTCAGGTAGGGCTTGGTCATTGGGGTACAGACTGGGCTGCGGCCGTCGTACCTCAGGTGCCCGAAGTCGAGGCGGTGGGTTGGGTCGACCCGAATCCTGAGGCGCTGCAGCGAGTGGAACTGCGTTTGGGGGCTCGCCCGGACCGGTGCTTCCCAACCTTCGAGGCAGCACTCTCGAATACCGATGCCGACGCTGTCTTGGTTACGGCGGACATCCGGGCCCATGCTTCTCTCGTCGAACTTGCTCTGGAGGCCGGCAAGCACGTATTGGTGGAGAAGCCGTTTGTGCCTACGACCGTTGAGGCTGAGCGCCTCGCTGATTTGGCGGACCGTTACCACCTAACACTTATGGTGAGCCAGAACTTCCGCTTCTTTCCTGCTGCTATCAGTGCTGCCCGGCTTGTCAGAGAGCAAGTACTCGGACCGGTAGGCGCAGTCCACATTGAATTCCGGCGATTCCTGAACCGTACGCCGGTCGATGAACCTTATCACGCCTTACGACAGCCCCTTCTTGAGGATCTTGGTATCCACCACTTTGACCTGATGCGTATGGTGCTCGGGCAGGAACCCCGGCAGGTATACTGTACCGCTTGGCAGCCACAAGGGAGTTGGTTCAGAGAACCGCCCGCAGCGGCTGCGACGATCATCTTCGATCGAGGCACCGTCGTCACCTATCGCGGCAACTGGCTTAGTGGTGGAGTGGAGACGCCGTATGGCGGCGAGTGGCATTTGGAATGCGCCGAGGGCGAGATCATCTGGACCTGTCGCGGTGACCGTGATGTCACATTGGACGGCGATCACGTCACGATCCGAAAGCGCGGCCACTCCGTAGTGCCGATCAGCCTTCCCGAGATGGCATCGTTCGGACGTCGAGAAAGCTTGGCGACCTTTGCGAGGGCCGTCAAGATCGGCACGGTCGCACCATTCGCCAGCCTGGGGCGTGACAATATTGGCAGTCTCGCTCTCATGCAGGCAGCGATCATGTCGGCGAAGACGGGGGGAGTGATATCGGTCGAAACGTTCAATAGCAAGCGCCCGTAATCGACCGCTCAGACTAGCACTACTTTGGCAGATTTTTAGTTCTGGGAGCGTTTTGAGGATTGAACGAAGCCGCTGACGCGGCATTTGGTGCACCGGTTTGCGGATGACGCTTCTGTTTTGAAGGATTGCTGCTGTTGAAGCGCAACCTTGAGAACAGGAGCAATGAGATGGCCGAGTTGAGCCCGCTTCGCCGGCGCATGATCGAGGACATGACGATCCGCAATCTGTCGCCGGCCACGCAACGATCCTACGTGCACGCGGTAGCGAAGTTCTCCCGCTACTGTGGCCGATCCCCGGACCGGCTTGACCTGGAGGATGTTCGCGCCTTCCAAGTGCATCTGGTCTCGACCGGAATCTCGTGGCCGGCGCTGAACCAGACGGTGTGCGCACTGCGGTTCTTTTACGGCGTGACGTTGGGTCATGCCGAGATTCCTGAGCGGATCGCCTATGCCCGCGCGCCACGCACGCTGCCGGTGGTTCTCAGCGCCGACGAGGTTGTCCGCTTTCTCGAGGCGGTGCCGAGCCTGAAGACGCGCACCGCCTTGACGACGGCCTATGCCGCCGGCCTTCGCGCTTCGGAGACCGTCGGGCTGAAGGTCCGCGACATCGATAGCGAACGCGGCGTCATCCGGGTCGAGCACGGCAAGGGCGGCAAGGACCGCACCGTGATGCTGTCGGCGCAGCTTCTGCGCATCCTGCGCGTCTACTGGCGGCTGGCGAAGCCACAGGGCTGGCTGTTTCCGGGCCGGGATGCAAATCGCCCCATCGACGTGCAGGTGCTGTATTCGGCCTGCCGCTCGGCGCGTGCGGCCGCCGGCATCGACAAGCGTGTGACGGTCCACACGCTCAGCAGCTTCGCCACGCATTTGCTGGAGAACGGCACCGACATTCGCATTATCCAGGTGCTGCTCGGCCACAACAATCTGTCCTCGACGGCGCGCTATACCAAGGTCTCGAACGGCCTCATCCGGCGCACGACAAGCCCGCTCGACCGGCTGAACATCGAAGTCGTGCCGCCGGGCTGATCGGTTCCGCCCATGTCGGCGAGACTGGAGGTGGCGGATATCTTCCGCCGCCATGGCGAGGCGTATCGGCAGGCTCATGACGGTCATCTCGGACGCGTCGAGCGCCGTACGATGAGCGCCATCGAGTTGTGCCGGACCGCCGAACTGGGCGGCCATGTCGAGGGCTGCCGGTCCTGCGGGGCGATCCGCGTGGTCTACAATTCCTGTCGCAACCGGCATTGCCCCAAGTGCCAGGGAAAGGCCTGCCGGGAATGGCTCGCCGCGCGGCAGGACGAGCTCCTGCCGGTTCCCTACTTTCACGTGGTGTTCATGCTGCCCGCCGAGATCGCCGCGATCGCCTTCCAGAACAAGGCGGCGGTCTACACGATCCTGTTCAAGGCGGTCGCCGAGACGCTGCGCACCATCGCCGCAGATCCCAGACATCTCGGCGCCGGGATCGGTCTCATCGCGGTGCTGCACAGCTGGGGCCAGAACCTCACCTATCATCCCCACCTCCATTGCATCGTCCCGGGCGGCGGCATCTCCCTCGATGGCGGGCGATGGGTCGCCTGCCGGCCGGGGTTCTTCCTGCCCGTGCGTGTGCTGTCGCGCCTGTTCCGCCGTCTCTTTCTGGAGGAACTCCGAGCGGCCTATGATGAGGGTCGGCTGGGCTTCTTCGGCGATCTCGCCTACCTGGCAAAGCCTGATGCCTTCGTCTGCTTGCTCGCCGAGGTTCGTCGCTATCAATGGGTCTCTACGCCAAGCCGCCCTTCGGCGGGCCGAAGCAGGTGCTGGCCTATCTCGGCCGCTACACCCATCGCGTCGCCATCGCCAATTCCCGACTGATCAGAACGGCCGACGATCGGGTCGCGTTCCGCTGGCGGGACTATCGCCAGCGCGGCAAGACCAAGGTCATGACGCTCGACGCGCACGAGTTCATCCGTCGCTTTCTCCTACACACGCTGCCCGACGGTTTCCATCGCATCCGCCACCACGGCTTCCTCGCCAACGGCAATCGCGCCGCCAAGCTCAACCTGTGCCGCAGGCTGCTGGCCGGATCGCAGCAGAACAATCTCGAACCGGATGCCGAAAGCGCCGCTGTCGCCGCCGAGCGCCTTGCGGCGGCGCATTGCTGCCCCTGCTGCGGAGAGCCAATGATCACGCTCGCCATCTGGCGGTGCGGCCAGGCACCGCCGCGCCCCTTCTGGAACGACACCTCATGATCACGCCGGGTGCGTCCACATCACCCGGGTCGGTATCCGTCGCCATGCGCGCCGGCACCTCGACCCTTGGCCCGCCGCACAAAGCCGCAAGCAGCCAGCCCGGCGATAGAAAGCACTGCAGCCTATCCGACGGCTCGCGCCATCCCGGTTCCGTCTTCCACCGTACCATCCTTCGCTGTCGCCGCATCGTGAACGCCCTTCACCAGCCTGGCACCGACGATCCCGACCTCTCCTCCAGGCTACAATCCCCATAGCGCCAGACCGTCCCGCCGCTTCGTTCAATCCGGTTTGCAATGAGGTCCGACAACCAGCCGGCCCGCTCCGTCGAGCATGCGGACCTCACAGAAGCCTCCAGATTCCCAAGAGCGGTTTTGCGTGATTCATGAGAGGTCGGCTGTTGGAGGGCCGGCCATGAACAGGGATTGGCAACTCGATCTGGAGCTGTGGCTTGAGCCGTTCGTCTCGGCGTTGAGGCACAAGACGCGTGCGCGGATGTGTCCGGCCTATATTGCTGGGCTGATTGGCCTTGGGGATCGCAAGAGCGTCCAACCGATGGCGGCGCGCGACGCAGGCATCAACTATGACCAGCTGCACCACTTCATCGCGAGCGGCGTGTGGGATGCTGCGCCGTTGGAGAAGGTGCTGCTCGCGGAGGCCGACAGACAAGTTGGCGGGAGCGATGCGTGGCTGATCGTGGACGACACCGCGCTCCCCAAGAAGGGGCGCCACTCGCTCGGCGTCGCCCCGCAATATGCCTCGGCGCTTGGCAAGAACGCCAACTGCCAGACGCTGGTGTCGCTGACGCTGGCCTCTGGCGAAGTGCCGGTCATGGTGGGGCTGCGGCTGTTCCTGCCTGAGAGCTGGACTTCCGACCCCGTCCGGCTCAACCGTGCCGGTGTGCCCGAGGACCATCGTGCCTACAGGACCAAGCCCGAAATCGCGCTGGCCAAGATCGACCGGGCTCGCGCGGCCGGCTTACGCTTTGGCTGCGTGCTCGCCGATGCCGGATATGGCTTAAGCGCCCCCTTTCGGCAGGCGCTCACCGAGCGCGGCCTGATCTGGGCCGTCGGCATCCCGTTCAAGCAGAAGGTCTATGCCGCCGACGTGGCGATGATCTTCCCCGTTGCCGGACGCGACCGCCCGCGCCGCCGGCATATCCCCGATGTGAAGTCGATGACCGCGCAGGCGATGCTGGAAAAAGCCCAATGGCGGACGGTCAGTTGGCGGCGTGGCACCAAAGGCCGCCTCTCGGCGCGCTTCGCCGCTGTCCGTGTCCGGGTTGCAGATGGCCCACCCCAGCGCATCCGCGACATGGGCGCTCAGCATCTGCCCGGCGAGGAGGTCTGGGTGATCGGCGAGCACCGCTCGACCGGCGAGCGCAAATACTACCTCTCCAACTTGCCCGCCGACACCCGCTTAAGCAGATCGCAGTCGCTATCAAGGCGCGCTGGGTCTGCGAGCAGGCGCATCAGCAGCTCAAGGAGGAACTTGGCCTCGACCACTTCGAGGGGCGCTCATGGACGGGCCTGCACCGGCACGCGCTGATGACGATGATCGCCTACGCCTTCCTGCAATCTCGCCGCCTCAAACAAGCGGGAGGGGGAAAAAAGAATCCTCGGCCCGCCGCCCCAACCGAGCCTACCCGCCGTCAGGCAAGCCATCCTCACCGCGCTCGCGCAGCCGCCCACAATCCGTTGTCCCCACTGCCGCAGAACCCTCTCCGCTAAAAATCTGCCAAAGTAGTGCTAGGCCGTGAACCCTAAACGGTTTGAGCCTCATGCCATTATAATCCATCATTCCGATGATGAGAGGGCTTATGGTCCAGAAGGCGGTCGCGGAGCTTTGTGAAATCAGTCCGAGGCTGACCGAAAAGCTTGGCGAGGAGCAATTCGATGCTGCCGGAAAGTGCGTTGAGGCGCTATTACAGTCTCTTTCTCATGACGATGTAAGAGAACTTATAACGCTGTTACCGGAAGACGATGACTCCGCCTTTGAACTGAATTGAACAATCTTGCATGCAATTGTGGCCGCGCCGGGTGGCCTCATTGGGAACTGCTCGATAACGGACGCAGCGAGTGGGTCCGCACAGATTTCGGCTTAGGCTTGCGAAGGGAGGCTTTCATCCTCCATCTGAAAGTGATTCAGCATCGGTATGACCCTATATGACCTGACCGACTTCGAGTGGCGCGTGATCGAGCCGCTGTTGCCCAACAAGCCCAGAGGCGTGCCGCGCGTTAACGACCGCCGCGTCCTGAACGGTATCCTTCTGGGTGCTGCGATCCGGAGCGCCGTGGCGCGACCTGCCCGAGCGCCCACGCACCACCTGATACAATCGTTTCGTGCGATGGCGGATGGCGAGCGTGTGGGACCGGCTGATTGATGCCATCACCGCCGCGCACGACGGTGACATCCAGATGATCGACAGCACCTCCGTTCGCGCAAACCAGCAGGCCGCTACGGCAAAAAGGTCTGCAAACCTCGCCGAGAGAGGACGATCATGGCAGGCTTCCCTGTTCGGCGGACCGTCGTGAGGGCGGTAACGTTCTCGCTGTGCTGATGGAGGAATAGTGGGCTCTTGCGCGATGAACAGAATGGATTCTGGCGGGCGATCGCCGCAGGGCTGAGTAGCGAAGATGCTGCGCTCGAAGCCAGAGCTCGCAGCCTGTGGGCACCAGAGGGTCCCGAGAGGCGGCGGTATGCTACCGCGATGTTCATCCTCAGCAAAGACGCTCTCCCGGCGATATCTGTCAGATAGTGCGCGAGGAGATCGCACTTCTCGGGCCAAGCTTGCGCTCAAGGCCACCTTGCGCGCTTATGTGGAGGAGCGACTTGCCGGCGTTGTTGTGGCCCGTCCCTGTCCGGTTTTGCGAAGCCGCCCACAAAAGTTCGAACGGCAGCCGTTGCAACAAAACTCGAAATAAAATTTGCAGATTCTTAACAGCGCAAAATATTGACGATGGTATGGTCGGGCCAGGTCTAAGGTCAAGCGCGGCTACAAGGAAGCCGACAATCCTTCAGACGGCCGCACGCCACGCACAGAAGGGTCCACAGCCAATGGCAAAAGCGCTGATCCAACTTGGAGGCACGACAATGGGCTCGGGTCTGCTATATGTCCAGGCTGCTCAGCGTTTTGGCCTTCAGCCAATTACCCTTTCGACCGATCCAACTCGGTATGACCATTTTGCGGCTAAAGGGGCTGAGACAATCCGTATTGATACAGACGATCTGGATGCGCTGATCCGCGAATGTTCCAGGCTACGAGCGATCTATGAAATCGCGGGCATCACAAGTGCCGCGGATTCGTTTTATGTGACAGCCAGCAAGCTCTGTCGGCACTTCGATCTACCTGGACCGAATCCAGAAGCTATTGAACAATGCTTAGATAAGTATACTCAGCGTCAACTTCTCGCGGCCGCAGGCGTTCCGATACCTGCTTATCGCTTGGCGGTAAATGCGGCGGACGTAGAGCATTCTGCCGCGGAGATCGGACTGCCGGTGATAGTTAAGCCTGCGGTTGGCAGCGGCAGCGTCGGTGTCCGATTGTGCCGCAACGTGGATGAGTTAGCCGAACATACGACATATCTGTTGCACGGCAAGCACATAGGGCGGTCGTCGCCAAGGATAATGGTCGAAGAATTCGCACAAGGCCCCCATTATTGCATTGATATAATGGGAAATGAGGTCGTTGGAATTGGCGCCTTTGATTTCTGCCGTCCACCGCATTTCGTCTATCGTGAGCTCACCTATCCGGCCGTGCTGACTCATCAAGAGCATAAGCGTATTGCCGACGTTTCGCTGAGTTGCTTGCGAGCTCTCGGCCTTGGCTGGGGGCCAACGTGCATTGAACTCCGGTGGACGAAGCGTGGCCCGGTCGTCATTGAAGTCAATCCGCGCCTTGGGGGTTCGCCCACTTCTCAACTGGTCCAACTGGCTTACGGTGTCGATCTCATCACCGAGCACATCAAGCTTGTGATCGGTGATGAATGGAATTTGCGCAGAAGCCATTTGGAAACTGCGACCGCGCGGTTCCTGGTTGCTGATCGCGACGGCACCCTCGATTGGATCGATGGCGACAGGGCGGCTGCCGTATCAGGTGTTGCCGAGGTCAAGTTCTATGTTGAACCCAAAACACCGATAGTCAGAAAAGGCGATTATCGAGACTGTATAGGACATGTCATCGCCGCGTCATCCAGTCTTCCTCTCACCCAGGCGATACTTCAGCGTGCCGTCGACTTGATCGGTTGGTCGATCACACCCATTCCGGCCATTGACGAACAAGAACGATGTGCGGCCCTCACCTCCCGGACTGATGAAAAGAAAGCGGTTAACGGAAAATAAATCATCTCACATACCGCGCGGACATGAGGCGGGGAGGAAGGCGTATAGCGCGACAATCTGGGATCTTCCGCATATTTGGTGCAGGGGCCGGGATTCACGGGCGGTGCGAATGAGTCCATAGAGTCGGAATCGCAGTCGACGCCGGTGATTCGCCCGTGCTCCACGCCTTCCGTTCGCTGGTCTCGCCTGAGCTTTCGATTGTCCAAATTCTCCCTCAGGCCGATAAGGTGGTGCTTGTAGCCCGGCCGAAGGCGACAGAATCGTGCTGTCCCTCCTGCGGCTACCGAACCGGTCGCGTCCACAGCCACTACATGCGCCCGGGTGGCTGATCTGCCGTGGCATGGACAGGTTGTCGAAATCCGGCTTCACGCCAAGCGGTTCCGTTGCGCCGATCCGCAATGCCATCAGCGGATCTTTACGGAATGATTGCCGAAGACGGTGCAGCCGAAAGCGAGACGCACCGCCCGCCTCGGTGAGCCAGTCGGTGATCGGCTTCGCAGTCGGCGGTGAATCCGGCTCGCGCCTGTCGCGCAAACTCGCCATGCCGGTAAGCAGCGATACGCTGCTGCGGATGATCCGCGCAGCCGGGTTCGAGGCCCCGGACGCGCCGCGGGTGGTCGGCATCGACGACTGGGCCTGGCGCAAGCGGCAGCGCCACGGAACGATCATCTGCGATCTGGAGCGCAACCCGAGTCCTCGATCTGTTGCCGGACCAAAATGCCAACACTGTCGCGTTATGCTGAAACGTCATCTGGGCATCGAAGTCATCGCTCGCAATCGCGCCGGCGTTTATGCTGACGGCGCCCGTCGCGGTGCTCCCGATGCGACGCAGGTCGCCGCCCGCTGGCACCTTCTCCAGAATCTGGGCGAAGCGTTACGTCTGGCCCTCGGCACCATCGCAAAGCGGTCAGTGCCGCCGGAAAGGCTATGATGGCCGAGATGAGTGGCGATGACGACGCCAATCCGGAACCATCAGTGGAGACTTCCCCGAAGCTTGTGGCCTGCGCCGGTCGCGCCGCAACCAGCGCAGTGAACTATATGCTGAAGTTGATTTACGGGCGACCGGCATGTCGCCGCGACAGATCGCGCCCCGGACCGGCATGAGCGTGAGAACGGTCGAGCGCTGGCTTGCAGCGGGCGGGGAGCCCGATCACCGGCGGCCGCCCGCGCGCTCGGTTCTCATGGATTCTTTCCAAGAGTATCTCGAAGGACGCTGGCAGGAAGGCCAACGCAACGGGTGCATCTGTGGAGCGAAAACAAGTGCCGCGGCTTTGCAGGCAGCAGGGCGACCGTCTACAGGTAGACCGCCGCCCGCCAGCAGTGCTCATCGACCGCTCCGTCAAATGCGCGATGGCGGCTGCCGTCGCGCCGAAACTGTGCATGTCTGCTGAGCGAAGACCCGACTTTGTTCGATGAGCAGACCGAGCAATTCTTGGGCCATCTCTATAACTGCGCGCCGGAACTCTTGAAGGCGGGTGACCTGGCTCGACGTTTCGCTGGGATCGCCATCCTGATCATCACACACAATCTCAACCTAGTCCGCCACATGGCCGATCGTATGGGACCATGTATCTCTCTCGGTCGCATTGTCGAGATTGGCTCACTAAAGGCATTTTCGACTACCCGCGTCATCCTTATACGCAAGCTTTGCTGCCGGCCAACCCCGTGCCCGATCCGGATGCCGTTCTCAGTCGCATTGAGATCAAAGGCGAGGTGGCATGCTGAGACGGCCATCCGGCTGCGAGTTCCACACGCGGCGTCGGTACGCGCAGGAAATCTGCACCCGGGTTTTCCCCGAACCTGGAGCCGATTCGGATGAAAAGGACCGCCGCTTCAAATGCCACTTCCCGCTCACCTGCGAAACCGCGGTGGCAGTAGGGAATCGACCGGTATCGTAGACTTCCACTGAAAAGCTCTACCAAGACTAACCCGCTCCGCGGTCGCGGAGCGAGAAGGAAGTTCTGCCTCGACGACCTGATCTTGAAGTGAGTTCCGCAGTGCCGGTCGTGCGTGCGAAAGGAGCTCGAATTGCGCAAGAATGGGGTGGCTGCTTGCAGCCATTCGATCGGACAAAGAGCCTGTCCGAAATCATCCGGTAGCTCCAATGATAATCTGGGGTGAATAGCTCCCTTTGTTTTCAGGCCGATCCGCATGGGACCACTCCCCCGCGCTGCTTGGGCAGTATCGATCTGGATTCGAGATGGTTTTGGGCGATATTCCATATTTGACCGGACGTGACCATCGGGATGAAACTGTAGCGAAGCGAGCCCATGGTACGAATATCGGCTGGTCTCGCACCAGCAAGACTTCAGACAAGTGGAACCCGCGATGTCCGACGCCACGAGCTACGAGCTCTTCATTAACGGCAAATGGCGAGCCGGTGGTAGCCGAGCCACATTGCCGGTGATTAATCCGGCAACCGAGAAGGTATTTGCCTCGGTGGCCTCGGCGACGGTGTCCGATCTGGATGAGGCTCTTGCTTCGACAGAACGGAGCCGCAACTCGTGGTCCTCACGAGCAGCCAAAGATCGGGGCGAGATCCTCGTAGCCGCCGCCAGGATTCTGGCAGAGAAAGCTGGAGCCGCAGCGAGGGACCTGTCGGCCGAACAGGGAAAGACGATTGCCGAAGCGGCAGGTGAGTACGCGCGCGCTGTCGAAACGTTGGAATGGAACGGCAGGCATGCCGAAGAGCTGTCGGCCCCGATTCCGATGGGCCTGAACCGGATGATCGTCCCGGAGCCCCTCGGTGTCGTTGCTGCCTTCACGCCCTGGAACTATCCGGCCGTTCTCATCGCCCGCAAGCTCGCCCCCGCGCTGGCGGCAGGCTGCCCGGTGATCCTCAAAGGGGCCGAAGAGACACCGAGCGCGGCTGTCCATATCGTTGAATCGTTGCGCAAAGCAGGCATCCCCGACGGCGTGGTCAATCTTGTCTTCGGTGTTCCGGTGCATATATCGCGGCATCTGCTCAGTTCGCCAATCGTCAAGGTCTTGACCTTCACGGGCTCAACCGCGGTTGGAAAACAGCTGGCCACGCTCGCCGCGAATAACTTGCAGCGCTGCATCCTTGAACTTGGGGGACACTCCCCGGTCGTTGTTTGCGAGGATGCCGACCTGGCAAAGGCCATACCGGCAATTTCGGAATACAAGTTCGAGTGCGCGGGCCAGAGCTGCAATGCGCCGAGCAGAATACTCGTCGCTCGGCCTCTCTATGAGCAATTCCTGTCCCGGGTGACGGAAGCTGTCCGCAAGATCAGGATCGGGCTACCGGACGACCCTTTAACGGAGATGGGACCGATGGCAAACGCGCGGCGAATCGAGGCCATGCAACGCCTGACCAAGGATGCGGTCGATCGTGGTGCCCGCATCGAGACAGGTGGCACCCGCCTCGACCGACCGGGCTTTTACTGGCCGCCAACCATCCTATCGCGCGTACCGAAGGAGGCGAGAGTACTTCATGAAGAGCCGTTCGGACCGATCCTCACGGTGGCGCCGTTCGACACGCTCGAGGAGGCTATCGAGGAAGCCAACGCCACCGAGTATGGCTTGGCCGCTTATTTCTTCACGGACGCTGCCGATACGCAACGAAAGCTGACCAACAGTCTTTCAGCAGGCGCTGTCAGTGTGAATTACCTGAAAGGGGTTTCCGCGGACGCGCCTTATGGAGGCGTCAAACAAAGCGGCTATGGATATGAAGGAGGCGAGCTCGGAGTGCGGAGCTTCCAGATCTTGAAAATGGTCAACGGCCTCAGCTCATTTGGATGAAATCCGGTGGGATATAGAACACGGACGATCGCCGGCAAGGACATCACAAGGAGCGTGGCCGACGCCCTTCAGTACATCTCGTACTACCATCCTCCAGATTATATCCGGTCTCTTTCGCAGGCATATGCGCGCGAACAGAGCCCAGCGGCGAAGAACGCAATAGGGCAGATTCTGCTTAATTCCCGCATGGCGGCCTTCGGGCGACGACCGATCTGCCAGGACACCGGCCTAGTGGTGGTCTTCGCGAAGGTCGGGATGGACGCCCGCATCAAATCAACGGTCAGTTTCGCAGACCTCGTGAATGAGGGTGTCCGTCAGGCCTATCTCGATCCGGACAATCCCCTTCGGGCATCGATCGTAGCCGATCCGCTCGCCGGGCGGGTCAACACCCGTGACAACACTCCAGCGGTCATCCACGTCGACCTTGTACAAGGTAACCAAATTGAGATCACCATCGCCGCAAAAGGCGGCGGATCAGAGAACAAGGCACGCTTTACCACTCTAAACCCCGGCGGGTCCGTTTCCGATTGGGTTGTTGATACAGTCTCGACGCTTGGCAGTGGGTGGTGTCCGCCCGGCCTGATCTCCGTTGGCATCGGTGGTAGCGCTGAAAAGGCGATGCTGCTGGCCAAGGAAGCCATGAACCAGCCCATCGATATGTCGGAATTGATCGCCAGGGGGCCTTCAAGCGCAGAGGAAGCACTGCGGATCGAGCTTTATGAACGGATTAACGCGCTGGGGATTGGCGCCCAAGGCCTTGGTGGCCTGACGACAGTCGTTGACGTCAAGGTTGCGACTTATCCTACCCACGCCGCGTCCAAGCCCGTGGCACTCATTCCGCAATGCGCCGCCAACCGTCACCTGAAGTTTACCTTGGACGGCTCTGGACCCATCAGGCTTCAGCCGCCCGACTTGCGCGAATGGCCCGATATTGGAACCGACGAATTGAGTCCAGCCGGCGTGCGAAGGATCAACCTCGATGCACTTACGAAGGAAGAGACGGCATCGTGGCACTGCGGTGAAACGCTTCTTCTGTCCGGAAAGATGCTGACAGGCCGGGACGCCGCCCATAAGCGAATCGTCGAGTTGATCGACGCCGGCAAGCCACTTCCGTTCGATCTGCGGGGGCGCGTTATCTACTACGTTGGACCCGTCCGCGCCGTGAGAGATGAGGTCGTCGGACCGGCTGGCCCAACAACCTCCAGCCGCTTGGACGATTTTACGGACAAGGTGCTCGCCGAAACCGGGCTTTTCGCGATGGTGGGCAAAGCGGAGAGGGGACGGGCGGCCATCGAGTCGATTGTAAGACACAAAACGCCGTATGTCATCGCAGTGGGTGGGGCTGCCTACCTGATATCAAAATCGATCAAGTCAGCGCGGCTCATTGCCTTCGAAGACCTGGGCATGGAAGCAGTCTATGAATTCGAGGTGCAGGACATGCCTGTCATCATGGCTGTCGATGTTGAGGGAAACTCCATTCACAATTCCGGGCCTCTTGAGTGGCGTAAGCGCATGGCGGCGGACAGCATCGCACGCAACATCGGCGTTTGAGTCTTGCCGGCCAGGCTCCGTTGGCTGGCATCAATTCCATTGTCGACAACGGCTAAGAGCAGAAGGTCATGAAGTCGAAACCCAATCCTGCGCGCCTGGACGCCTGGGACTTCCGGATTCTCTCAGAGATTCAGTCAGACGGCCGAATTTCAAAAAGCGAGCTTGCAAAACGCGTTCATCTTTCGGCGTCGGCTTGCTCGGAGCGGCTCCGTGCACTCGAGATAGCAGGGATTATTGAGGGGTTCTACGCGCGGCTGAGTTCGGCCCTCATCGGCGGCATGGTCTTTGTCATGGTGGAGGTCGTGCTGGAACGTCATCGCCTAGAGGACCAAAGACACTTCGAGACTGCGATCCGAGAATTTCCGGAAATCCTGGATTGCTGGGCTATCGGGGGACGGATCGATTATCTGATGCGCGTCGCATCTCCGTCTATGGCCGCGTATCAGGATTTCATGGAGGGACTGCTGCAGGCAGGCCTAGGGATTGATCAATATTACAGTCTTGTCGTGACCAAACCAGTCAAATCCAATTCGCCGATTCCCTTGTCCGAACTAAAGCAACGGTGAATGCCGAAGCCGTGGTTTCTACGGCGTTTGATGGCAATTCCGCCAATTCGTCGGCGAAAGACGTGCATTCCCGCGAAACTCAAAAGGCGTTTGCGGTATGCTTATTGCTAAGGAGGCGGCCGGCCGAGTGCCCTCCGCCAATCCATCGCGAGGAGAGGGACTATGCGGTTGAGCAATCTGGGAACCGAGCAACTCAGAGAGAAGGATCGAAGCTTCGTCTTTCATCCGTCTACGCATCTGGCCAAGCACAGCCGAGGCGAGACGCCAAACCGAATTATGGCCGGTGCGGAAGGCGTCTATATCTGGGACACCGAGGGCCGAAAGAGCCTCGACGGTTTCGGCGGGCTCTACTGCGTCAATATGGGATATGGCTGCACGGAAATTGCCGATGCCATTGCCCGGCAAGCACACGAATTGCCGTTCGCCCATGTCTATGCAAGTCAAGGTACGGAGCCAGTCGCCCTCTTGGCAGAGGCCGTGGTCGAGTATTTTGGTCAGAACATGCGAAGGGTCTTTTTCGGCCTTTCCGGCTCCGACGCCAACGAAACCAACATCAAGCTGGTCTGGTACTACAACAACATTCTAGGCCGCCCTGAAAAGAAGAAGATTATCTCGCGACATCGTGGTTATCACGGGTCTGGGCTGGTCACCGGCAGCCTGACAGGCCTTGCCTTCTTCCATAATTTCTTTGACCTGCCGCTAGACTTGGTACGCCATACCACGACGCCGCACCACTATCGCCAGGCGCATGACGGCGAAAGTGAGCAAGCGTTCTCGAAACGCTGCGCGGATGAACTTGAAGCCCTTATCCTCGCTGAAGGCCCGGAGACCGTTGCAGCTTTTATCGGAGAGCCGGTGCTTGGGACAGGCGGTATCGTTCCACCCCCAAAAGGATACTGGACCGCGATCCAAAGCGTGCTCGACAAGTACGATATCCTGCTGATCGCCGACGAAGTGGTCTGCGGGTTTGGACGAACCGGTGAGCAATTCGGTTCCCACCTCTATGGCATGCGCCCGGACTTCGTGACCATCGCCAAGGGTTTGAGTTCCGCCTACCTGCCCATCTCCGGGTCAATCATTGGCGACCGCGTCTGGTCGGTCTTGGAACAAGGAACAGAGAAGCATGGCGCCCTCGGCCATGGCTGGACATATTCGGGTCACACGCTTTGCGCTGCGGCCGCGCTCGCCAATATTCGACTCCTAAAGGAAAGAAATATCCTGGAGCATGTCCGCGATATCGGACCGTATTGGCATGCCCGCATGAATGCCGAACTGGCGGGACACCCCATCGTCGGCGAGGTTCGTGGTGTCGGAATCCTCTCCGCCGTAGAGCTGATGCGAGATCCAAAGCAGAGGATACCGTTTGAATCCGATCTTCAGGTCGGCGTTCGCGCCGCCGCTGCTCTGTTCGAGAACGGTGTTATCGGCCGCGCCATGCCGCACGGCGATATCCTCGGCTTTGCCCCGCCTTTGATCATCACCCGGAAGGAGATCGACATAATCGTCGACGCAACCGCTAAATCTGTCGAGACAACCTATCACGCGTTGAAGGCCGAGGGTGCGATATGAACATGCGAACGCTGTTCGACAGGAGCGAGCCGGAGGTTCGACGCCTTCCGGGGTAACCAATGTAGGTGGTCCCTGGGATGAACTTTCCGACGGCCAGACGCTTTGACGTCAGGCTGTCGTTAGGACTGGTCGCCCATTGGTGTCCCATGGTGAAGACGGATTGACAGCGCATTTCGCGCCGAGCCGACCGAAACTGCTAAACTTCAAGCCGTCAGATTCTAAGCATGCTTCGGATAGCTTCGATCGCAAGCGATAACCAAATCAGTTCTGCCGCCGCTGTCCTGTTGCCCAACGACCAGGGCGTCTGTGCGGCGCACCCTGCCGGTGCACCTCCCTACCGGCAGGGTGCCATTTTTGACCCGCTGAATCAGGGTGATTGTAGCGCGTCCGCCATCGAGAGTTTGAGAAGGAGGTCATCAGCAGATCCGGATGGCATATCGAGCTTCGACATTTCTATTACGCCATGCCAACCGCCACCATCGCAGCTCCCGACGCGGGGCTGACGGCAGCCGGCGTGGAGGTCGCACGCATCTCCCTTCACATGATCGAACGTCCGGGGAGCAATCACCGCGGTGAATTTTCTCCAGCGTCGATATTTTGGGGGCGACTCTCCTCGCCGTAGCTGCCAAGAGGCCAGAAAGTCCCAAGTTTAATTGAAAACAGCCGCAGGGGAAAATGCAGCTCGTCTTCGAAGCTTTGCTGGAACAGTTGTCTTTGAGCGTTGATGAAGTCGACTTCCATAACGCACTGGCCAGCGCCGCCGGCGCCTTC
>NZ_JBVVQH010000039.1:0-21475 GCF_055811115.1 Mesorhizobium sp. WSM4832 | reverse complement strand
GGCCTTGGTCAAGACATCTTGCCTGGCAGCCTTGGCGAGCCGATAGCCGTGTACGGCGGCAGGGATTGATAATGTAGGTCATCCTCCTTGACGTCGCGGCGGCCGCTACGTTGCCGCCAGTGCCATCGGCGGACCCAAGGTCATATGGACCTGCGCACGCTCTACCTGGAGAACCTGTCACTGTTCGGCTCGGAGGTCTATCTATGCGACACCTTCCGCGCCGTACCCATCCGGTGAAGACCGCCTTGCTGAGGTAGGCTGAAGGGCTGCAAGTCCTAGTGCAAGCACTAGGAGTAGCCCTATGACGAAGCATCAGGTTGAAGTGATCACCTCGGTCGAGCGGCGTCGGCGCTGGTCCCGGCAGGAGAAGGAGCGGTTGGTCGGGGCGACAATTGAGCCGGGCGCCAGTGTTTCGGAGCTTGCGCGATCGGCCGGCATTCATGTGAGCCAGCTTTTCCGGTGGCGCAAGGAGCTTTGCCAGATCTCCGCGCCGCCCGTGCCGCAACTCGTTCCCGTGCAAGTCGTCGAGGCGCTGCCAGCGCCGCAACCACCTGCGCAGCCACCGCCGATCGCCCGAGCGCGCAAGAAGAGCAGCATGGTAACGATCGAGCTTGGCGGCGCCTGCCGCCTGCGGGTCGAGAGTGATATCGACAGTGAGGCGCTCGGCCGGATCCTGGATGTGCTGGAGCGGCGATGATCCCGGTCCCGCGCGATGTGAAGGTGTGGCTGGCCACTGGTTATACGGACATGCGCAAGGGCTTCCCCGGCCTTGCATTGATGGTGCAGGAGATCTTGAAGCGGGATCCGCACTTATGCATCGGGTGAGATTTTGTGGCGGAGGATTCCAGATTTGGCAGACCCCGGCTGGCGCCAGGACGGCTCCGCCACAAAATCTCACCCGATGCATAAGTGCGGTTAGGTGGCGCGCCACCTAACCGTTCAGCGGCTACTTGTTCTGTTTCCGCGGGCGGCAGGGTGGCCCGATCAAGGTGATCTGGCATGACGGCCAGGGTGCTTGCCTGTTCACCAAGAAGCTTGAGCGCGGCCGCTTCATCTGGCCCTCGGCGGCCAACGGCACTGTGGTGATCACGCCTGCACAGCTCGGCTATTTGCTCGAAGGCATCGACTGGCGAATGCCGCAAAACACCTGGCGTCCAAGCTCGGCTGGATGAGCAAAACCGCTGGCATGGCGAGGGCGAATATGATTCCCTCACGCCATGACCGATGCGGCCGATCAGCTTCCCGGTGACCTTGCTAGTGCGCACGCGATGATCCTCGCCGAGCGCGCGCGGCCCGCCGTGAGGCGCAAGCGCTCGCCGCCCGCGCGCAGGCCGTGAACTCGCACTCGGATGCGCTGATTGCGCGGCTCAGGCTGGAGATCGAGAAGCTGAAGCGCGAGATCTATGGCAGCCGCTCGGAGCGGAAAGCCCGGCTTCTCGAACAGATGGAGCTGCAGCTCGAGGAGCTGGAGGCTGATGCCGGCGAAGACGAACTGGCAGCGGATCTGGCTGCGCGGTCATCGACGGTCCGGGCCTTTGAACGCAAGCGCCCGTCAAGGAAGCCGTTTCCCGAGCACCTGCCGCGCGAGCGCGTCGTCATCGCCGCACCGTCAAACTGCCCGTGCTGCGGTTCGGGGAAGCTGGCCAAGCTTGGCGAGGATATCACCGAGACGCTGGAGGTGATTCCGCGCCAGTGGAAGGTGATCCAGACCGTGCGCGAGAAGTTCTCTTGCCGCGAATGCGAGAAGATCGCGCAACCGCCAGCACCCTTCCACGTGATGCCGCGCGGGTTTGCCGGTCCGAAACTGCTGGCGATGATCCTGTTCGAGAAGTTCGCCCAGCACCAGCCGCTGAACCGGCGAAGCGAGCGCTACACCCGTGAAGGCATCGATCTGAGTGTGTCGACGCTCGCCGACCAGGTTGGCGCGTGTGCCGCAGCTCAGATAACCCCGCTCACCCTATCGATGATGTGAGGGTTTTGTCGCCGCAACGCACTCGTCGTGTGCCAGCGACGGCCGCTGGCTAAATGGCAGGTCAGACTCGGGCGCGCGTCGCCTCCTACGAGTTCGGCGCGTCAAGGTCCCGCTGGCTACGACGCTGCAGCGCTCAAAAGGCGGCAAGTTCGCCCTGCATGCAAAAGCGCTGCCCTGCAATCCCTATGACGGCCACACCCTCGCAGGCGTCATCCCCGACATGGAGAAGACCACCGGCAAAGAGATCGGCCGCATCCTCACCGATGCAGGCTATCGTGGCCACAATGCACCCGACAGGATCTCTGCCGGCCAGAAGCGCCTCGCCACACCGGCCATCCAGCGCCAGATGCGCCGCCGCTCGGCGATCGAGCCCGTCATCGGCCACATCAAGGCCGAGCACCGAATGGGACGCAACTACCTCGCTGGCGAGCAGGGTGACCCGTCAACGCCATCCTAGCCGCCGGCTGCAACTTCTCGCTGCTGCTTTCAGGCAGCTTTTGTGGCTTCTCATCGCGGCGCTCAATTGCCTGACAAAATCTATCGCAGCCTGATCCGGCTTCATTGTTCACGAACGACTAGCCAGCCGAATGCAGAAACTTCTTCAAAGCTGAAGGAGTCCAATTAATCGCGAGACGCTTAGTTGACGCGAGACGCGTTTACAGACGTGCGCGCGCGCGCATCCATTCCGGCCTCAGTAGCGACAGCACCAGCTCGTCGCGGTGCTCGCCACGGAAGAAAGCGCTGCTGCGCGCCACGCCTTCGGCAAGAAAGCCGATTGCTTCGTAGCTGCGCCGCGCCCTGAGATTGTCGGGGAAGCAGCAAATCCAGAGTCTGTGGACGTCGGTCTCAGCGAACGCCGCATCTACTACTGCGCGCATCATTAACGTGCCGAGCCCCCGGCCCGGCTTGGCGACAGCAACGCGCTCTACAAGCGTTGCGTGTTCGGGCGAATCCCAATCGCGCAGTATGGCGAAGCCGAGCGGCGTTCCGTATGCCTCGGACACAAAGTAGGCATAACGCGAATCCGCAAGAGCTTCGATATGTTTAGTTTCCTCCCAGCGACCTACCAGCGCTTCGTATCCTTCCAGCCGCTCCGTGCGCATGATGAATGGGATGTCGGCGGCGGCGGCCCGCCTCAAATTCACATCGATCGATGCCCCGCAACCATCGCTCGCGAAATGGGTAGAGAGCTCGGGCCAGGGTCTTCTCATCGCATTGATCCCCCTTATTGTCTCTGGATGGTCGCACATTGGGTCCAATCGCTCAGTGCTCGCTTAGTATGAACCGCCTGGCGGCGTTCAAGTTCCGGCGGCTTGGAGGTTCTCGGCGTCACGCTGCGGCGCAGCAGCAGGTTACGAAGGATGTGACGCCTGCCAGGCGGAAGACAGCGGCCCGCCGCGGGCCCAATGCTAAGTCCACCAGAGAACGAGATCCGGCCGCGCAAACCCGAAAAAGCTGTTCAGCACCAGACGACGCTTTCCATTACCTGATTGACCGGTGACCCCGTGAACGAAACCGCCGTCGATTAATGCGATATCCCCGGCCTTGAGCTGGAACTCGCGAGACGGAACGGCCTCTAGATAGGCTGCCGAGTAGGGATAGCCCGTGGTCTCAACACTCTGCGACTTTCGGTCGGCGACCGTCGGCTTATGGCTCCAGAGCCGCAGATTGCCACCTTCCTCAGGCACGCTAGGATAAAAGTTGAGTGCTGCGACGGTGTTGTGCGCCACCGCAGAAAGCTCGTAGTCGTTGCCAGCACACAGGACTTGAGCGACATCGTCGTGGGGGTCCAAGGAAAACGTGCCGCTGCCAGACCAACTGAGAGCGCGACAAACATTGGCCTCGCCCTGCTCCGAACGGGCCAGCCGCAATTCAACACCCTGGTTGTGCAGCTCGCGCTTCAATGCGTCGAATATTGCTCGGACCGGATCTGCCAAATTCTCAAAAAGGGCGTCGACGAACGGTTTCGCATTTTTTGACTCCGCGAAATAGGTGGCTGCATCCTTCCTGTAGTGCGATGCGCCGACATATTGTCCAGGCACCCCGTCTTTACGCTCCTTGAGAGCGGGACTGCCGACAAAGTTCGTGGTGATCTCCTCGGCTACTTCGGTGCTG
Source organism: Mesorhizobium sp. WSM4832 (assembly GCF_055811115.1). Taxonomy (NCBI): domain Bacteria; kingdom Pseudomonadati; phylum Pseudomonadota; class Alphaproteobacteria; order Hyphomicrobiales; family Phyllobacteriaceae; genus Mesorhizobium; species Mesorhizobium sp. WSM4832. Next base: position 17,388 of record NZ_JBVVQH010000039.1, on the reverse strand, counting down.
AAAGCTTGGCTGATGTGCAGAGCCGTGATCTCACCTTTCAGTACTGAGATGATCTCGGCAGTGCTGATCGAGCCGGCTCGTTCTTTGATCGTAAGAGGCGAGATGGCCGGCGTTTGAGGTACTTGGTTAGTTGCCATTGGTTTTCTCCTGTAGTGCCTGATCGAGGATGGCAATGCCGTGATCGAGTTCATCATCTGAGATGGTTATCGGCGGGAGGACTTTGATGACATCGCGATTTGGCCCAGAGGATTCGATCAGGAGCCCGTTTTCGAACGCGACATCGTGCACACGGCCAACAATGGCCTGTGAACGGCACTTGAGGCCGGCCATCAGACCACGGCCGCGCTTTTGTTCGATGCACTTGGGGAATTTCGCAAAGAGGCGATCAAGGTGTTCTTGCAGTCTGACGGCCGTTCGCTCGACGGCTGTAGTAAACTGCCTATCGGACCACATTGTGCACATCGCCGCGGAAGTCACGAAAGCGAGATTATTGCCCCTGAAGGTCCCGCTATGTTCTCCTGGATTCCATATGTCCATGTCGGGGCGAATCAGAACTATGGACAACGGATTACCTGAACCGCTTAGCGATTTCGAAAGGCACACGATGTCGGGCTTGATTTTTGCGAACTCGAATGAGAAGAAATCGCCCGTTCGTCCCGAACCTGCCTGAATGTCATCGACGATGAAGACGACGTCGTGCTTGCGGCAAATGCGCTGAATTTCTGCAAGCCATGGTGCGGATGCTGTGTTCATGCCGCCTTCTGCCTGGATGGGCTCCAGGATGATTGCGGCCGGCTTTTCTATCCCGCTGCCTGGGTCGCCCAACACGTGATCGATGTAACTCGCGGAATCGAAAGTTTGGTTCGGATAGTTCTCGTAAGGGACACGGATCACATCGTGGCGAGCAACGCCGCCAAGCTGACTGGTTGACGCTGAACCCGACACCGCCAAGGAGCCGAGCGACATGCCATGGTACGAGTTTGTGAAGGCCATGACACTCGAGCGGCCGGTATATTTTCGCGCCAGCGCCAACGCCGCTTCGTTAGCGTTCGTCCCGGTCGGCCCAGGAAACTGTATCTTGTAAGAAAGGCCCCGAGGCTTCAGAATCGACTCGACAAATACTTCGATGAAATCACGCTTTGCAGCTGTATACATGTCAAGCGACAAAACAATATTTTTGTCGGCGAGATATTGAATTGCGGGCGCCATAATATCTGGATTGTTATGACCGTAGTTTAGCGCGCCGGACCCGACAAGGAAATCGATATATGGCTTGCCGGACTCGTCCCATATTGTCGCCCCAAGTGACTTTTTAAAGACTGTTGGAAACGATCGCCCGTAGCGACGAACGTTAGACTCGTAAGCTTCGAAAATGTCGATATCCATTAATGGGCCTCTCTGTATGCGGCTCGCGATCAACGCTGCAGGTCCTATGTTCACGCATTCCAAACCATTGGGTTAGACGTTTAGCTACGGCCAATCTCGGACTTATGTATCATCGTCAGCGACTTGCATTCGCAAAGAGTCTGTAAACTTGTTTGACGAATCTGTTGCATCGCTTTGGATAGCGATAGCGTGACAGTCAGTACCCGCCTTTGCGGCAACGCAATCGGCGGCGTTGTTGGCGGGGGCAACTGACACAACCGCACCGGTTTTTCCAACATGACTGCAACCACGGCTTTGGTATTTCTCGACATCGGCCGTGACGGGACCCTTGCCGACGAGTAGCTGTGGCAGATAGCGATTTCTCTCTTCGATGTGACGGCGAGACCGGTGCCCGCTCGAGTTTCGTTTTGGAACGCGGACGAGCCAGACCGCGATTCGCGACAGAACTGGAACTGACCGCGGCCTCTAATCGTGGCCGTGGCCGCAGTGGCGGTGATTGCGCTTTTCCCTGGGCGGCGCGTTGGCCCACCCCTGGCTTCGCGGCATTTGCAATGCCTCAGTCGGCCCTCGCGAGGTGACGGCCGCACTGCAGGCCCCGAGCCGAGCGCGCGAGTGGTGTTCGGCACACACGAGCTGACGCAGACGGCGCCTGCTTCGAGAAGGCGCGATCGATGCGGTCGTCGACCGCCCGGTGTTCGCCACCTCACTGTGTGGTGACGATGGCGCGGTCTTTGGAGCGCAGCACGACTTACGAATTCCCACCCTTACACCGGTCCACATTCATATGATCGAAAACGCTGGCTCAGCCGACGACTCTGGCGATGTGTGCGATGCCGCTTTTTCGACGCAGGGTTTCAGTCTGTCCGACATCCGACAATTGTTGGATGTGAGACAGGGCGCCAAATCCGCTAACCAGCTGTGTGATCGAATTTCCTCTCTGGCACGTTCTTTGCAGCGTGGCTTGCAAACGCATCAGCGAGAAAATAGTCCCATGATCACACTCACTGAAAACGCCGTCGCCGCCGTCAAGGCCGCGCTTTCCCGCGCCGACGAACCGGCGGAAGGGTTTCGCATCATGGTCGAGGCGGGCGGCTGCGCCGGCCTCAAATACCTGATGGGTCTGGAAAGCGTCTCGCGCGAGGGCGATGCCGTCATGGAGACGGACGGGATCAAGGTGTTCGTCGACGCAAGCTCCCAGCCCCATCTCGCCGGCATGACCGTTGACTTTGTCACGGACCTGGAGTCCTCGGGCTTTGTCTTCGACAATCCCAATGCGCGGGACAAATGCGCCTGCGGCAAGTCCTTCGGCTAGCCGCCATAACGACAAGGATCGGAGCCATGCGGGGTGACACCGACAACGTCCACCTCATCAGCGACAAGGTGTATTTCATCAACCCGAACAATGTCGGCGCTTTGGACATCCCCAAAGCGGCCGGCAAGGTCGGCGCCGTCGCCTACGGCGATGGGCTTAAATTGACGATGGCTTTCGACCGTAAGACGCAGACGATCTCCGCCGCAACGTTCCAGACCTTCGGCCGCGGCTCGGACATAACCGCTTCCTCGCCGGTTACCGAATTCATCGTCGGCAAGACCATCGATGAAGCCCTTCAGATCACCGATCAGGACATGGCGGATTTTCTCGGTGCCCTGCCGCCGCACACGACATACTCATCGCTCGACCGCCTCATCCTTGAACGCGGCTTGCGGCTGATGAGCGAGTTCTTCCGTGCTGTGAGGCAGGCTTTCGAGGAGACGCCTGGATTCTCACGTCTCGTCCTCGTCAAGGCATCATCGGCATGAGCGATGTGATCGAGGCATTTCTCGAGGTGACAGGCTTCGAGGAGCGAGAGGCCCTTCCCCGCAGCCTTCCCCAGCTGAGACCTAATTCTGCATGGAGTTCGGGCGAGTGGCTTTTCGGTAACGACCCTCGAAGGTGGAACGACCTGCAAAACGTGCAGTGGGAGATTTCCCCCCTATTGCCGTGTCTCGTAAGCCAGCAGAGATGCTCCCTTGCTCGCTCGAAGGCCGCTTAAGCAATGTCATATGCCGTCAAGGAAATTTTCTACACCCTTCAAGGTGAAGGACGAAACGCCGGGCGGGCTGCCATTTTTTGTCGTTTCGCCGGCTGTAATCTTTGGTCGGGACGTGAAGGCGACCGGGAAAGCGCATTCTGCGGATTCTGCGATACCGATTTCGTTGGGGTAAATGGCCCCGGTGGCGGACATTTTGCCACCGCACTGGAGCTTGCGTTGGCGGTCGAGCAAGCCTGGCGCGGGTCAGGAACTGGGCAGCGTCTTGTCGTGCTCACTGGAGGGGAACCCCTTCTCCAGATCGATGAAGAACTCCTGGAAGCGCTGCATTCCTTGGCCTTTGAAATTGCCGTGGAGACCAACGGTACCATCTCCCCACCCGACGGCATCGACTGGCTGTGCGTTAGTCCGAAATTCAATGCACGCCTCGTGGCTATGGCAGGGGACGAGCTAAAGCTCGTATACCCTCAGATTGGCGCGGAGCCCGAACATTTCGAAGTTCTCGCGTTTGAGCACCTTTTGCTTCAGCCAATGGATGGGCCCGAGCGCGATGCGAATACAGCCGCCGCAGTGGCCTATTGTCTTGCCAACCCACGTTGGCGCTTGAGCCTGCAAACGCATAAGCTTCTCGGGATCCCATGAAAATTACGCAAGCTTTCACCTTCGAGGCAGCGCACCGTCTTCCGCGCGTTCCAGACACCCACCGCTGTCACCGCATGCATGGCCACTCATACCGTGTGGAACTGCGTCTGGAAGGGCCCGTCGACCCAAACACGGGCTTTGTCATCGATTTCTTCGATGTCGAGGCTGTGTTCGGACCGCTTCTGCAACGTCTCGACCATCAGTATCTGAATGAGATTGAGGGTCTCGAAAATCCGACCGCGGAAAACATTGCGGTCTGGATCTGGAACCAAACCAAGCCGCTTCTTGGCCAAATGTGCTCGGTGACAGTCTATGAGACACCGCTGTGTTGGGCTGAATACGATGGTTGACCCGATGCAACGGGATCCGGGAACCGCACTCGTCCTTTTCTCCGGCGGCCAGGATTCGACAACCTGCCTGGCTTGGGCGCTGGCGAACTTCGAGCACGTCGAGACAATCGGCTTCGACTATGGGCAGCGGCATCGGATCGAGCTCGATGTGCGGCCTTACTTGATCGAGCGCATTCGAACAGACTTTCCGGCCTGGCGTGGTCGACTAGGCGAGGACCACATGATTGACATGGCCGTGCTCGGCCAAATCAGTGATACCGCGCTCACGCGCGACGTCGAGATCGCACTGAACGCGAACGGTCTAACAAATACCTTCGTGCCCGGCCGCAACCTTCTGTTCCTCGGATTTGCGGCCGCGATAGCTTATAGGGTGGGCGCGAAACACCTCGTGATCGGCGTGTCCGAGACGGATCGTTTCAGCTACCCGGATTGTCGAGATGACGCAATTAAAGCGACGCAACTTGCCCTGAACCTTGGAATGGAGACGCGCTTCATCATTCACACACCCCTGATGCGGCTCGACAAGGCGCAGACCTGGGCGCTGGCGGATTGGCTGGGCGGCGAGGCGCTAGTGGAGCTCATCCGCGAAGGAAGCCACACCTGCTATAGCGGAAACCGCGAGCATAGACATAGCTGGGGTTTCGGTTGCGGGACCTGCGTCGAGTGTAATCTTCGCGCAGCGGGATGGGAGCAATTCCGATCCTCCGAAGAGGCACCCGTGGCGCCGCCCACGAAATAACGTGAGCGCCCGGATCCAGGCCGACGGTGGCAATCTGTTCCATAGAGCGTTTCCTTCTCTTTGTGGTGTTCAGCACGACCAGGTACGCGCCTTCGATGCCGTTTCGAAGGGCTGTTCCATGCCATCGACCTTGATGATCTTCGGCGTTCGAGTGGTGCTGTTTTGGCAGCACCATGGCGAGCAGGCTGCGGTTGTTATCCTTGATCCCGGTCGGATTGAGCGTGGAGCGTACTGCCGAGAAAAAGGAGAGGTTGTGGTTTCCACGGCGGCGATTGATGGCCGAGCCTGCCCTTATGTGGAGGATCGTCCATGCACGTCCATAACCAGCATCGGCGTCATTGAAGCCACGAATGACGACGTCATCGGCAATCGGTGGTCGGCGCCTGCGTAAGCCGGCGCGGGCGCAGGCGCCTGCGGCGAAGCGATGTTGCGGATATTTTCCCCTGGCCCCGCCTCGGCCCAATCAAAGGATACTGATAGGCGCCCTTCGATCTGGCAATGCTCGTGCGCTTAGTGAATGCGCGTGCAGCTTGATGGCGATCGTCACAGCCTCAGTATCGACGCTTGACGAAATGGATCTGCTCGACCGCCGGAAAACAATCGAGCAGGTAGTTCAGCAAGGTCGATCTCATGTGCCGTCGAATTCAAAAGGCGGCTGCCGTCACGAAGGATGCGCGCAACCGCATCAAAGCGCCGGGGCAAAGCCATCCCTATGCATCAGGATGGCGAAAGTGTTGTTGAGGTCCCGAAAGCGCTGTCCGTTGAGGTCAGCCAGATTTGGCGCCTTCGCGTCGCAGCACGTCGCGCGGCTTCGGATCGCACAGCCGCAGGGCGTGGTGACATCGGGAAAAACGGCCGCGGCCGAACAAACTTGCCGATAGGGCGTCAGGCGGCGTGGAGATTTCTTGCAACATATCAGGCTTCTCCTCGAAGGATCCGGAAACGTGCGCCTCGTTTGCGCTGACATGCATTTGCGCTTGGAAGACGTCATTCACGAATTGCATATGGGAGGCGGCTGGTGAACAGGCCAACGATCGCCGATCTGGCGAAATCCGCGGGCGTAAGTGTTTCCACGGTCAATAGGCTCTTGCCGGAACTGGCACACTGCGACCGCAGACGGCCGACCTCATCTTGAGCGCAGCGCAGCAGATCGGCTTCCGCAGTTCGGGGCCGCTGCACGAACGCAGGCGGGACAATCTCCCGCATCGGCACTTGAGCTTTCTCATGTAGCAATCGCACCGGCCCGCTCTGTCAGATCTGGGCCGAGGCACTTCTCGGTGCCTCCGCGCGACGCACAGATGCGGTTATTGAGCCAGACGTGCTCTTCGAGGAGGACCCTTCCCCCGAAGCGATCGCTGCCAATCTGCTCAAGATAGCGAGAGCGCCGATGCAATCGCGGTGATCTCGGCCGATCACCCGCTCGTCGGCCAGGTGATTGAGTTGCGCGTCAAGGGCGTTCCGGTGATCGCCTACGTCAGCGAGGTATCCGCCGCCAGCCGGACCGGCTTTGTGGGAACCGACGACTGGAAGGTCGGCCGCACCGCCGCATGGTTTATCAGCCAGACGTCCGGTCGGCCCGGCAAGGTCTTTGCTCTCATCGGCAGCAACCGCTATCAGTTCCAAGACATCTTGGATGCGAGCTTTCGCTCCTATCCCGGTAAAAATTGGCTGCAGCGCATCGCGCTTAGCGCTCGCAGGGCGGAGCTGGTCCGGGTTGCGAAGCCCGGCGAGCGCGGATCGTCTTGGGCGATGTGGTGATCAGGCGCGGTCCTTGAAGCGCCAGGATTCATGTCCGAATTCGATGATCTCGCAATAATGGGTTAGATAATCGAGCAGTGCGGTCGTTGTCGCGTTGAAGAAGCGGCCGCGCCCGCCGTCACGGATGAGCGCACGGGCGATGGCAATGGCCAGATGCGACTTCCCGTTCCGGGCCACCAAATCAGGACGCCATTGAACAAACGCTATCAGGGGAGATCTCACTTGCCCGGCGGCGGCGAAGAAGAGAAGAAATGGAACGCAAGCTTGATGACGTGGATCGCAGCCTCCCTGAGCAACGTCGGGAGCGTGTCGACGCACGTTTCGAAGAGTCAAATGACGGATGCCGAGAGCCTCGGCGAGCTGCGGCCGGCCCAGGCAGAGATTGCCTCGACCCTTAAGATCAAGCGAGCCCCTGTTTCGAAGATCGAGAACCAGGCCGATATGTATCCATCGACACTTACAGCTACGCAGAGGCGATCGGGGGACAACTCGACCTCATCGTCGCCTCGCGCGCACCCCTCCTTATACAGCAGCTCAGCTACGTCGTAGCCCTCACGCACGAAGAGCGCCAGGTGGACGAACTCGCCCGAAGGCAACGCGCCGGCTGAACGCGCCGTTTCGGTCAAAATTGCTGAAGGGACGACAGTCTCGTCGACGCTCGATACAGGAAGGCCTCGTTAAGCCGGATACCGATCTGCCCACTGTCACGGCCTCTTCCCTCGCCCACGCTTGGCCCAGCTCACACTGCGCTGGGGGGCCGCTATGTGCTCGCCGACTACGACCAGATCGAGCACGCTTGGATCCACAGCTCCACGCCTGATCAAGAACATACCTCCGCAACCGCGCGACAGCTTCGATGGCTTACAATTTGTCAGATTTACGGCGGTTATCGCCGCACCGCAAAATGACCAAGAGTCAAACGGCCATGTCTTCCCTTCGTAGGCGGCTCCAGGACACATTGAGCACAGGCAAATGCTGCCAAGCATGCCAGGACCATGACCCCACCTCGTGGCGGCCGTTGACAGCTGCCCGCTGAGGTTTCCAAACGGGCCTCCGGTCAAACTTGGCGCGGCGCTGTTACGGCAGGCACAGCACGGGGAGATCTGTCGAGCATCAGCCGTCGCGAAAAGTGTAGCCGTAACCGTTGATCGCCGGCGCGCCGCCGAGATGGGCATAGAGGATGCGCGATCCCTCTGGAAAGAAACCTCTCTGGACAAGGTCGATCATTCCTTGCATCGATTTGCCCTCATAGACGGGGTCCGTAATCATGCCCTCGAGCCGAGCGCACAGGCGGATCGCCTCATTGGTTTCCTGGGATGGGATGCCATAACGCGGATACGCATAGTCTTCGAGCAACACCACGTCGTCCTCGACGAGGTCGGTTCCGAGCTCAACGAGGGTCGCTGTACGCTGGGCAATGCTAAGCACCTGCGCCTTGGTCTTGGCCGGGGTAGCAGAGGCATCGATACCGATTACGTTGCGCTGCCGACCGTCCTTGGCGAATCCGACGAGCATGCCGGCATGCGTTGAACCGGTGACCGTGCAAACGACGATGTAGTCGAAGGCAAACCCAAGCTGTTTCTCCTGGGTGCGCACCTCCTCGGCGAACCCAACATAGCCGAGGCCGCCATTCGGATGAACAGATGCGCCGGCCGGTATCGCATAGGGCCTGCCGCCCCTTGCCTTGACCTCATAGAGCGCTTTTTCCCAACTGTGCCGGATGCCGATGTCAAAGCCCTCGTCGACCAGGCGCACCTCTGCGCCTAAGATGCGGCTCAAGAGAATGTTGCCGACCCGGTCGTAGACGACATCGTCATGTGGAACCCAGCTCTCCTGAACCAGAAGACATTTCATGCCGATCTTGGCGGCAACGGCGGCGACCATGCGCGTGTGGTTGGACTGCACGCCGCCGATAGTTACCAGGGTATCGGCATCAGACGCGATCGCGTCGGGGATGATGTATTCGAGCTTGCGCAGCTTATTTCCGCCGAATGCGAGACCGGAGTTGCAGTCCTCGCGTTTAGCGTAGATCTCCACCTTGCCGCCCAGATGCTTGCCGAGGCGATCGAGCTTCTCGATAGGCGTGGGTCCAAAGGTGAGCGGGTAACGCTCGAATTTTTCCAGCATATTCTCTCCGGCGATGATCATTCAGCTGAAATAGCGACGCAAACTCATTCTATAAGCGCCGGTTGAATTGGTCGGCCGCGCTCTCCGACCACCCATCAGAGCCTTGGCGGTTTCCAGCGCTTTCCTTGCGACCGAGACGAAGCGATCCGAATGTCGGCATGCTGCGATGAAGCGACCATCGCCTCGGAAACGTACGAAACACCCGATCGACATCTGTGTTTTTGCCAGCTCTGCGAGCGCAGCCAGACCGCCCCACCAACAGACTTCGGTAAAGGCAATGGCTCTTGTTTGCGATTGGATCGGCACGAACCGCGCGGTTTCAGCGCGAATTCTGTGAGGCGATTTTGTGGCTCTGGCGCCTCACAGAAAGTTTAGCTGCTCAATCGGATGCACGTCTACCTGATCGAAACGGGTGCCAGTGCCCTCGAAAGACTGGCCTCCCCGTGACCATAAGTTGCCGCATCGTAATTGATGAGCGTGTCGGTCCTGGCTGTATCCAGCAGCTGATTGGTAATCTGTGTCGGAGTTGCCGACGTGAACTTGCTGCCAAGGATAGCGGCATAGCCTGCAACCACAGATGCCGCGACAGACGTTCCGGGTAGGCCAGTCTTGTCGCTCTCGACTCCCACTGTCAGGAAGTGGTTCTGCACCTCCGAATCTGAACCGGCGTAATTCGAATAGGAGGCGAGCTTTGCCTTGTTTTCGGGAGTGCCATTGCGCTCTAGCGCACCCACAAAGATTGCCGATTGCTTCCCAATCAGGTCGAGAGCAAGGAAATCAATATCCCCATCGGCAAGAGTGTCTACCGCTACGGACCCGTTGCCGGCTGCCTTTGTGAAGACCGCAGCACCCGCCCGAGCCGCATCGACAATCGACTGCTCAAGCCGGTACTCGCTCACTGGTTCGTCAAGGCCATAGCTCAGATTAATGACATTGAGGCCCTGCTTCAGCGTGAGCGGAACTTGTTCCGAATAGTCAAGCTCGGTTATGTTTGCGCCAGGCGCGACCATGCCGGCTGCTTGAGCGACCCACTGCCCATGTCGCCGCCATTGGGAGCCATGGCCGAGATCCCCCACCTGTCCCATGTTACCTGTGAAGTTATCTATGATAGTTACCGACACGCCAGACCCATTATAGCCCGAGGCCCATGCTGCGCCGACGTCCGGGCTCATCCAGCAAAATGTGCCATCGGCATTTTGTGGGCAACGCGAGCTGCTGCCCTCCATGGCTGGCCTTGCAGGCCCTCCATCGCCGGCGAGCCTGGATTGGAGGTCACCGGCGAAACCGGGTGGTGCCGACGTCCATAGGATAAGGCTGGCAAGGTACGCCACCGGCAACAATCGCTTTATCTGCATTCAACTCTCCTGTTTGAACTGTTCTTCATCAACAAGACGAAGCATTTCACCATGGCTGGAACGACCTCTGAACCAGAGACCGATGTTCAGCGGATTCAGATGAGCGTTCGCCGGGTATTTCAACGTGTCCGCCAGCCGGAGCAGCGCCAAGACGGCAATTCACAGCCTGGGCGCCGCGATCCACCCACGTTTGGAACGCATGAGGGTAGGGTGGCAGTCTAGTGAATCGAAACGGGTGCCAGCGCCCTCGAAAGGCTGGCTTCGCCGCGGCCGTAAGTCGCCGGATTGTAGTTGACGAGCGTATCGGTCCTGGCTGTATCCAGCAGCTGATTAGTAATCTGTGTCGGAGTTGCGGACGTGAACTTGCTGCCAAGGATGGCGGCATAGCCTGCGACCACAGGCGCCGCATAAGACGTGCCGTATAGGTCAGTCTTGTCACCTTCGACACCCACGCTCAGGAACTTGTTCCGCACCTCGGGGTTCGAGCCGGGATAATTCGAGTATCGGGCCAGCCGCGTCTTGTTCCCGGGAGTGCCATTATGGTCGAGCGCGCCCACGAAGATTGCCGATGGCGCCCCGATCAGCCCGAGGGTTAGCTCATCGAAATCCCCTGCGTGCGGCCTACCTACCTCGCTGCTAAGGTTGTCGGCACTCTTGGTGACGATGGCAGTGCCGGCCCAGGCGGCACCGACGATCGCCTGCTCGCGCGGGTGCTGGCTCAGTGGCCCTATAGTGCGGTAGCTCGCATTGATGATATTGAGGCCGTCCTGCAGACCGATCGAAGACCCCTCGAGATAGCCATACTTGAATATGTTTGCGCCAGGGGCGACCATGCCGGCAATTTCAGCGACCCAATCTCCATGTCGCTGCGTCTGCGTACCGCGACCGAGGTCTGCATCAAATGGCTGTTCCTTGAAATCATCTATGACATTTATCGATACGCCGGAACCGATAAAGCCTGATGTCCATGCTTCACCAATATCCGGGCTCATCCAGCAGAATGTGCCGTCGGCATTTTGTGGACAGCCCGAGCTACTGCTTTCCGCGGCTGGAGTACCGGTCGTTCCTTTGCCGCTGACACCGGCATCGAGATCACCTGCGAAACCGGGTGCAGCCAACAGGCACGCTATAAGACCGACAAGGAAACCTGCCGGGAACAATTGTGTTTTGTGCATAATCAACTTCCTGTCTGATTGTTCTTCATCAATGAAATTTACGGCCTTGCCTTTCACCATCGCTAAAATTCACCCCTGAACCGAATGTCGAGTTTCAATCGGCTTGGATTAATCTTTGCCATGTGTTTCAACGTGTCCGCAGGCCGCAGTTGCGAGGCCGCCAGACGGCAATTCACTGCATGGAAGCCGCCGAAGGCGCCATAGTCCGCCGTGCAAGGTCGTTCCGTCAGGTTCCCGCCCAAAATCGAACTGACGGTGAGAGAAAGCGTCGTGGACGGCGTCGGTCGCTTTTGCAGAATAAAGCCGAGTTTCACACTTGGGTCGATTCGGACCTTTTCGGCGCGTTGGCCGGTGCTCGCGCCCCACAGGAGACCGAAATCATCCGACAGCTGCGTCAACATTTCAAATCGCATGTCGATCCATTTGGTGTGGTACCACTTATCGAAAGACACTTTGGTACCACCCGACAGCTCGTATCCGCCTTGTCCCAGATGGTTGGCGGCCGCGGTTAGCTCCGAACCCTGGTAAATGCCGACAAGGCTGGTCTCCTGTCCGTTCGCTGTCATAGCGCTGACGAAGAATGCCATCACGAAGACGACGTAGCTCGCCAACCGTGTGCACATCTGCAGCGCCCATTGTTGGACCCGCCAGCAAATCATGCAATCGACACGCGCACTGCAGCCCCTCGCCGCATCTTCAAACCGCACGGAGGCTCTAGCCGCAGAAGCAGGGCCGCCAGCGGGCAACGCATTCATTCGCAACAAACCTGTGATCCCCCGTCCTTCAACTTTGTCGAGCCATCTCTTCGCTCTTCCCTGGCAAGCTGCTCCCGCCCCTTCAGCGAAATCACAGCAAAATTCATGCCAATCTATATGACAGCGTAAAGGAAAGGAATTATGTAACTGTTTCAGAGACTTAGACCAAAACGTCCAAGATGCCGGCCAAACAAGGCTGTGTCGTCAAACCGACAAAGCCGACACGATTGTCGGATGTGGACGAACACGGTGCGCGTGAACCCACCCTCATGGCCCACAATCCCTTCGCGCTCCGCCGTGCATCGGAGAGCCCTCGAAACGGCCTCCATATTCCAATTCGACGCGATCCTCTTCAGCCGGACATTGCGCCGCCCAATTTGAAGTTCTGAACGCGATTACGTCTGAAAAGGCATGCCCGGCAGAGACGGAGCTCCCTGCCGGGCCGGGTTCGCCTTGGGAGGAGGCGTAAGCTAGCGACTTTGGTGGCGGTGAGACCACTCAATCCGTGCGTTTCGCGCAATAGCGAGCATGTACCGTGCCAAGCCAAAAAGCCTTGAAAAACACCAGAGAGTCGGCTTCCTCTACGTTGCGTACCCGACATTGTCGGCTATCGGACAATGCCGAACGTGCCCCTCGGCATCGACCTACGCCTGAACCAGAGCGCATCCGCAAGGCCGTTTCGCTGCCATTTCGACCTGGCGAACCGCGGTGACCGGGTTTTAGCCCCGAACTGCTCGCCGGCTGACGGACAGGGCGGAGGTCGCTTTTTAAAGAGGAATTGTCTGTACCTTCAATTCAAGAAGGAGGGCGCGGCCACGAGAGACGGCGCGGCGAATGCGATCGGGCAGGTGATCGCGAGGATCGCCACAATCGGCATGGACGCGCCGTAGGCAAATCAGCCCTTCGGCGACTTCGCGATGTGACGCCCAAGCAAGTGAGCCGTCGAGCGCACGAAGAACCAAGGTTAGACGCGTCTTTCCGGTTGGCCCAGACTTGGAGCATTGAGGCACTCGAGCGCACCTCAGGCGGTGCTTCGAAAACATCGCGGGCCAGGTCGCCTCGGCGCGGAGGTAAATAGGGTGCAAGATATCCGCGCCTGAGACGGCGAGCGGACGAAAGCAGGACCGTCGCAGGAGAGTTGGAACGGCGATACGGCGAGCGCCGAGGATGCGGACAGCTGTTCTGGGACGCACCATAGCGGAGACCTGCCAATCGGCGCGAACTTTACCCCTGGTTCGAGTGCGTACACTTATTGCCCCCGCTTGCATAAGCGCGACGAGGAGCGCTCGCCGGGCGGAGCTGGTCGGGGTTGCGCAGCCCGGCGAGTGCGGATTGTTTTGGTCGATGGTCCGCAGAGGTCCGCTAGGCGCGGTTCTTGAAGCGACGCCAGGACTCGTTTCTGGTCCCGATGATCTCGCCCTGATGGGTGAGCCGGTCGAGCAGCACCGTCGTCATCTTTGCGTCGCTGACAAAGGCACTCGGCCATTCGCCGAATGCCAGGTTGTGGTGACGATGATGGAGGTGCGTTCGTACAGCCGACTGATCAGATGCAAGAGAAGCTGCCCGCCGGCATGGGCGAAGGAAAGATAGCCGAGTTCGTCAAGGACGACGAAGTCGAGTCGAGTGAGGGAGTCAGCGATGTGTCCCTGCTTGCTGTTTGGTGCTCCGCCTCGAGCCGGACGAGATCGACGACGTTGAAGCGGGTCGCGTGAACCGTTGCGGATCAGGGCGCGCGCGATGCCGATCGCCAGATCTTCCGGTACCGCCGATGAGCACGGCATTGCGCTGGTCGGCAACGAAGGTGCCGTTGGCGAGCTCGCGAACGAGGGCCTCGTTTGACCGGCGTGTCGATGAAGTCGACGTCCTCGATCTCCTAGGCGAGCGGCACCTTGGCGACGGTCAGCTCGTGTTTGATGGAGCGCGCCGGCCGCGTTCCTCCTCGAGCACCTCTCAGATCGTGCGGTCCGGCTGATCGACGTGGCGGTGGGCCTTAGCCCAGGCGACGCACTTGTCGAGCAGCAAGTCGTTCAGCTCCTCCTAGCTCCTGAAGCGCAGCCGTGGTGGGAAGAAGCGCTCGCGCACCAGCCCGACGTGGTTCTCGACCTGCCCCTTCTCCCAACCGGAGGCCGGGGTGCGGCGACCGGCTGCACCAGGTAATGGCTGCACATCTGCAGGAAGCGGCGATTGTATTGCCGGTCCTTGCCCAAAAGACCGTCTGCCACCGCCATCTTCATGTTGTCGTAGAGGCCGCACGCGCAGGCCCCGCCCCCGGTCGTGGGCATCGAATACCATCTCCTGCGTCTCACGTGGACAGGTCCGCTCGAACGTCATGCGGCTGTTGCAGAGCCAGACATGGGCCACCGTCACACGTGTTATATTTTCCAGCGCTTCGTTAGCCTTCGAGAGGGAGCAACCCGCGTGCCGTGCGCTGTGATCGACTACCATTGTCCGGAGAACCGAAACTGCATTCCCCTGGCGTTAGAACGATGAGAATGCCATCGCCTTCGACCGTCCAGGGAACCATGACCTCAATAATCAAACTTGAACAAAATGATGAATATGGGTTCTGATCTTGTTACGGCGCCTCAAGGGAGGAGCAGCGATATGCCGAGCGTTTGATTGCGCTGTGGCACATCTTGAGTTTCATTCCTATGCTCATCGTCGCGCGACTGGTACCGAACTTCCTGGGACCTATCGAAAAGCTCAGCCCCTTGCCCGGCTTTGCCAGCGCAGCTGGATCGCCAAATCAGAAGAAGGACACTTGCGAAATAGCCCAGCTGAAGAAGTAGCGAACAGCCCAGCGTCGTGAAGACTGCTAGACGGAACGAATGCGAGGCGAAGTAAACCGTCACAGCGTTGCCGCACAGGACCAGCCCGAGGAGCCGACAAAAGGTGATGAAGCGCAATGCCGTTCTCCTGATTTTGTCTCGTCAAATCATGCAGCTCATGCTGCGATCTGGTCGGCCGCGACAAGGGTCTGGCAGTTCTTTGGGCAGACGCGGCCGCAGGCTCCGCAGCCAATGCAGCGGCCGGCATGGTCGACAACCATGACCATGCGATTGAGCTCACCATCGAAATCGTCGTCGCTGCCGTCGCAGGCGCCGAGGATTTCACCCGCGTCATCGACGCCCTAAAGATGCATGACCTCGCGCGAGCAGACTTTGAAACAGCGGCCGCAGCCGATACAGATCTTGCAAATCTATGGCGCTCAGGTATTCCGGCATCCATACAGAGCCGTCGCGGCTGATGAATGTGCTCTTCATACTAAAGTCTTCATTTCGGCGAGCTCTCTCCTGGCGCCATCCAACTCGGCATAAACAGCGTGCGTTTTCTCGGCGACTTCCGCTATCTCGGTCCATTTGACCGGGAGACCCTCGGCAAGGTCAATTGCGGCGCGCAGTTGAAGCTTTCGGACTTTTCTTCACCATCTCATCCAGCTTTGACATCATCCTTCCTCGAAAATCAGATTCCTCACGCCCGCCCCACGTCGGGATAGGCAATCGCTGCAGCAAACGATGGACCCTGTGTTCCATGGAAATAGTTACTGCGGGTGCGTCGCAGAAAACGGGCGAATTGACCATGGCTCCATTCCACTTGTCATCCCTACCCCTTGCCGGGCTGAATGTTCGTGAGGGGTTCGCCACGCAGCCAGTCGTCCACTTGATCGGAGGAGCCGGGGACTCACTCGCAACATGTTGTTCTCCATTCCCACATCTTTCCTGATGTTTATGCGCGAGCTGGTTCTTCTCTCAGAAACGGAACACACCGGTTAGGAGACCATCAATGTCTTGCGTGTTCTTATGCGATCCGTGCTCACTCAGTATTGCCGATCTCAACCAGCAAACGTCGTGCCAGCGCTTTGCCCGTAGTAAATGCATGTTCTGCCTCGAAAACCTCACAAGCCCAAGACGGCCGGTTGTTTTGAACCCGACGTGTTATTCTGTCGCTGTCAGCTCTTGGACACGCATCATGCGTCAGACGCTTAAGGCGAGAACCGTTTGGCTGTCTGCCCTGCGTAATGTTGGCGTCGGCTCATCAGCGCCGGCGATGCGCGGGCGATCTCCACAACTGGCTTCCTTATGCAGCGCCTGGCTGCTGGATCATGCCTGATGTTTTCTCGGGCCGACGAGGCGCAGCGCGTCGAGTGCTTCCACCAGATCCTGCGTATGCTGTTTCGCTAGACGCCGGATGCAGCTTGCCGCATGCATCTCCCATACCCCGCTTCCCTCCCGCTTCCGGGAAAGCCGCGAGTCGGCGAGCGGAGACAAAACGAAGCATGCAACACAGAAGCGTAAGGGGATCAGACCCGAAGCGTTCGACGTCCTCGGGCGAAAGCGGCGGATTGTTCGTGCCCATTGTGATCTGCCCCCTTCACCGCCAGGTGGCCAGATAGCCGCCGGCTTGCGTGATTACGCGTTGAACCAACGTGAAAACGGCGCAGGGTTCGCGGCGTGCATCCGCGCGCACCGGCAATGTCGTTCCAACCCGGCGGCAATTCGACGCCGGGAACCCCGGTCATCGGATAGGCATAGACGACGAGGCTACCCGGCAAGGCGGACAAGTCGAGCAGTTCGCTGAAGGTCGTGCGGAGCGTCACGCTTGGCATTTGCATGCCGGCCAGACGATCGCCTCGCCATCCTCCACCGCGGGTGGCAGGTTGTCGGGAAGGGAAAACGGATTGGCGGGGTGCTCGGGATTGGTCATGGGGTTGGGTTTCCATAGATACCAGTGTAGATCGCCCGCCCGAGGTGCTCCAGAAACGCACCACAGACGCGGTCGTCGATCCGGCCGATGCGAAAGTCCTTATGGACGACAGCCTTCGCCTTCATGCTCGAACAGCCGAATCTCGGGTCATGGCCACCTCCTATTTTGGCCTCTTTCACAATTACGCCCGTTGTCGGTACCTTACAGGCGATAGCAGCAAATCTCATGCCACTCGGCGTTGGTGCATGGGTCCGGACTTGAGCGGATGTCGATCTTTGAAGCGGCAGACTCGTGGCCGCCTTGCGGCGGGCGGATTTCGGGCGTGCGCAGGCAAGCATGCGGTTGAGGACGGCGCAGCCGATGGCGA
>NZ_JBVVQH010000038.1:0-34030 GCF_055811115.1 Mesorhizobium sp. WSM4832 | reverse complement strand
GGCCTTGGTCAAGACATCTTGCCTGGCAGCCTTGGCGAGCCGATAGCCGTGTACGGCGGCAGGGATTGATAATGTAGTCTGCCTACAACCTGTGTGCTTCCATCGCGCTTGGGTACGCAGCAATGGCTTCGGTGTAAATTGCGTCTGCAGCCGACCACCTTCGCCGACTATTTCCTGTCTTTGGCCGTTCCAGACTCGCCAATTGACGTCCGCATGAAGTCTGCGGTGATCAAAACCGCGTTGCAATTACATGGAAGCCAAATGGTTGAACAGTCGCTAATGGCAGGTGTTCCAATTTCCGAGCCCCTTTGTGAGCAGGTGGGCGAGCTCGACGTGGTGGCCTTCCCCAGGCCGCGTTTCGAGGTCGAGGTAGACAACGATGTCCGGATCCCGATGCGTGACAGCGTTGGACTCTATGCCGATATCTACCAACCGCGGGGAGCCGGAGAGAAGCTGCCGACCATCCTGATCCGCACGCAATATGACAAGACGCCATATCGGGATGGGCGCGATTCCAAGATGCGGAATGGTGTTGCCTATATGTTCGCGGGCCAGGGCTTCACAGTCGTCGTGCAGGATGCCCGCGGTCGCTTTCGTTCGGAGGGCAATTCCCACCCCGCCGCGTATGACGCGGACGATGGCTACGACACCGTCGGCTGGGTCGCTGCTCAGCCCTGGTCGAACGGCAAAGTTGGGACCTACGGATGCTCTTTCCTTGGACTCAATCAGGTCATGATGGCAGCAACTCGACCACCGGCTCTGGCAGCGATGGTGCCGCAGGGACCCGCCGGCGGGATGCGTAATAACCCGTATGATATCGTTAACAGTGGTGTGCCTGCGATCGGCTGGGCCTTTCGTTGGTTCCGCGAGCTTGGCAGCGAGCGGGGTACGGAGCCCCTCCCGAAGATCGACTACGACGAGGTCCTGAAGACGTTGCCCCTTGCCGACATGATGGACGGGTCGGGGCGCGCAACCAGCGACTGGCGCGACTGGGTCTCGCATGAACCCGGCGATCCATACTGGCAGCAGTTCGCCCTTTTTGACGAAAAGTCGCGTCCCAATGCGCCCGCGTTGTTCGTAAACTCCTGGTACGATCCTACAGTCGGCGCTACGTTAGACCTGTTCAACGCGTTCCAACACCAGTCGCTCACCGAGCAGGCGCGTCGCAACCAATATGTCATCATCTCACCTACGGAGCATTGTCGGAGCGAATCGGCCAGAACGCCGTACATGGTCGGCAAGCGCGACGTTGGGGACATTCGCCACGATCATTGGTCGATCTATTTGCGTTGGTATGATCACTGGCTGCGCGGCGGCCAAGTGGATCTGAGGATGCCGCGCGTTCAATATTATCTGATGGGAGCCAACAAGTGGAAATCGGCCGATAGCTGGCCGCTCCCAGACACCCGGTTCGTGCCGTACTATTTCAGCAGCGGTGGCAAGGCGAGCACCAGCAAGGGGGATGGCAAGCTCTCCGCGGCGATGGCCACGGGACCCGCCGACCATTATCGCTACGACCCCGCCGATCCGGTGCCTAGCATAGACATCGATAGCGGCGGTGGTGGCGTGGCAGCTGACGTCCGGGAGCTCGATCTGCGCCCTGATCGTCTGGTCTTCACTACGGAACTGCTGGAATCGGGTATCGAGGTGACCGGCCCATTGCGCGCTGTGCTCTATGTCTCATCATCGGCGGTGGATACTGATTTCGTCGTGCAACTGAGCGATGTCTATCCAGATGGCCGCGTCTACAACCTGCACCAAGGAATCGCGCGGGCGCGCTATCGTGATGCCTACAAGATGCCGGAACGCTACCGCGAGGATTATAGCAATCCAAGCCTGCTGACGCCGGGAAATGTCTATCGCATAGAGGTGAACATGGAGGCGACTAGCAACTGGTTCGCGCCCGGCCACCGTATCCGCGTGCAAGTGTCGAGCAGTCTCTTCCCCCACTGGGCCCGGAACCTGAATACAGGAGAGAACAACGGCACCGAAACGCGGATGGTGGTCGCGCAGAATACTATCCATCACGATCGCGACCATCCTTCCCATATTCTGCTTCCAATCGTGCCGTAAGCGTTCGGCGGTACGCCGCCTCCGCGAGAGAGCTTGTCGGGCGTTTCAGGTTGTTCTGCGGAATCTTCGCCCAAGCCATCGCTCCGCTGCGAGCGTCCGGACAGCAACTCTGTTGTAGGCGTGGTCGGCAAGCAGATTGCATCGGGTTTGCAGGGCAACGAGCGTGGCGGCGGGCTTACCGTCATGTCCCTTTCCACCCGCCAGGACAAGATATTGGAGCTTCGGCAAATCGTCAGCGCCGCCTTTTCCGTTCTGGTGAACGCGGACACAGGAGCTGTCGATCAATGATGATTTCGGCTTCAAACGCCTTGGAAACCGCCGTCAACGGCAAGCCATTCGATCCATCTAACTCCTAGATGGATATGGGCGACTTTTCATATTTGACCGCCAACCCTATGCGTGCCACGTGCAGTGATGGACTATGGGGAGTCATTTCGAATGCCCGTTATCAATCGTGTGGCCGATTTGCATCCGGATATTATAGGTTGGCGGCGGGACCTGCATCAGCATCCAGAACTCCTTTATGATGTCCATCGAACCTCTGCGTTTGTCGCTGCTCGCTTGCGTGAGTTTGGCTGCGATGAAGTTGTCGAGGGGATCGGGCGTACGGGCGTTGTGGGCGTCATCAAAGGACGGATACAATCAGACTCAAGTCGAAGCATATCCATCGGGTTGAGGGCGGACATGGATGCGTTGCCCATTCTAGAGGCGACCGGCCTACCTTATGCGTCGCAGACTCCCGGAAAAATGCATGCATGTGGCCATGACGGCCATACAGCTATGTTGCTAGGTGCTGCCTCCTACCTTGCAGAAACACGCAATTTCCGTGGCAACGCTGTATTGATTTTCCAGCCCGCCGAAGAAGAGGAAGCTGGGGCTGCGGCCATGATCAAGGATGGGCTGATGGAACGCTTCAACATATCGGAAGTGTTCGGCATGCACAATTGGCCTGGTCTCGCATTGGGATCATTTAGCATTCGACCAGGCCCTATGATGGCCGCTTACAATGTGGTGGAGATAAACATTGAGGGGCGAGGCGGTCACGCATCTGCACCGCACGACTGTATTGATCCGGTTCTAGTCGGCGCTCAGCTTATAACAGCTGTCCAGCAAATTGTGGCTCGAAACTTGGATCCCTTGGAAGCAGCGGGAGTGTCAATTTCCGAATTTCACGCCGGCTCAACACCAGGCGTGATTCCCCAATCCGCTGTTCTACGCGGCACGATACGCTCCCTTTCAGTTAAAGTGCACGAACTGATCAAGGCTCGATTGAGCGAGATCGTTGCGGGTACGGCGAAGATGAGCGGCGCAAATATCGAGCTGTCATTTATTGGTGGTGCGCCGCTGACGTTTAACCACGCTGATCAGACTGAGATAGCGGTGGCAGTCGCGAAGGGTTTGGTCGGGGAAGCCAATGTCCATTCTAATCGACCGATCATGGCAGCTGAAGACTTCGGCTACATGCTGGAAGCTCGTCCAGGAGCTTACATACTTTGCGGAAATGGCGACAGCGCCGGCTTGCACCATTCGGCTTATGACTTCAACGACGAGGCTATTCCGTATGGAACTTCCTACTGGATCAAACTTGTCGAGACCAAGCTTGCGCCTTGAAGGGATCACACCAGGCGCCGAAGCATCGCCTCTCAGGCGAAATTGACAGGCTGTCCTCCAATCTCGATGCAAGATGGGGCCTATATCAACACTGCATTTGACCGATCAAACGATGCTTCCTCATATTCGGCCTGGTCCAGCGCAAGGGCATGGGCCGTGAACTTCGGGGCAAATAGATGGTCCTTTATCCGCCCGTGAGCGTGTTTGTACGAACCAAAACCCACTCGCCCCAGGCGGACTTTATGAATAATTCCACTCAAATCGGGGAATCCGGGATGAACCACTACGTCACGTCGGCTGGTCTTGAACATGAACGTCGGCTAAACGCTGTCAAGCAGTCTTGTCGGGACCGTAACATTGACGTCTCTGTATTCACCAGCCCGGAGAATATCTGCTACATTACGGGTCTTGATTATGAAGGATATTTTGCCCTTCATGCTTTACTGATATCGCCCGATGCGGGGTCAATTCTATTTGCTCGCTATATCGAGGCGCCTACGGTTTCTCGGCAAACGTCCGGCGTTGAATTTGCCGGATACACTGACACTGATGACGTTGCTGCATTGATAACGGCTAAAATAGTCTCACTAGCCGGGGAAGGCGCGCGCGTCGGGCTTCAGCGAAATAGTGCCGCTACGGCTAAGATTGATGGCCCTCTGCAATCGTATCTTCCTAAAGCCGATATCGTTGATGCATCGGGTATCGTCGAGAGGCTGCGAGAGGTAAAATCGCCTTTCGAAATAGAGCAGATAAAGCGCGCTGCGGAGATTTCAGATCTCATGGTTTCCACCGGTCTGCGCGAAGCCAGCGAGGGGGTAGTCGAAAACATTGTTGCTGCCAAGATTTACGGTGCGATGATCGCAGCGGGGGGGCAATGTCCAGGCTTTCCACCATTCGTCAGATCGGGTGACAGAATATCAGAGCCACATACTTCGTGGACCGACGAACCACTGAAAAATGGTGCTCCGCTTCTTCTGGAATTATCGGGCTGTGTAAATCGCTATCATGCACCAATGGCCAGGTACGGGTACATTGGAGCAGCATCTGCGTCAGCCAAGCGATTAGCCGAAGTGAGCCACCAAGCGCATGTGGCCGCCTTGGCAGCTCTTAAGCCTGGATGTCTTGCTCGGGATGTCTATTCCGCTTGGAAGGCATGTCTTGACCCTGCGAATGTTAAGCCTAGAGCCCCTCACTGTGGCTATATGGTCGGTCTATCGTTCCCACCCACCTGGACTGGCGGCCCCGGGGTTCAGAGCCTGCATGAGACGAGCTCGATGGAAATCCGCGAGTCCATGGTGTTCCATCTGTTGACCTGGGTAACCGATGGGCAGAATGACCATTTTCTCTCTGACTGCGTTGTCGTCGAAAAGACCGGCGCCATTTTCCTAACGAAAACGCCAAGAGAGATCTTCGAGATCTAACAAAAAATCGATCGGCCGATAGTTCGACTGGGCGGTGGTCAGAGTTCTGGCCCCGCCTTCGCCGGTCTAAGACAAGGCAGGGTGTCAAGGCAATCGGGTCTGCCTGGGCTTGGCGCGCATAGTGGCGGCCGTCTGGTTTTGACTGGGTCTCGGCCATCTTAAAACGCGATGGCACCTTTCGAGACTCTATGTTGGTGTACCCAAAGCCAAGTGGCGCATACTTGGTCGAAGTCGTCCTAATAGATCTGCTTCTTCAACACGAAGTCGAACCCGTGCATAAAAACTCTAACCTTCCTGCGCCAGGTCGGGGTGCAAATGTCTATTCACCATCAAGCGGCGCGCGGAAAAACTCTGCAATTCTTTTGGTCTGCTGCTCATAAAATAGCGGGTTCGGCATGCACGGCTATTCGGTTTTCTCCATTCTGCGCAACGGCCTCGCGGGCCAAAGGCACTGGCCTCTAGCCTGGCGCGCGCCCAGTCCGAAATCGAACTATGATGTGGTCATCGTGGGCGGCGGTGGACATGGGTTGGCGACCGCGTTTTACCTCGCTGAGAACCATGGCATTCGAAATATAGCGGTTCTAGAGAAGGGTTATATTGGCGGTGGCAACGTTGGTCGGAATACGACGATCGTCCGATCCAACTATCTGCTCGACGGTAATACGCAGTTTTACGAATTTTCGTTGAAGCTGTGGGAGGACCTGTCGCGGACCCTCAACTACAACGTGATGTTCTCGCAGCGAGGCCAGTTGGTGGCTGCCCACTCGCCGGATCAACTCGATTATTTCAGTCATCGCGCCAACGTTATGCGGCTGAATGGAATCAACGCGGAAGTGCTTGACCGCGACGAAGTCCGGCGAATGGTTCCCTATTTTGATTATTCGGAGACGGCCCGCTTTCCGATTTACGGCGCGCACTGGCAGAGTCGCGCTGGTACTGCTCGCCACGACGCGGTGGCCTGGGGCTACGCACGTGCTGCCGATGGCCATGGTGTCGACATCATCCAGAATTGCGAGGTGACGGGATTCATCCGTCAGGGCGAGCGCATCGTTGGCGTTGAGACGACCAAAGGGCGAATTGGAGCCGGCAGGATTGGTCTTGCCGTGGCGGGGCACACCTCAACGTTAGGTCGCAAAGCCGGTCTTGAACTGCCGATCGAGAGCCATATTCTCCAGGCTTTCGTGACCGAGCCGATCAAGCCGCTGGTACATCAGACCGTTGCCTATGGTGCAGACCATTTTTATGTGAGTCAGTCTGACAAAGGCGGGCTTGTATTTGGCGGCGCGCTCGACGGCTACAATTCGTATGCCCAGCGCGGCAATCTTGGAATAGTGCGCGATGTCGCAGAGGCCGCGGTCGCCCTGATGCCCTGTATTTCGCGCCTAAGGATTCTCCGCCATTGGGGTGGGATAATGGACATGACGCCCGATGGCAGCCCGATCGTGTGTCCCACACCGATCAATGGGCTCTATCTTAATGGTGGCTGGTGCTATGGCGGCTTCAAAGCCACCCCCGCCTCGGGTTGGTGCTTCGCCCATACCCTCGCCACTGGCGCACCTCATCCGCTCATAGCAGCCTACGGCCTCGACCGCTTCCGCACTGGACGCACCATCGACGAAGCCGGCATCGGGCCGTTTGCCTGGCTGCAATAATAGGACTCACCCCAAGTGCTGCAAATCAAATGCCCCTGCTGCGGTCCGCGCGATCACGACGAGTTTCGCTATGCCGGCGACGCGTCTGTCCGACGTCCGGACCACAATGATCCCGACTTTGAACGCTGGTACCGTTACGTCTTCGTGCGGGAGAATCCCGCTGGGATCCACCACGAATTTTGGCAGCATGTGATGGGTTGCCGACAGTGGCTTATCGTCGAGCGTAATACCGTGAATCACACGATCCTTTCAGTCAAATTCATCAGGGGGACGCTGGCATGAGGCGGCTGAACAAGCTCGGGCGGATTGATCGTTCGCAGCCCATCCAATTTACCTTCGACGGCAAGACGATGACGGGCTTTCGCGGGGACAGCCTGGCCTCGGCCATGCTTGCGAATGACGTGACGATCGTTGGCCGGAGTTTCAAATATCATCGGCCGCGCGGAATATACTCGGCGGGACCGGAGGAGCCGAACGCGCTCGTAACTATAGGCACCGGCGGACGGCGTGAGCCAAACCTGCCGGCAACCACCGTTGAACTGGCGGATGGCTTGGTGGCCGAAAGCCAGAATCGCTGGCCATCTCTCAAGTTCGACGTTCAAAGCATTAATAGCTGGTTCTCGCCGTTCTTAGTGGCAGGCTTCTACTACAAGACCTTTATGGGACCAACTCGGCGTTCCTGGATGTTTTACGAGCACTTCATCCGCAAGGCGGCAGGGCTCGGCCGTGCGGGGAAGGAGCCTGATCCCGACAGGTATGAAGTTCGTCATCTCTTTGCAGACGTGGCGATTGTCGGGGCTGGACCGGCCGGACTGGCGGCCGCGCTGGCTGCAGCGGAAGCGGGCGCCAAGGTCGTGCTCATCGAGCAGGATTTTATGGCGGGGGGCTATCTCTTGTCAGAGCCTTCGGATGGCCGGGCGGGAACTTGGCTTGCTGGAATGTTGGCACGGCTCGCGAGCTTGCCAAATGTTTCCCTTATGACGCGCACCATTGCGTTCGGCACCTATGACGGCAATGTTCTCGGCCTTTTGGAACGACACGGTTCAAGATCCTCCGACCAGAGACCAGGTCAAGCGCGCCAGACCCTGGGGATTTTGCGCGCCAAGTCGATAGTCTATTGCACAGGGTCGATCGAACGTCCGCTCACCTTTGCAAACAATGACAGGCCCGGCATAATGCTCGCCTCGGCGGCGCGCACCTATCTTAATAGATACGGCGTGCTTGCGGGTAAGAGGGTGCTGGTTGCGGCTGACAATGACAGCGCCTACAGCGCGGCAATCGATCTTGCGGCGGCCGGGGCGCAAGTGACGATAGCTGATAGCCGCGCGCAGCCTGCGCCTCGACTCCTGGAGCAGGCGCGCCGCGGAGGCATCGCCGTCCGCGCGACATCGATGATCGCAAAGGCTATCGGAGGTCACAATGTCCGTGCGGTCGTGCTTGTCGAACCCCGCGGCAAGGCTACACTGGAATGCGATCTGGTAGCGGTTTCCGGCGGTTGGTCTCCGACTGTGCATCTGACCTCCCATCTCGGAATCAAGCCGGTTTATCGCGAAGACATTCGCGCTTTCGTCCCCGGCAAGCTCGGAGCGGGGCAGTTTGCGGCCGGTGCCATAATCGGAAACTTCACCCTGGGAGCTGCCGTAGATGAGGGGCATCGTGCAGCGAACGAGGCGCTCACGTTCTGCAATGCAACGAGATCATCCCAGGCGCTGGCCAAGCTTGCTCTTCCTGAGACCAACGCCGGACTTAGTGTTGGGGAAGATGATAGGTGGCCAAAACCCCCTGTGCTTCCGGTCGAGGATGAGAGCTTCTCAGATAAGGCCTACGATGGGGGCGGCGGGAAGATAAACCCTGCCAAGGGGAAGGCCTTCGTCGACCTGCAGATGGACGTAACGGTGAATGACATCGCGCTGGCGCATCAGGAGGGATACCAGTCCGTCGAACATCTCAAGCGCTACACCACACTGGGGATGGGCACCGATCAGGGCAAGACCAGCAATTTCTACGCGCTTTCCGCCATGGCCGGGTTGCGCGGCATGGCGATCCCAGACGTTGGCACTACGACTTTCCGGCCTCCCTTTACGCCCGTCGCCGTAGGGGCGCTGGCTGGGCTTAGTCACGGGCATCACTACAAGCCGTTTCGGCGAACGCCAATGCATGACTGGCATGTTTCCAATGACGCGGAGATGCTTGAGACCGGCCTCTGGATGCGACCCTGGTTCTATCATGCTTCTGGCCGCGACGTGAGCGAGGCGTATGTCGCGGAAATGCGTAATGTGCGGGAGGCGGCCGGCCTCATGGACATTTCCACACTCGGCAAAATCGCGGTTCAGGGGCCGGATGCCGCTGAATTCCTTGATCGAGTTTATGTAAACGGCTTTGCCAAGCTGCCAGTCGGTCGCGCGCGTTATGGCGTGATGCTGCGCGATGACGGCATCGTCTTCGACGACGGCACTACGACCAGGATAAGCGACCAGCACTTTTTTATGACGACATCAACCGCTCGGGCCGCGGACGTGATGTCTCGGCTCGAATTTCTGCTCGACACCGCCTGGCAGGATCTCCGCGTTTCGGTAACTTCGGTGTCAGACGAGTGGGCGACGATGTCGGTGGCCGGTCCCAAGAGCCGCGATATCCTCGCGGCCGCGTTTCCCGATTTGGACGTGTCTAACGACGCGTTGCCGCATATGGGTCTTCTTGACGGGCGGTATCGGGACAAGCCCCTTCGCATCATTCGTCTCAGCTTTTCGGGTGAGCGCGCCTACGAAGTCTATACGGGCGCGAGCGTAGGCAAGGAAGCATGGTGTCATCTGATGGAGGCCGGCGCGCGCTTCGGACTCAAGCCCTACGGCATTGAGGCTTTGGGGGCTCTACGCGTCGAAAAAGGTCATGTGGCTGGACCGGAGATCGACGGCAGGACCACGCTCGACGATCTCGGGCTACGCCGCATGGCTGGCAAACGCAGCGGCTTCGTCGGAGACATTCTTGGTCGGCGCGAAGCATTCAGCGACCCTGAGCGCCCACGGTTGGTCGGGCTGCGTTGCGTGGAGGATGGCAAACGGTTGCGCGGTGGAGCGATACTCTTCAGGCCTAACGAGCCTGTTCAGGGTCACGGGCTCGGGCGCATCACTTCGACCACCTATAGTCCCACACTTGACGCTTGGGTGGGGCTGGGGCTTCTTGCCTCCAGCGCAGCACAGGATGGCGCCGATTTTATCGCTCATTATCCCTTGAAAGGTGAGGCGGTGCGGGCGCGCGTAGTCTCGCCCACATTCCTCGACCCGAAGGGAGATTGGTTCCATGGCTAATGGTTCTGACCAAGCCGGTCTCGGGATAGAGTCCCAGGACTGCGCGATCCTTCAGTTCGACGGCTGGGATGGCGCCATGGAGCGTTTTGAGACCGACCTAGCGCCAAGACTCGGCGGGCAGCTCCCCAAGAAGATCGGTGAGACTGCGTGCCAAGACGGCAAGCTTGTCATTCGCATTGCACCCCGCCGCTTCTGGCTGCTCTCCGAAGGATCGCTAACTCCTATTGATATCGATCCAGAGTTGGGCTGCGTGCTCGAGCTCGGTGAAGGCAGGGTGCGTCTGCGGCTTTCCGATGAAAATATTAAATATGTCTTGGAGCGATGCGTCGTCGTGGATTGGGACTCTTTGCAAGAGGGGGAGGGGGTCCAAGTTGGCTTTCATCGCGTGCCCGTCCTGCTGGTGCGCACCGGATCCGTCCAATGCGATCTCTTCGTCCCGCGTAGTTTCGCGAGAAGCCTGATCGAATGGATCTCGCACATCCAAATTGCTTGCTGGCACGGCGGCCATGAGAGCGAACCATACGCCGAAGGGCGAATGGCACCAGCGCGCTCGTGAGGCGATATGCGTTGGGGCTGCCAGGTGACTCCTCGCGACCTCTCTCACTTTGGCATTGCGCGGTGCCTTGCATTAGACGTCTTGCGATAGAGCGCCGCCGTAAGGCCTGCCAAGGACAGGATGCTGCGGCCCGTGCGCGCGAGGGGCGCCTCATTGAGACCAGCTCTTGCCATTGCTTTGTTTTTTGTTCCAAGGCAGAATTTTCTTTTTAAGGTGGCGTCGTTTTCTCCGTCCAGTGCTTTTGACGCGCCCTTCCAATCGGCCAAACATTAACGTCGCGTCGGTATCGGAAACTATCCGGCTTTGCGTGCGGCGCGACAATGAAGCTTCGAGCTTCTCATCAGCATTGTCGCGCCACATTTGCGCTTGACGTGGCAGGACTTATGCGCGCTTCGTGACAAACGGGCTCCCCCTTTCTCGATTCCGAGCTTGCACTTCGTTGCTATCTCGCTTCGAGATGAAGAGGATACACAAACAGAATTTGACGGAAGCGGGTCGTCGAACGATGCTTCGAAGAAGGATGACGATGTTCCCAAGACCATCTCAGCCTCACACGAGGGCGGGGTGGGAGACAGCGGACACCTTCGAGTGATCGTTGAGGAAAGGTCACGGCGTTGGAATTGTGATTGGCAGACGAAGCCTCGGTCACTTCACTGTCCAGTATCGGGGCGATCCTGAGCAGAGGCCACTAAGCCTCCGGAGATATTAACGTCGCTGGAGCGTCATGCAAATATAAAAATGGCACTAGAGGGTAAAACAATGGGTAAGTTGAAACTCAGCACGTTGATGGCAGGTCTCGCGCTCTTGGTGGGTACGTGGACTGCCCATGCCGGTCCGCTAAGTGATCGTGTCCAGGCGGGGCAGCCAATCAGAATAGGGTTCGCCAATGTGCTGCCCTTTGGGTATCCCGACGATCAGGGTCACCCGAAAGGGTTTGCAAACGAGATTGCCCTCGGTGTCCTGAAGAAGATGGGCTACACAAATGTGGAGACAACCGTCACCGACTGGGGAGGCCTGATCCCTGGCCTTCAGGCAAACCGCTATGACATCATCACGGGCGGAATGTATATCTTGGGTGCTCGGTGCAAGAACGTCGCCTTTTCCGAGCCTATCGCGAAGCTCGGCGATGGCTTCATAGTGCCAGCCGGCAATCCCAAGCACATCAATACCTACAAGGATATCGCCGAGAAGGGGGCGGTGTTCGTGACATATGCGGGATCCAGCACAATTGCGGCCGCCAAGAAAGAAGGAATTGCGGAGGACAAGATTACGGTTGTCCCCGGACCTTCCGAGGTGCTCGCCGCGATCAAGGCAGGACGTGGTGATGCCGGCAGCATGACTTATTTGGAAGCCAAACTCATGGCTGACCAAGCAAGCGGCGAAATCCAGGCCACCGATCCTGCCGCTCTGCCGGAGTGGACCTATAACTGGGTCGGCCTCGGTTTCCGCTCTGAAGATGCCGACTTTCTGGCCAAATTCAACGAGGCTCTGAAGCAGTACATCGGATCCGATGAGATGATGAACTCTGTCAAGCAATATGGCATCGTGGCTGCCAGCCTTCCGGGCGACACGACAACCAAATGGATCTGCTCCAATCGCTAGTAACGTCATCCCGGTGGGCCCGCCAGGGCTCACCCTTGCCTCTTTTCGGATTGAACACCCGGGAAGCCGAGACGGCATCACGATAGTCGCCGTCGCGCTTGGAGCAGCCTAAGTTCGCGGTACTCGGTTGTCTTTAGGCCGCATCGATGCAGGCGAACCTTCCGGCTCGCCAAAGGTTGCCACTTGCCCGATGGACGGCTGTGCCTGCACCGAGGCGACGAAGCCAGGGAGCGCCGCAGGGCCGCCATGCCTGTTCGTCGGCTCAGCCTGACCAGTCGAAGTCGAGCCGATCGAGTTTACGAGCCTATAGCGCACCATGCCGGCCCGATGATCACTGAAGCAGGTTGGCACTTCCCATCGCCCGACTGTACAATGTAAGGGGGATGTCCCCAGCGGCTCGCTGCGGCTTTGCAGCCGATGTCCGATTATCCGTTGATGCGAGCCGATGTCCTATTTCGAATTCCTTGTCGCCCATGGGAATCTGCTGCTGATGGGCACGCTGGTCACGGTCATGCTGGCCGGCGTGGCGATCGCACTGGCGATTGTGCTAGCCTTGGCAGCGGGCCTGATGCGCCTGGCGCCGGTCGGGTCCATTCGCTGGATCGCCACTATCTATATCGAGTTTTTCCGCGGCACTTCGCTGCTCGTCCAGCTTTACTGGATCTTCTTCGTCCTGCCGCTGCTCGGGCTCTCGCTGGACAAGTTTACAGCGGGCTTTATCGGCGTCGGCATGAACCTGGGAGCCTACGGCGCTGAGCTGGTTCGCGGCGCTATCCTCTCAGTGCCCAGGGGACAGTGGGAGGCCGCCCTGGCGATCAACATGTCGCCGCTGACACGCATGCGACGCATCATTCTTCCCCAGGCTCTGGTCATCATGCTGCCGCCCTGGGGCAATCTACTGATCGAGCTTCTGAAAGGGACAGCCTTGGTCTCATTGATCTCGGTCGCCGACCTGACGTTCCAGGCCAAGCAAATAAACGCAACGACCTTCCTGTCCGCAAAAGCTTTCGGGACGGCGCTGATCATCTATTACATCATGGCCCGTTTCATCATTACACCCTTCATGCGCTGGCTTGAGCGCTTTATGGAACGCAAGCTGGGAAGGGCGTAGCGATGCTTGGTTGGGACTGGGATTTCACCTGGGAGATTCTCCCCCGCCTGCTGGCGGCGACCGCAAACACCCTGTTGGCCGCTGGCCTCGGTTACGTCATAGCGATGGTCCTGGGACTTGCATTCGCGCTGGCGCAACGTACGCCGTCGAGGACATTGACAATGGCCATGCGCGAGGCTGTCGAGTTCATCCGCTCCACGCCGCTGGTGTTGCAGATATTCTTTGTCTTCTACGTCGGACCGGAGTTCGGCATTGTCCTTTCGCCATGGGTGGCGGGCATGATCGCCATCGGGCTGCATTATGCGTCTTACCTTTCGGAGGTCTACCGCGGCGGCCTCGACAGCGTGCCAAAGGGACAGTGGGAGGCGGCGACCTCAATCAACCTGTCGACGGCGCGGACCTATTTCCGCATCATCATTCCCCAGGCCCTGCCTCCTTCCGTGGCGGGCATGGGCAATTATCTGGTGGGCATCTTCAAGGACACGCCGGTGCTGTCGGTCATCGGCGTTGCGGAATTGATGCAAACCGCGAACTCAATCGGCTCGGAAAACTATCGCTATCTTGAACCCTATACATTGGTCGGGATCATCTTCCTCTTGATCTCACTGCCTTCGGCCGCCCTTCTTCGCAGCTTCGAGGTCTGGGTTCGCCGCAAACTCGGGATGACCTGATGGATCAAACAGAAGACCTTTCCCAATACCCACTGGAGCTTACCGGCGCGGGTGTGCCAATGGTGCACTTCCAGAAGGTCGCCAAGCGTTACGGCTCCCTGACCGTTATCGAAGACCTCGATCTCGATGTCGCGGAGGGCGAGATGGTCACAATCATCGGGCCGTCAGGCTCGGGCAAGACCACGGTGCTGCGCACGCTGATGACACTGGAGCGCATCAACGAGGGCGTCATCTACGTCGACGGCAAGCCGCTCACCCACATGGAGAAGGATGGCAAGCTGGTGCCCGCAAGCCAGAAGTATCTAAGATCCATGCGCTCGAATATCGGCATGTGCTTCCAGCACTTCAATCTGTTTCCGCACATGACGGCGCTGGAGAACTGCATGGAAGGGCCGGTACACGTGCTGGGCATCCCGCGCAAGCAGGCGCGCGAGCGCTCGGAGGAGCTGCTCGAGATGGTCGGCATGGCCGACAAGCGCAACCAGCACCCCTCGCGCCTGTCCGGCGGCCAGCAGCAGCGCGTGGCGATCGCTCGAGCCCTTGCCATGCGACCCAAGGTCATGCTCTTCGACGAGGTCACCTCGGCGCTGGATCCCGAGGTGATCGGCGAAGTGACGAACGTCATCCGCCGGCTGGTGTCGGATTACAGCCTGACCATGCTGATGGTCACGCACCAAATGGGCTTCGCCCGCGACATCGCCGATC
The DNA here is from genome assembly GCF_055811115.1 of Mesorhizobium sp. WSM4832. Lineage (NCBI taxonomy): Bacteria > Pseudomonadati > Pseudomonadota > Alphaproteobacteria > Hyphomicrobiales > Phyllobacteriaceae > Mesorhizobium > Mesorhizobium sp. WSM4832. The sequence continues at coordinate 19,320 of NZ_JBVVQH010000038.1, read as the reverse complement.
GTGTCTGCTTCTTCTTCGGCGGCAGGATCGAGGAGCAGGGCACGCCCGAGCAACTGTTCGGAAACCCGCAGCGCAAGCGAACACAGCAGTTCCTCAGCGCCGTCAAGGAGGCGGTATAGGGAAACTTGGGCGTAGGCCGACGTGTAAAACTGATGACGACGTACACGGTCTTAGGAGCCCGAGCCGCGTGGCCGCCAACAATCTTAGATCTGGGGAAGCCGAGATGCCGGCTGCCGTTGCCGATGCGATCCTGGCATCGCTCATAGAGTAAGCACATCTGAATGCCAGATGGATTAAATCTACAAACAACATTTGACGCTCGCGATGCGATCAGCGATTCTTTTCTGGCTGCTTCTTCCTGGTCTATCAGCATGAAAGAAAAGAGAATCCTGCAAGGGAAGCCATGGGGACGAAAATTCTCAATTTCAGCCTAGATGAGTTCGCGGGGCGGCTTAGCAAAACCCGAGCAGCGATGGATAGGCGCGGCATCGACACCCTTGTCGTTAGCGATCCAGCCAATATGCAGTGGTTGACTGGCTATGATGGCTGGTCGTTCTACGTCCACCAAGCGGTCATCGTACCGCCTTCCGGCGAGCCGATCTGGTTCGGTCGCGGTATCGACTCACCAGGCGCGACGCGGACCTGTTATATCGGAACCGAGAATGTTGTTCCCTATCCCGACCACTACGTCCACTCGCTTGAGCGTCATCCGATGGAACTGCTTGCGAAGCTCCTGGTTGAGCGCAAGCTGGATAAGGGCGTCATAGGCTTCGAGAAAGATGCCTACTGGTTTTCGGCCGCAGCTTACGAATCGCTTATGGCCGGCCTGCCGAACGCCAAGTTTATCGATGCGACTGTCTTGGTGAATTGGCAAAGGATAGTGAAAAGCCCAGCGGAAATCGCTTTCATGCGAAAAGCCGCTCGCATTGTCGAGCTGATGCACAAGCGCATCTACGAAAAGATTGAGCCGGGCATGCGCAAGTGTGACTTGGCGGCCGAAATCTATGATGCCGCTATTCGCGGTACGCCCGAGTTCGGTGGAGATTACCCGGCGCTTGTACCGCTGCTCCCGTCGGGGGCTGACGCCGCAGCATGCCATCTGACCTGGGACGACCAGCCGATGCGCAACAACGAGGGGACCTTTTTCGAGATCGCCGGCGTCTATCGGCGGTACCATTGCCCGATGTCACGGACGGTCTATCTGGGCAGACCAAGCGAGACGTTCTTGAACGCCGAGAAAATGACGTTGGAGGGAATGGAGGCAGGTTTGGCCATCGCCAAACCGGGGGCCAACGCCGAGGACATCTCAATCGCGTTCTGCGATGTTCTTGAACGGTACGGCATCAAGAAGGAAAATCGGGTCGGCTATTCGGTCGGGTGCGCCTATCCGCCCGACTGGGGTGAGCACACGATGAGCCTGCGTCGTGGCGACAAGACCGAGCTTCAGCCAGGGATGACGTTCCATTTTATGACGGGTCTTTGGATGGAGGACTGGGGTTTCGAAATGACCGAAACCGTTCTCATTACCGAGACCGGAATGGAATGCTTGGCCAACGTCCCACGGCAACTGTTCGTCAAAAACTAATGTGGCGAGATGAGCGCGTTTTGCACTGGTGACGGCACATGGGCTCGCTTGTATCGGTGAACCCTCCACGCTCGTGTAGAACCGCTGGAGAATGAGATGTCAGTGGCTTTGATCGAAGACGCAAAACAAATACTTGAAAAACTCGTCGCGTTCCCGACCATCTCCCATGAGTCGAACCTTTCCATGGTTGACTACATGGCTGATTTCCTCCGCCAGCTTGGTGCAAGGGTATTTCTTCAGCACAATGAAGACGGACGGAAAGCCAATCTGTTCGCCACGTTGGGCCCTCAGAAGGATGGGGGTATCGTTCTCTCCGGGCATTCGGATGTTGTCCCGGTGGAAGGGCAGAATTGGTCCAGCGATCCTTTTATGATGCTGGAGAGCAACGGGCGGCTCTACGGCCGCGGCACATGCGACATGAAGGGCTTCCTCGCCTGCTGCCTTGCCACTGCTCGGGAGGCTGCGGAACTCAATCTCGAGCGACCGCTGCATTTTGCGTTTACCTACGATGAGGAGGTCGGCTGCTTCGGCGCCCAGGCGCTGGTTAAGGAATTGGCTCGTCGCAATATCAAGCCTGCGGCCGCCCTGATCGGTGAGCCGACAATGATGCAGGTCATCGAAGGGCACAAAGGATGCTACGAATATACGACCAACTTTGTGGGCCTTGAGGGCCACGGATCGCAGCCTGACTGCGGCATCAATGCCATTCAGTACGCGACTAGGTTCATCACGTATCTGATGGAGCTCGACAAAGAGCTGAAGGGCCGGGCGATGGCAGGAAGCCGCTTTGACCCTCCTTGGGCCACAATTCAGGTCGGGCGGATTTCGGGTGGCACGGGCCGTAATATTATTGCGGGGCATTGCTCGGTCGAATGGGAGATGCGCCCGGTTCAACCGTCTGACGCCGCGTTTGTGAAGGAGAGGCTCGACATGTTCATCAACCAGCAGCTGCTGCCGGAAATGAAGGCCGCGTCTCCTAACTGCGGTATCGAAACCATCGTCATCGGTGAGGTCGAAGGACTTCAGGTCATGTCGCAGTCGGCGGCGCGCGACCTCATATATGAAATCACCGGAGCCAATGGTGCCGACGTCGTCGCTTTCGGCACCGAGGCGGGGCTTTTTCAGGGAGCGGGCATCTCGGCCATCATCTGCGGACCTGGCTCGATAGAGCAAGCCCACAAACCAAATGAGTTTGTAGACATCGACCAGCTCAAGAGTTGCCTAAAAATGCTTTCCCGCCTGCAGGCGAAACTCGTTTGAACATGCTTGGGGGGTGCTGGGCCTTAGCTCAGCGTTCAATCCAAAAGGCGGGTTCGGCTCTCTCGCAGGCCACTGATTGCCGATGAACGCTCCGTTTCAATCTCATAGAATGACCTTTGCTGAGCCCTCCGACCTTATGGGAGCGGGGCAATCATTGAACATCGCCATCCTGGTGCTGCCGGGGTTTTCGCATCTGGCGCTTCATGCCTATATCGAGCCCTTGCGTATCGCGAACTCCGTTTTAAAAGAGCAGCGGTTTCGATGGCGGATCGTTGGAATGGACTGCCGACCCGTTGCTGGCGCAAACGGGGTCCCAGTGCCGGTCGAAGTCACCATTGACATGCTGCGTTCCCGCAGCGTCAATGGCAATGAAATCGATCAGCTTGTGGTAGTGTCTGGCGAGCCTGTTGAGGGTTGCTCCACCCCGGCTTTGAATAGCTTTCTGCGAGATATCGCCAGGTGCGGCGTAGCCATATCGGCTGTCGGCACGGCAACGTGGCTGCTGGCCCGCGCTGGCTTGCTGGCAAACAGTCATTGCACGATCCACTGGTCGCGGCTTGGCGCCTTCTCGGAGGTGTTTCCCAAACCTCGCATTCAAGACTCGCTGTTTGTTAAGGACGGTCAGTATTCAACCTGCGCCGGGGAACTGGCTGCTTTCGATTTGGCCGTGGACTTCGTCGGCACTCATGCTGGAAGGTTTATAGCGAAAGAGGTCTGTCGATACGCAACCGTAGCGGGCCAGCGCTCCGGCTCAAAACGTCAGACAGATGGCGCGGCGACAGGGTTGGGGAAGGTGAGCGATAAACTCGTAACCGCTGTGACGACAATGGAACACAACATAGAGTTTCCACTGCCGATATCTGGACTTTCTAAGCGGATAAGGGTTTCAAGTCGTCAGCTCGAACGCCTTTTCGTAGTTCACGTCGGCATGACACCAGCCAAGTTCTACCTCAAGCTTAGGGTTGATCACGCAAGGCGACTGATCGAAGGCACCCGATTGCCAATTGTTGATGTAGCGATTGCCAGTGGTTTCGTATCGGCGTCGCATTTTGCGAAATGCTTTAGGAACATGCATGGAATTTCGCCACAGCAGTGCCGCGCGATGGCACCTGCTTGGGTTGTGTGCTGAGAGTTCGGGAAATTCGCTGAGAGACGAGGTCATGGCACTGTGATGATCTGCCGTCTTCGGAAGTCGTTAGCGCTTGCCCAGCTTTTGCGTGCCAGCGGGTTGGCCTCGGTGTGAGTTCCGGACCGTCTGCTCCGCCGCGCCGTCGGCATCTAGATCGCAGCTACCGCGCCTCAGGGGGCCTACCCATCTTGTCAGCGAGCACATGCGGTGAAAAGCTCCCGTCGCCGGGCCGCCGGTGCTCAAATAGCGATCCAGCCAGCCGCCGGTTGCTGTCGGGGTAGCCGCCGGCCATCTGAAAATGCGATGGCACCATCCGGGACATTATATTGGCGACCTCAATACCAAATGGCGCATACTGCTGGTCAGGGTTCGTACCGCACCTTCCTTTAACCTGGCCCAGCAGAAATCGAGCGAAGCACGTGCAGATCAAAGACGTCCTTCTCACGCCCGGCAGTGGTGCATTTTTCTATGACGACCAGGCCGCAATCAGGGCCGGCGCCTCGCAGGACGGCTTCAATTATCTCGGCGAACCCCTAACGCCCGGTTTCACTTCTATCCGCGTTCCGGCGTCTTCGCTCAGCATCGGGCTTGTTCTTGTCGACGAAACCGTCGTTTGGGGCGACATGATGAGTGTTCAATATTCTGGAGCCGGAGGACGCGATCCTCTGTTTGACGCCGAACAAATGGCGGATCTGACGACCCGGGTCATGATACCACGACTTCTCGATGTCGATGCGTCCCGCTACCTTGATGCCTGCGCGAAGGTGTTCGAGCCATTCGAGCGCGAGCGGCTACCTCTTGCTCTTGAATACGGAGTCAGCCAAGCGTTGCTTCGAGCCACGGCCTGCCTCCAACGTGCCACCATGGCAGAGGTGGTATGCGCCGAATTTGACCTACAGTTGCCCACGCGCAGGGTCCCGATTTACTGCCAAAGCGGCGATGCCCGGGAAATAAATGTCGACAAGATGATTCTGAGATCCGTGGATGTTCTCCCTCACGGCCTGATTAACTCGCGGCAGAAATTCGGCGTCGACGGCCAGACCTTCATGGAGTTCGTGAAGTGGGTTGCAACGCGTACGCGCCAAATCGGCCGCCCAGGGTATCATCCGGTGCTGCATTTCGATGTGTATGGCTGGATCGGCCTTGAAATTGGCCTGGAGCCGCAACGGATTGCCGACTTTATCTGCAGGGTTGCCGAGAGCGTTCCAGGTTTCACGCTCAATGTCGAGTGCCCGGCGGATTTTGGTTCGACGCAAGGTCAAATTGAGAACTACGCCGAGATCGTATCGATTTTGGACAACCGGGGTTCCAGCGCCCGCATTGTCGCGGATGAGAGATGCAACACGCTTGAGGATATTCGGCTCTTTGCCGAAGCGAGGGCCACGCATCTGGTACAAATCAAGACCCCCGATGTCGGCTCAATTGCCGATACGGCGCGCGCAGTTCTCATCTGCAAGGCGAACAAAGTAGGGGCGTATGTCGGGGGAAGCTGTACCGAGACGGATCTCTCCGCCCAGACTTCAGTCCACGTTTCGGTGGCGACCCAGGCCGACATGATGCTCGCAAAGCCCGGAATGGGGGTCGACGAGGCATTCTCAATTGTTGGGAACGAACAAAATCGGTTGCTGGCGACGCTGAACCGTCGTCGGACTCATAACGAAAACGTTGGATGAAAAGCACGGTGTCGCATGCAGAACTCTCTTGAGGAGATCACTGTCGTAGCCGTGGAGCAGGCTGTGGCCGCGCCTTATGCATCCTCTCGCCTTGCGGACGCCGGCGCACGTGTCATCAAGGTCGAAAGACCCGAAGGGGACTTTGCCCGAAACTACGACAGGTTGGTGCGGGGACAGAGCGCTTACTTCGTTTGGCTCAACCGAGGTAAGGAGTCGGTCTGTCTGGACCTCAGGTTGGAGGCGGATCACGCCGTTCTGGACACGCTTATTGCCAGTGCTGACGTCTTTATCCAGAATCTAAAGCCGGGCAGTATCGAAAAACTGGGTTTCGCGACTGCGGATCTGCGTCGACGATATCCGCGGCTGATCACCTGCGACATCTCTGGTTTCGGGGAGAAAGGGCCGTACTCCCATTTGAAGGCTTATGATCTCATCGTCCAGGCCGAAACAGGCCTATGCGCGATCACCGGCACCCAAGAAGGGCCTGCGCGTGTAGGGGTCTCGGTTTGCGACATCTCGGCGGGCATGACAGCGCATAGTGCCATTCTTCAGGCGCTGTATCACCGCGAGGTCACCGGCGAAGGGACAAGCATCCAGGTTTCATTGTTCGACGCCATCGCCGACTGGATGAACGTGCCGGTTCTGCAAAACGACTACAGCGGATATCACACGGTACGCGCCGGCGTGAAACACCCGTCGCTGGTGCCGTATGGCGCCTATCCTTGTGCCGACGGCAAAGACGTCATCTTTTCAGTTCAGAATGACCGCGAATGGGTGAATTTTTGCGAGAAGTTCCTGAAGCAGCCCGAGCTTACGCGCGCACCTGGTTTTGCTGACAATATGGATCGCCTCGGTCATCGTGCGCAACTTGATGAGATCATTGAGAGGCGGTTTTCCGAACTATCCTGCCACGAAGCAATGGAGGAGCTCGAGGCGGCCGGTTTGGCATACGGCCGACTGAACGAAGTTGCGGATGTTTCAAGGCATCCACACATTCGCAGGGTGCAGGTTGGAACACCCGAAGGAACCATAGAGACGATAGCGCCGGCGGCGATTTTCAACTCTGGGCGCCCCTCGCTGCGCCCAGTTCCGGCTCTTGGCGCTCACACGGAGACTGTCCGAGAAGAGGTTCTGGGGATTTTGCGCGAAAGAGCCGCATCAGCGTGAGCGCGCATCTCGGTAAGGTAAGCGAGCGCGCGATTTCCAAAAAACCTGTGTACCGCGCATCATCTCAGCACGCCGGCCGCCCAAAGAGCTCACTGGCACCGCCGTCGCTAAAATCGGCCGCGGAGGCGACTCCGTGACCAAGGATACCTTTGCGGCCATTGAAAGCGCGACGTCTGTACCTCGCTGGAGATCCCTGCTCTTCGTTCCCGCTCACCTTCCGCGGTTTGTGGAGACGGCTCATGAGCGGGGTGCAGATGGCATCATTCTCGACCTGGAGGATTCCGTTCCCCAGGATCAGAAAGGCGAGGCACGGCGGCAGCTTTCCGAATCCGTTGCAAAGGTGGCGCGCAAGGGTGCCTCTGTTTTGGTGCGCCTGAATCGTGGTTTGCGCGCCTTGGCGGCCGATCTCGATGCAGCCGTGATGGCTGGTATTGACTCACTGGTTCTTCCGAAGACGGATTCGGCAGAGTGGGTTTTAGAGATCGCGAATGCGGTTTCAGAACTAGAACGAGAAAGAAATCTTGCGCCGGGTGGCATCCGGTTCCTTGCCCAGATCGAGACCCCGGGCGCCTTGCAAAAGCTGGCGGCCATTGCGTCGGCGCATCCAAGGATGGTCGCAATGGCACTTGGTCCTGAAGATTTCAGTACTGCTGTCGGTGGCTCGCCGGAGTTCGACCTTCTGTTGATGCCGAACCTTTCTGTCCTGTTTGCCGCCCGTGCGGCCGGATTGCTCCCGCTGGGCTTCATAGGAAGCATCGGCGAGTTTTCCGACACGCATAAACTTCGTGAAACAGCGGCGCACGCGCGGCGGCTTGGCTTTGCGGGAGCTTTGGCGATCCATCCGACACAGGTCGCCATATTCAATGAGGCGTTCTCGCCAAGCGCCCGGGAACTCGAGTGGGCCCGTCGCATCGTCGCGGCGGAAAGCGATGCCGTAACGCGTGGACTGTCTGCTTTCTCGTTGAATGGTAAGATGGTCGATCCGCCAGTGGTGCGGCGCGCACACGAAATCCTGGCCCTTGCCGGCAGCAACTGACCTATGCCTCTGCTCAACGGCCGGGACAAGGCGCCTGCCCAGCATGGGTTCGGTAGTATCGCAGCTTGATTGCCATCTTGTTTCGAGATAGATATGAAGAAACGGGGGAACATGCCCTGGTTGGATTTGTTCATCGTGGACATCAGGCAGTTAAGATACTTTGTCGGCGTCGTCGAAGCCGGCAGTTTCACGAAGGCAGCTGCGACCCTCAACGTTGCTCAAAGCGCTCTAAGCCTGCATGTCCGTCAACTTGAGGAAGGCTTCGGCACCCAGCTGCTGGTTCGCGACAGGACCGGTGTCAGCGTGACGGCGTCCGGAGACAAGCTGCTTGAGCGCGCGCGGAACATCCTGAAGGAAATTCAGCTCACCGAGGCGGAACTTACCAACACGGTGGCTGCTCCCTCGGGAGAGGTGACTATCGGCATTCCGTCCGGAGCCGCTCGCGTCCTCAGCGGTCCCCTGCTTGAATCGGTAAGAAGCGAATTGCCGAGGATCTCGCTCAAGATGATCGAGGGCATGACAGGACCGCTGGAGGAGTGGATGGCTGCTGGCCGTTTCAATCTGGCCGTCCTGTACCGGACTGCCGAGAGCGTGGGGCCAATGACGGTGCTGGCCCGCGAAGAGTTTTGCCTGGTGGTGCCGCCGGCCGAACCGCCTTTCGAAGATTCAATACCGCTCGCCGACCTGCACGCATTTCCGCTGGCCGTCCCTATGCGCAACAACAATGTCAGGCGTTCGGTGGCCGATGTCGTTGTCCAGCACGGTTGTGTTCTGGACGTCAGATTCGAAGTCGACTCGCTTTCCACGATCATCAATATGGTCATGGAGGGAAAGGCGTATTCCATCCTTACCCCGTCGGCCATTCAGAAAGAGGCCTCTCAAGGCCTAGTCCGGACGGTTAAAATCATCGATCCAGTGATCACCCGTTCCGTTGTGCTCGCTGTCAACCCGAAAGATGAGCGCTCTCCAGCCGTCTCCGCGGTCCGCAAGCTGATCCCCAAGGTCGTAAGGACTTTGGTCGAGGACAAGCACTGGTCAGCCACGGTTCCGGACCGGATCTAGGAAACCCAAGCCAAATCTTCCAGCGCTATCGCCCAATATTGCCGGCGGGTGGCCTCAGTCCAACCCATGTCGTGATCCCGCTCAAGTCTAGACAACTCAAGCGAATCACAACGGACGGGGCCACTCAACCGATTCCACGCCCAATCCCGAGTTTCGGGTCAGGCTCTAAACGATCCGTGCCCGAACGTCATAGGCCGCCTTATAGCGGCGTTGTGCTGATACAATTTTCTGTTATCTGCATCTAGCAATACGCCGGAGCTTGATGCTTTGCTTGGTGAAACGAGGTCACCGAGAGAAACCGGATCTGAGAGAGCTCGGGTCTGGACAAATCAGAGAAACCGATGGGCAGTACTATTGGTATTGGGAGCGGTCTCGTGGGTCACCGTGCCGTCTCCGAAATTCAGTGCTTGCGCCCAGCCATTCTGTACAAATTATTGGTGCCGAGTTCGACCGACCGTATGGCAAGCCTCCTCTTTCTAAGGAGCATCTTCTTGCGCTAGAACCGGTGGGTCCCAATTTGAGCAACCACGAGATTCATGATTCGAGCGTGACTTTGCGCGACGGCGTAAGTGCAACCAGTATAGATCGCGGCAATGTTTCGCTTGGCGTCTTGGTTGGGGCTGAGGAGTCAACAAAGAGCGAGATATCTCCGCCCTTAGGCGAGCGGATTTGAAGGGTTACCCTGTGCCAGCATCGCTTGTCATCAACGGTTCGGGTAGAAACCAACGCCGAGCCGGTTCGAGCCAATAAAACCGTTATTCGAAGCCCACCTTTGATGGCAATGTCTACGCGACGGACAACGTGTGTTCTCATGCGCTTGCTTTATTGACGAGCGGCGGACTTGACGACACCTTGTAGAATGCCCCGTTGCATGGAGCGCAGTTTGACATCAGAACTGGAGAATTGATCAGAGGACCTGCTGAATGTCCAATTGCAACATTTGCCATCCGGCTTCCAGGAAACCTAATCGATAGATAGCGGGAACATCCGGTGTTCGTTGTAAGAGTTGTCTCCGGCTTTCGTGTCGCTGGATCCAATTGCTTGAACCAAACGGAGAGTAATGAGGGCCTGCAACGTTCTTGGAAATGGAATTCTTAACGGCCTCTATCGGATCGTTCCTTCTGAGCTGATCTTCACAAGGCCTGTTTAATCAACATTATTAGCTTCGAAACTCTGTTGCACAATATGCTATGATATCCTCTCGCAGAAAGGCATGATGGAACAATGAAGACGATAAAAACTTCGGTCTCTGAGACTTTTGTTGTTGGTTGTCCATATAACCTCCAACAAATGTGGCTAATGCCTCGTTTCAACATACTGTCTTCAAGGGTTGCTACCAGCCAAGTTATGTTGATGACATCCGCTAATTACAGCGATTTCGATAAGCCAGATGTAGCAATTTCACTGCGTTTCGGGAGACCGGAAGACTGGCCAGACCTGGTGGCCACTAAACTGTTTAATGGGGAATGGTTCCCTGTCTGCGCACCGAGCTTCTTAGAGCGGTATCCAGCTCTCGTGTCCGGCGAGCCAAGCGCCTTCTTGCAGGTACCCCTCTTGCACTTAACCACACAACCGCAGGCTATCGATAGCTGGGAATCTTGGATCGGCATTGATGGAAAGCTTGATGGCCCAAGATTTGCCACCTATTTGTCCATGATCCACGAAACCATTGCCGGACGTGGCGCCGCGCTAGCTTGGGTGGGTTTTATTGAGGAACACCTAAGACTAGGTCAAGTAGTGCGTCTGACACCTATGTCGCGGCGCCACGATAATTCCTTCTATATAGTGACCGGGAAGACAATTAGCCCTGGCGCGCATGAGGTAGTCAAAGCCCTTGTCGATTCGGTCGACGATCATATGGTACAGCCTGAGGGGCGCACTTGAAGGATCGCCGGCCACGTTTGACGTGCTCAGGTGCGCATCGCCTCCGGACATCAGGCACAACTGTTTGGCTGACGGATGGTGCGATCGCTGAAGCGACGCCGAAGCCGATTATTCCGAAGAGTGGTTCTTAGCCTATGCTTGCCAATCTCCTAGGTGCTGTCACATTGATTGACAAGGAAATTGCGGTAGCAGCGCGCTGATCACCGTGAGTGCACCGACATACAAGAACCACCGCTATCCGATAAAAATCAAGTTCAACCTGTTGCTGGCCAGGCTTGCCGTCAAGTCGACAATGCGGTGACGGTTTCGCCAACGCGTCGGTTGGAGTTTACGACGGAGCCGCTCAGGAGACGCCAGATAAATTTGAGCGATTACGCCTTCGGCACGAAAGGCGCCGGACGCCGGCCGGCACCTTGCCGCTCCAGCATCCAGCCGGGATACTCGGAAGGCAGCGCGCTCACCTCGTCCAGCTTGGCAAGATCGTCGGCATCGAGCTTCAGCCCGGTGGCGGCGAGGTTCTGTTCGAGCTGATCCATGCGGCTGGCGCCGATGATGACGCTCATCACGAAGGGCTTGGCCAGCACATAGCCCAGCGCCACCGTGGCGACGCTGACGTCGTGCTTCCTCGCGACCTCGCGCATGACGGCGACCGCCGCCCAGGCGCGATCCTCGTTGACCGGCGGGAAGTTGAAATTGGCGCGGCGGCCCTCGCCGTTGCCCGGCGCGCCCGGACCGTATTTGCCCGACAGCAGCCCGCCGGCCATCGGCGACCAGACCATGAGGCCGAGCTTTTCCTCGTTGAGCAGCGGCACGATGTCGCGCTCGAGATCGCGGCCGGCGATCGAGTAGTAGGACTGCACCGTCTCGAAACGGGCATAGTCCTTGCGCTCGGCGATGCCGAGCGCCTTGGCGATGCGCCAGGCCTGCCAGTTGGAAACGCCGACATAGCGGACCTTGCCGCTGGCGACGAGGTCGTCGAGCGCCCGCAGCGTCTCGTCGATCGGCGTCACCGTATCGGTGCCGTGCAACTGGTAAAGATCGATATGATCGAGGTGCAGCCGCTCCAGGCTGCCTTCGATCGAATCCATAATGTGGCCGCGCGAGGAACCGCGCTGATTTGGACCTTCACCCACGGCGCCATACACCTTGGTGGCGATAATGACGTCCGAGCGCTTGACGCCGAGGTCCTTGAGCGACTGACCGAGCAGCCGTTCCGACTGGCCGAAGGAGTAGATATCGGCGGTATCGAAGAAATTGACCCCGGCGGCGATCGAACGGCCGACGATCTCGTTGGCGCCTGTCTGGTCGAGGCAGGCGACCAGGCGCGACCATTCATCGTTCTCGCCGGCGGCGCCGAAGGTCATGGTGCCGAGGCAGAGTTCGGAGACGAACATGCCGGTATTGCCAAGCTGGTTGTAGCGCATGATTGATTTTTCCCGAGAGAAGGATTGGATGACATAACGGAAATAGGAGCGGGCCGTTCGTTTCAAATGTGGCCATAGTGCTCGCGATGAACGACAACTGAAAAAGCGTAGTCGAGCAGCGTACTCCAGGAGAAAATAGGCAAGCTCACTTCGCGCTGCACACAGCGTGCGAACGGCTGAAGTCCTGTGCAAGCGAAAATCAATGCGCACAGGTCGGAGTTCTTGGAGACGAAGTCCTTACAGGCACCAACGAACTCGGCCTCGGCACTTTCCAAACTGGCCGGCGGAACCGCAGACCACTTGTCTGCGCTCCACAAACTCTCGAATTCCGGGCACGAATAGTCTTCGCTTACTCCCATGAAGGCCAGGTTTGACGCGGGATCAATTCCGACGCTGACGAGATGGTGCTCGGTCAGCCGCCGAGGGAAGGCACACACAATCCCAACGCGTCTCGTGCTTCCGGTCAGCTGCTGCGCGAGAGGTACCTGCAAAAGGCTCGACATAAATACAGGCACCGATACTTCGGCCGCCACCTCCTTCTGGAAATACGCAAAGTGAGCACACTCAGCAGCGATGGCTCGACACCCCATACGTTCGAGTCGACGCGCGGCCTGCAGTATGGGGTCCAGGCAAGCGGATTTATCCGACTGAATTGCGAGCCGATCGAAATCGACACCTTCGACTACGTCGTATTGGACGGGGAACGGATACGCACTTGCGTTCCGTACAGAGCCGGGAAACCCAGGATATACCTCATCGAACAGCATGATCCCCAAACCCATGCCGCAACCATATGTACCCGGTTGTGCGCGAATGACATCTATCCCAAAGTCGCGGTTTCCAGACATTATGTTATATGACTCCCAAGCTGAGAAAGTACTGGCCGTGCTGAGTCGACCTGGCGCGGCGTTCGGCGCCATTTCTGGTGCGAAGCGACATTAGCTCTGAGCTGAACTTCGTCGGCCCATCCGATAGTTGAAACAGGCATACCCGCACGTCGCATGTTAGAATCGGTCCGGTGCTGCCGGGCGGAAGCCATAATCCATGAACACGTCATGCAACGCATATTGCTCCATAGAGGCGCGGATGATTTGAAGGGAGTACTGTCACCCACGATACGACCGTCGCCAAAACCTGTCACTTTGCGACAAGGAGCTTCAAGAGTCGTGCCAACTGCCGAGAAATATCCTTTGAAAGATTTTTACGCCTGTTGTTCAATGGCTTAAATAGTTAAAATATGACAGCGCAATCGGAAACGGCCGTGTCTCAGACTCGACAAATCCGACATAAGAAGATCGTGTCCCGCTGCGTGGTGTAGCTGGCGGCATTGATCGCCGCGCAGCTCCATGCCAGCGGCTTTCTACCGGAGGTCTGGTTCCCGATGAGCGGACTGAGCGGCTTCGCCGCCTCGTCGCGCGGCGCAACCAGGTCGTGCGGCATCGCACGCACGTGAAGAACGAGGTGCATCCTGCAGGCGCACCTTGTGCCGAAATGCCCGCATGCCGATCTGTTCAACCGGTGTCGGTCGCCGCGGTTCGGCTTACGCCTACACCTCAGCGAGTTGCGAAACAGCGAGAAAGCCACGGCCGAAAATGCCGAGCGTGCCTACGAACTGATGGTTCGGCATTGGCGGCCACGCAGGCCGAAGCGGCGCACGGACGCCACAAAGGAGGAACGACTATAACGGCTGCTTTTCATCAACGCCAGTTGGCGAGGCGGTAGTGGGAACCCTGACGGTGACAACCCCGGTGACAGAGAAGGTATTTGGCTCGGTGGCCGCGCCGCCGGGTTCTAGGATGCCGAGCGGCACGCCGCCCCGTGCGTCGGGAGGTCCGACCTTGTACATGACTAATTCGCCTCGGCAAAAACTTAAGTTGCTTACGCAACGCTGTCTTCAGAACCGGAAGGCGTATCGGCGCGCATGCGACACAAATGTTAGAACTCCGACGTAAGAGCAAAACCGAAGTCTTACCAGCGGAGCTATCCTACTGTTTTGGGAGGATTTTTTCATTTGGCACGGCATATGCTCGCAGTCTGGACGGTGGCAAGAAGCGTTGTGATGCTAATGGGTGAGAAATGGATTTAGGGCTTGACGGCAAGGTGGCAATGGTCGCGGCCGCGTCCAGCGGCTTAGGTTTCGCCGCAGCTGAGGAGTTAGCCAACGAAGGCTGCCGCCTGTCCATCTGTGGGCGGGATCCGACGCGGCTAGAAAGAGCAGTGGATCGGTTGCGCAGCACAGGCGCCGAAGTGCTGGCGCGCGCGACCGATGTAACTGACTGCGCGGATGCAACAGCTTGGGTCGCCGAAACAGCGGAGCATTTTCGGTCTATCGACATCTTGGTGACGAATTGTGGCGGCGTTGCTGCGGGGCCACCCTCGGCCTTGACCCCTAAGGATTTCGACAATGCGTTTAATCGAGTGCTTCTACCGTCGATAAGTCTGGTTACGGCCGCCTTGCCATATCTGCGACGCTCGCGGGCGGGACGAATATTGATGCTCGCCTCCGAGGCTATTGTACGGACCCCGGTACATTTCGCGCTGTCGGGTGTCGCACGGGCAGGGCTAGTGCCGTACTGCCACACGCTCGTACAAGAATTGTCGGGGGAGAGCATCACCGTAAACGTGCTCGCTCCTGGAGCACATAGTACCGCGATTCACGAAGCCAATCGGATCGGCAAACACGCCGAAGCCATCCGTGCGCTCGAGGATAGGACCCCGGCCCGACGCCTTGGCGATCCCTCGGAATTCGGAGCAGTTGCTGCATTCTTGGCCAGCGCCCGCGCGGCCTATGTCAGCGGAGCCCTGATCGTCATCGATGGTGGGCTGAGTGCAACTGTCTGAACAATTTGTCGCACCAAGAACCGTTGCATGAACGAAGCCAACGCAAACAGAGCCGTCATCGATCTCGGCCGTTCAATCGCACACGCGTCTATTCATAGCTGGATTGGGTAATCTCTATGTCAGATACAGCTCATAATTCTGCGACTGGTGCAGAAGGATACCAGGAGCTCTTCGGAGTTGATGGCAAGGTAGTCTGCATTTCAGGCTCGAGTCGCGGTCTAGGGAAGGCGCTCGCCACCTGCTTTGGAAGGTTGGGCGCGAAGATCATCCTTTCCTCGCACAATATTGAAGAGCTGGCCGAAGCTGAGGCAGAACTTGCGGGCCAGGGAATCAACGTTGCGGCTATCCGCGCTGATGTGCGGTCGCACGACGACTGCAAGGCACTGATCAGCGGCACGGTCAACCGGTTTGGGCAGATCGATGTGATGGTCTGCAACGCAGGTACCGACATCATAAAGCCAGCGCATTCATATGAAGAACCGGAATGGGACGAAATCGTCGATACCAATCTGCGGGGCTATTATTATTGTGCGAAGTTTGCCGCCCAGGCGATGCTGGATCAAGGCGGCGGCAGCATCATCATGACTTCTTCGGTCGCCAGTTCTCTCGGCATACCGGGCCTGGCTGTCTATGCTGCGAGCAAAGGAGGCGTCAATCAACTGACGCGCACCATGGCGGTAGAATGGGCCGATAAGGGTATTCGTGTAAACGCCGTCGCCCCTGGGTTCATCAACAACTTCATGGATGGAGTGCATCCTGATCTCGAGACCCCTTATCAGCGCCGCGCAATGGAATTCACTCCGATGCGGCGCCGCGGCAATTTGCCCGAGTATTTCGGTCCCTACATTTTCCTCGCAAGCCCAGCTGCATCGTTCGTAACAGGCGAGATCCTCTATGTCGATGGGGGCTACGCTGCGGGCTGATGCAGGTTCGAAGTTGTGACGCTATTTCGAGGAGGCTGGGCAATGTTAAGCACAATACCAGATGAAGTGAACTTCCTAGACTGCACGTTGCGCGATGGTGGCTACTACACAAATTGGCATTTCGCGCCGGAACTGGTGTCGGACTATATGGCTACGATCAACACTCTTCCAGTGCGCATGGTCGAGCTGGGACTCGCCGGAAAGCCTGATAGCCACGGATATTTCGCCAGTGTGACGAGCTCTAAGGTCGAACAGGTGGCTGCCGGTCTTCTGGTCGATGCATGTGTGATGATCGATGCCAAGGATGTGCTTGCGAGCGAACAGCCCACACCCTCTGGCGTGACCCGCGTGACAGAAGGACTGATGCCAGGGCATGTCACGACCGTCCGAGTGGCGGCGCATTACAGCAGCTTGGCTGCCTGCCGGAACATTTGTGCTGAGTTGTCTCACAGGGGCTTCCGTGTGTTTTTGAATCTCATGCAGATCGATGCAGCAAATGCTGCAGAAATTGAGATGTGCGTGAAGGGGGTAAAGCAGATCGACACCATCGACGTGCTTTATATCGTCGATTCCTTTGGCTCTATGAAGCCGGCTCGCGTTCAGGAATTAATCGGTCGGTTTGCGGGTCGAATCGAGCCTGACATTGGATTCCACGGCCATGACAATCGCGGATATGCACTGGTCAATTCAGTGGCCGCCGCGGCGGCGGGAGCGACCTGGATAGACTGCACCATGGGGGGCATGGGCCGCGGGGCAGGAAACACGGCTAGTGAGCAGCTCCTACCGATTCTCACTCGCCTCGAAACATCCAAGGAATGGGCACTCCTCGAGCACGTTCTGCGTCACTTCGATCCGCTTCGCAAACGGTATGGCTGGGGCAGCAGCGCGGCATATCAATACGCGGGCTCAAACTTCATCCATCCGTCGTATGTTCAAAAGCTTTGTGAAGGCGGGGCTTTGTCTGACGCCGCAATTATCAGGCGCCTTTCGGACCTTCCCGCCGATGAACGGATGAGTTTTGCCAATGACAAGCTGTCGGCGCTAATGGCGCAGGACATCGCCTGATCGCAGATATCTCTGTTGAGGCGCCCCGTTTTCCCAATTTGGAGGAAGCCATGGCTCTACCAAACGCGGTTGTAAAACCATCGCTCCTCCCGTCCGATCCGCGGTTTTCATCAGGCCCTTGCCGTAAACATCCTGGTTGGAGCGTGCACCCAACTATGCTGCGCTATGTTGGACGAAGTCACCGGAGCTCCGAGGGAGCAGAAAGGCTGGGAGAGGTAATCAGGCGTATGGCCTCTTTGCTAGGGCTGCCTGATGGCTGGCTCTGCGGAATCGTGCCCGGTTCGGGCACTGGGGCCTGCAGCATGGCCTTACAAAATCTACTCGGCCCTTTTCCAGTCGAGACATTTTTGTCAGACAGCTTCTCGCAGTATTGGGCAAATGAGATCGATACGTTGGCGCTTGCCCCCCAAAGCCGGCACATTTGTGCTTTCGGAGATTTTCCGACCATTGGCAGGATCGACCCCAATCACGACATCGTTCTTGTGCTAAACGGAACCAGCAGCGGCGTCTGTCCACCGGATCTTGACTGGATTCTTCCTGACCGTGCCGGGCTTGTGATCGCGGATGCCGTTTCGGCGGCTTTTACGAGGCATATCGACTTCGACCGGATCGATGTTCTGTGCTGGTCATGGCAGAAGGCGCTTGGCGGTGAAGGCGGCCACGGCATGATTGCGCTCTCGCCTCGAGCCCAGGCACGGCTGAAAGCCGGCGAGCGTAAGCCTGTAGCCAGGCTCATGAGACTGCACAACCCCGATGGATCTGTGAACAATGCGTTCTTTGGCGGCCGGACGATCTCGACCCCTAGCATGTTCGCCGTCGAGGACATCCACTCTGCGCTCGACTGGGCCGAAGCGTGCGGTGGACTACCCGCGCTTCTGAACAGGGTTGCCAATAATTATGCTGTTGTGGACGACTGGGTGAACTCTACTCCTTGGATCGATTGGATTTGCACCAATCCGGCAGCACGCTCCACCTGTTCAATTACTCTTCGGCTTGTACACGAGCAGCTCGCTGCCGGCGAGAAAAAGGACGACGGCAAAATCGTTGCGGGGATGATCCGTCTACTCGAAGCCGAAGGCGCGGCTTTTGACATCTGGAGCTATGGTGACGCGCCCCCGGGATTCCGGATATGGGCGGGCCCTACGGTCGAGACAGAAGACTTGGCGCTCTTATGCGACTGGCTGGCCTGGGCTTATAGCGAGACGTGCGAGGGCAGCATACCAGCCGTAGTGGTCCCGCGTCACGGCTACTTTTTGCCCTCTAAGGTGAGCGCGGTTCAGCCGAGGACGGAGTCGGCTTGTCCTCTCAGCGGCGCCCTCGAATACCCACCTCCCCGGACACTGGCAGATTGTTATGACGCGATACTTTTCGACGCGACGGGGGTCCTGATCAGGGAAAATGAAGCGCTACCCGGCGCTGCTGAAATCTTGGCCCGACTTAATATCTCCGGTCGGCCCTACTACATCGTGACGAATATCAGCAGTGGATCGGATGAAACGATATTAGCGCGTCTCCGCGGCGCGGGACTTCCGATTCCGGGGGTCGACCGTATCGTGTCCGCGGGAGGTATTGCACGGCATCGCGTACTCGAAGAGCTGGCTGCCGGGCGGGTAGTCTCCTATTTGGGCAGTGCACAGGCTGCACATGACATCTTCGGCAAGCATCCAAATCTTCATTGCGCTGACACGGTCGAGACATTCGACACGCTCGTGGTGCTCGATGACGAGGGTTTCGATTTTAAACGGGCTGCCGATAACATCCTGTCGACCTTTCAACGCAGACTGATCGAGACGGGTGAAATGCCCCGTATTATAGCGGCGAACGCGGACATCATTTATCCTGGCAAGAACGGCACACTCGTCTTTGGACCGGGCATAATAGGGTCAATGCTTCAAGCTGGCCTAGCGCCCTTCGGTGCTCCTCCAATGTCAGTAGAGATAATGGGGAAGCCGGGAAGAGCGATTTTCGACGAGTGCATCGCTCGGGCCGGTACCGACCGTCTTTTGATGGTCGGCGATCAGGTTGATACGGATATCAAGGGCGCAAAGGCTGCCGGGCTCGACGCACTCCTCGTAACCACCAGCCTCAACAACTTCGGCGAGTTGCGTCAAGGCGAGAACGGCGCTCCCGATTATGTCGCAAAGAACCTCAATCAGATTCTCGACGGTAGTTTGGTTCCACATCTTATTAGATCGTAAGACCGTATGTCCGCTTCTGCCGGTGAGGTGGCTCGCCCTACACTGCGCGTCCGAGGGTTGCTCGGGCGGTCCG
>NZ_JBVVQH010000037.1:0-35046 GCF_055811115.1 Mesorhizobium sp. WSM4832 | reverse complement strand
TATTGGCCCAGCGGCTTTGCCTCTATCCGCCAAAACCACAAAAAAACCTCCCTCCCCCCCGGCCCACCCCCCAAAAGTAGGTGCACCGCCCAAAACCCCCGGGGGGCGGCCCGGGTCGGGGGCGGGCCGCGGGGTGGCTGCGCCTCAGAGTGAGCCGAGTTTGCCGAGGTCCTTGGCAACCAGATAGTAGAAGGTCACGCGGCTCTTGGTGTTGTCCGCCTGCATCGCCTTGCAGGTCTTCTCGATCGAGGCGTTTGCCTTTGCGGCATCGGCGACGCCGAGCTTCTTGCCGATCCAGTTCTCCCGCACGCGATCGAGTTCCTTCGGGTCAGTGCAGGACACCAGCGAGGAATCGCGGTTCCTGAGCGCAATGCCCAGATGCTTGACGATCTTATCGACCACGTCGGCGCTGGCGCCGGCATCGTATTTCTTCACATCCGCAAGATAGTCGGCCATCAAACTTCCCCTCGTCGGCGCCACGGATCCAGTCGATGAGGGTTGTGGCGCGCCGCGCAACCTGTGCGCTAGGTCAAGGACTCCTCACCGCGAGCGAGATTTGATTGAGTGGCCGCGCAAGTCAACCCTTGGCTGTGCAGTTTGGCATAACCGGATAAGTGCCGGCTTGGCCTTTCTTTTTCCGTCATCGCTCCCTATATTCGTTTCGTCGGCTTGACCGACTATGGCGATAAACAGGCGATGAAATAAGCCGTTCGGACCCGGGGGCGGTACCCGGCGCCTCCACCAAAAACCGCTCTGGCCGACGGAGCGGCTTTTGCTGGGGGCGAAATAGGATCGACGAAGGTGTAAAGATCGTACTTTTGCCCGGCATTGTACCACCGTTATCGGGCTAAACTTATAGTTGCCAACGACAACTATGCGGAAGCACGTCTCGCTGCTTAATGCGGCGCGAACGCTTCAAATCAAGCCCTAGGGGTTCGCACTTCTAGGCGGGGTTCGGAGGTACCTGGCAACAGAAACCTCCACTTCTCCCCTCCTTTGCTTCTTCCCAGACCAACCGAACGACCAAGGCCCGTCCGGTGCTTGGAATGCACGGCGACAGCCTTGCCGTTCATCACCCATGGACAGGCGATGCAAAACGATTCCGACCGATTCTTCGTGCTGACGGGCGGCCCCGGCTCCGGCAAGACCACCCTGATCGAGGCGCTGCGGGCCGAAGGCTGCGCGACCGCGCCAGAAGCAGGACGCGGCATCATCCGCGACCAGGTGGCGATCGGCGGCGCTGCCCTTCCCTGGCAGGATCGCGCTCTCTTTGCCGAGCTGATGTTGTCGTGGGAGCTTCACTCCTGGCACGCCGCGCGTGCCGAACCGCCCGGCCCGATCTTCTTCGACCGCGGCGCCCCCGACACGATCGGCTATCTCAAGCTCTGCGGCTTGCCGGTGCCGGATCACGTCAAAAGAGCGGCGCGGAAGTTTCGCTATGCGCGCCGCGTCTTCGTCGCCCCGCCATGGCCGGAGATCTTCACCCAGGACGAAGAACGCAAGCAGACGCTCGACGAAGCCGAGCGCACATTCCGTTCGCTGACCGGCGTCTATGCGGAGCTCGGCTACGAATTGGTGCCCTTGCCTCTGGCTTCGGTCGAAGAGCGGGTGCGCTTCGTCATCGGTCAGGCAGGCTTGCGACAGACGTGAAAAAGGCCGGGCAAGCCCGGCCTTTCGTTTCTTTGAGAGCGGCCCTATTCCGCCGGCGCTTCCACCGCGTCGCGCGAACGGCCGAGCGTGAGCTTGGCCAGCGTGAACGAGATCACCGCGCAGAGCGTGATGCCTGCCACCATCGGCAGCGGCGTGCCGTCGAAGAAGATGCCGGCGACGCCCATGGCCAGCGCGCCGATAGCGAAGTGCAGCGTGCCCATCAGCGCCGAGGCCGTGCCTGCAATCTCGCCATGCTCTTCCATCGCCAGCACCGAGGTGGTGGGGATGACCAGGCCAAGGAAGCCGTAGCCGACGAAGAGCAGCGCCGCCATCACGTCAAGCCGGTCGACGCCGGACGCCATGATCGCGAACAGCGCGACCATCACCGTGGCATAGCCAGTGACCGCCACCCAGACGACGCGCTTCAACCCGAAACGATCGGCCAGCAGCCCGGTCAGCTGCGACATGCCGATGAAGGCGACCGCGTTGATCGAGAAGAACACGCTGTAGACCGACGGCGACAGGCCGTAGTGGTCGATCAGGATGAAGGACGAGCTCGACAGATAGACGAAGAAGCTGGCAATGCCGAAACCGGCGATCGCCACCAACCCAAGGAAGTTGCGGTCGCCCATCAGGAAGCGATAGCCGGCAAGCGCCGTGCCGAAGGAGGAGCCGGCGCGCTCTTCAACCGGCCGCGTTTCCTTGAGCGAAGTCGCCAACAGGATGGTGGCTAAAGCCGCAGCACCCGTCACCGTCCAGAAGACGGCGCGCCAGCCAAAGCTCTCGATGATCTGGCTGCCGGTCAGCGGCGCGAGGATAGGCGACACCGAGAACACCAGCATCAAGAGCGACATCAGCTTGGCGGCCTCGTTGCCGGTGTGCAGGTCGCGCACGATGGCGCGCGGCACCGCCATGCCGGCGCTGGCGCCAAGACCCTGCAGGAAACGGAAGGCGATCAGCCACTCGATGGTCGGCGCCATGGCCGAACCGACGCCGCCGACCATGAACAGCGCCAGGCCTGCGTAAAGCGGCACCTTTCGCCCGACCATGTCGGAGATCGGACCGACGACGATCTGACCGAAGCCCATCGACAGGAAGAAGATCAAAAGGCTCATCTGCACGGCGGCGGTGCCGGCATGCAGATCCTGGCCGATCGAAGGCAGCGCGGGGAGATACATATCGATCGCAAACGGGCCGATTGCGGACAACAAGCCGAGCACGACCGCGATGCGGAGGAATTTGGGACTCATGATAAGGCTCTTTTCGGATCTGGTTGCCGCCGCGAAATACCGGCGTCTGAACCCAGGACGTTCCATCCCGCGGAAATCCTATATTCAGAGCGAATTCATTCGGCTTCTCAGACCGAACTTTTCGACTCTCCAGCGCGGACTTCCCTTTGTTGTGTCCACAAATTTAGACAGGCTTGTCCAATTCGTCAATCACCGCTATATAGATTTCTATGAAGCTCGGCGTGTCTCCTGACATTTTCCCGCCACGCAGCCACGAGGCCAAGCGCGTGTCGGTGGTCGATGCCGCCGCTTCGGTCTTCTGCCGGGAAGGCTACGCCGGCGCCAATATCGACCTGATCGCGGCCGAGGCCGGCGTATCACGGCAAACCGTCTACAACCATCACGGCGATAAGGAAAAGCTCTTCGTCGCCGTCGTGCGCGATCTGACGGAGCGTTGCAACGCCGGCATCTTCGTCACCATCGCAACCTTCCCCGACCAGCCCGCCAATCTCGAGGCCGATCTGATCGCCTTTGCGGTGCGCATGAACCGCAACTGCATCTGCAACCGCGACGGGCGCTTCCTGCGCAAGCTGATCCAGGCCGAAGGCGGGCGTTATCCGGAACTGTTTGCCGAATGGCGCGAACAAGGCCCGGGCCGCACCTGGTCGGCGCTTGCCGCGCGCTTTGCCCGGCTTGCCTTTGCCGGTCACCTGTCGATCGGCGACCCCGACGTCGCGGCGCGTCAATTCCTTGCCCTCGTCAATGCCGAGCTTCAGATAACTTTCATGCTGGGCGGCGCGCCGACCGAGGAAGAGGTGCTGCGCTCCGCCACCAACGGCGTGCGCACCTTTCTCAGTGCCTTCGCCAAGAAGAAATTGCCAGCCGGCAAGCAGGCGATGCTCGTCCACGCCTGAGCGATCAAATCGCCGGTACCCCTCTTGGCCTCGGCGCTTTGCGCCTATATGCGGTTTACGCCGCGCCCAAGCTTGATTACAGCTATGCGGACGATTCAACGGAACCCGACCATCACATGGCCGACGACCACATCCGCTACGACATTCTGGCCCAGGAGGCCCTGCGCGGCGTCATGCGCAAGGTCCTGGCCGAAGTCGCGCGTACCGGCCTCCCGGGCAACCACCATTTCTTCATCACCTTCCTGACCGGCGCGCCGGGCGTGCGCATCTCGTCCAGGCTGCGCGAGCGCTATCCCGAGCAGATGACCATCGTCATCCAGTTCCAGTACTGGGACCTCAAGGTGACGGATGCCGGCTTCGAAGTAGGCCTTTCCTTCTCCGACGTTCCCGAAAAGCTCGAAATCCCCTTCTCCGCCGTGCGCGGCTTCTACGATCCGTCGGTCAATTTCGAACTCGAATTCGACGTCAAGACGGAAAGCGCCGAAGACGAGGCCGCCGCCCCGGCGCCCGAACCGGTCGCCGTCGTGCCGGAAAAGAAGTCGGAAACGAAGAAGAAGGCTGCCGAGGCCGAGAAGAAGCCGGTAGTCGCCGAGACCGGCGGCAAGGGCGCCGACGTCGTTTCGCTCGACGCCTTCCGCAAGAAATAGTTTAGCGCCATGGGCGAGGTCGTCAATCTCCGCCAGGCCCGCAAGCACAAAGCGCGCACCGAGAAGGAACGCCAGGCCGGCGAGAACCGGGCGGTGCATGGCAGGACCAAGGCCGAGCGCGAGCGTGACCGGCTGACATCCGAAAAGGCGAAACAATTCGTGGCGGGCCATCGCCGTGAAAAGCCCGACGACCCCGACAAGCGCTGAGCACCTGCAAATGACCGCGGTCGAAAAACGTTCGGTAACGATCCGCGGTCACCGCACCAGCTTTTCGCTGGAACAACCCTTTTATGACGATCTCATCGCCATTGCCGCGGAGCGCTCGCTGTCGCTCGCGGCCCTGGTCGCGGAGATCGACGAGACGCGCACCCGCGACGCGAACCTGTCGTCCGCACTCAGGCTGTACGTGCTCGCCTGGGCCAAGCGTAGTGGCAACGCGACCTAGAGCGGTTCACCGTTTCACGAAAGCGGCGAGCCGCTCTATCTCCTTGTTTTTACGCAATTCCGGACGGAAAGTCGTTTCACACCTTTCCTGGAATTACTCTAGACCGCGTTATCGCTGGCGCTTTGTTGCGCCTTGCGCTTCGCGCCGAAGCTGAGCAACGCAGTGCGGTCGCGCTCCTCCGACTGCTTTTTCGACCTTACCCGCATCATGTCTTTCCAGCCGATATAGCCGATGAGCCGTTCATCCTCGCGTGAGACCACAGGCAAATGCGAGACGTTGGCGAGCAGCAGCTTGTCGGAAAGCGCCTCCAGATATTCGTCCGGATAAGCGAGCGTGATCTTGCTGCCTGCGAGCAATTCCCCAAGCGTCGCCTTGCGGTGCTTGCCGGCGCGCCGCCAGCGCAGGATCGCCGGCGGATCGATCACGCCGAGCACATGTCCCGCTTCGTTGATCACCGGGAAGCTCGGATGCCGCGTGTCCGGGGCCGTCAGGAAGGTTGCCGCGCCGTGCAGCGTCATCGCCGCCGGTACGCTCTCGACCTTGGTCGTCATCACTTCCTTGACCCTGGTCAAGGCGAAAGGATCGACGCGGTATTCGCGGACGAGGTGATGCCCGCGCCGCGCCACCTTCTCGGTCAGGATCGAGCGCTTCATCAACAGCACGGTAACCGCATGGGCGGTGGCGCAGGCGGCGATCAGCGGCACCAGGACATGCGTGTTGCCGGTGAGCTCGGCGGCGAAGAAGGTCGCGGTCAGCGGCGCGCGCATGGTGCCGCCCATGGTCGCGGCCATCGCCAGTAGCGGCCAGAAGCCGGGGCTCGCCTCGGGCAGGATGCCTGAGAGGACCGCTCCCATCGCGCCGCCCATGATGAGCAGCGGCGCCAGCACGCCTCCCGAGGTCCCCGACCCCAGCGCCACCGACCAGATGATGGCCTTCACCACCAGAAGCAGCAGCGCGGCGGTCGCGACCGTGCGGCCGTCGAGCATGTTGGCGATGTTGTCGTAGCCGACGCCAAGCGCGTGCGGTTCGATCAGTCCGCCGATGCCGACCACAAGGCCGCCGATCATCGGCCACCACATCCAGTGTATCGGCAGCTTCAGGAAGGCGTCCTCGCAGGCATAGACCAATTGCGTCAGCAGGCCAGAAAGAAGCCCGGAGGCAATGCCGATCAGCACCCAGCCGCCCAGCCCGGCGATCGATGCCTCCATGGTCCCGGAGAACGGAAAGATCGGACCCGGCAGATGCAGTAGGGTGCGTTCGACCTCCGCGACGATCGCCGCGACGGCGACCGGAATGAAGCTGCGCGGCGTCCATTCGAACAGGAGCAGCTCGACGGCAAGCATGATGGCGGCGATCGGCGTTCCGAACACCGTCGTCATGCCGGCCGCCGCACCCACCACCAGCAGCGTCTTGCGCTCATTGTCGCTGACCGGCAGCATCTGCGCGATCAGCGAGCCGATGGCGCCGCCGGTCATGATGATCGGGCCTTCGGCGCCGAACGGTCCGCCCGAGCCGATCGAGATCGCCGACGACAGCGGCTTCAGCACGGCGACCTTGGCGTCGAGCCGCGAGCGTCCCAACAGGATCGCCTCGATGGCTTCGGGAATGCCGTGGCCGCGGATCTTCTCGCTGCCGAAACGCGCCATCAATCCGATGATCAACGCGCCGATCACCGGCACGATGACCGCGGCAAGCCCAAGCGGCGTGTCCTCGAGCCTCAGCTCGGCCAGCGTGAACTGGCCGAAATAGGCTATGTTGGTGGCAAGCCTGATGAGCTTCAAGAGCACGATGCCTGCGAAGAGCCCGGCTGTCGCCACCACCACGGCGATGGCCGCGATCAGCAGCACCCGCGGATCGGTCGTGAAGTCGCGAAGATGGCCGTTGCCGGCGCGAGCGGATTTCATATCGGAGCCTGAACTTTCTGGCGGCGTAAAGGCCGGCCGGTTTCAGGTGGCCTAATATCGTAATACGATATAAACGTTCAAGATGGTTTTCTCCGCCGCTCCGCGTCATTTTGGACGGGGACCGCGACAGCCGGTTGAGCTTTTGCAGGAAAGGACCATAAGTCGGGAAATGACGCCGCCGAAACCACGCCCCGCCATCAGTCAGGCTGACTACCAGCGGCTGTCCCAGTTCCGTTATCTGATCCGCCGCTTTCTCGAATTCAGCCAGGTCCAGGCGAACGACGCCGGCCTCACACCGCGCCAGCACCAGGCGCTGCTGGCGATCAAGGGCTTTCCCAGTGGCGGGCCGGTGGCGGTGGGCGATCTTGCCGAGCGCCTGCGCATCCGCCACCACAGCGCGGTGGAACTGGTGAACCGCCTTGCCGAGGCGGGCCTGGTCATACGTAATCAGGATAAGGGCGATCATCGGCGCGTGCTGCTGCACCTCACCCCGCTTGCCGACGAGCGCCTGGCCGAATTGTCAGCCGCACATCTCGACGAGCTTTCGCGCATCGAGCCGATGCTGCAGCGCCTGCTCTCGCGCCGAGGAGAGTCCTGAGCGCTAAGATATTCAACTAGTTCGCCGACCCAGGGATTTTGAAAGGTTGCCGTTCGTCTTGTTGCAAGATTTCCGTTCATATCCGTGAAATCAGCACAAACGCCCGGGATTGGTTGAAGCCGCTCCAACCTCGTCATTCTATGGCGGAGCAAGGAGCGAAGCGACGCGGCGCAGACCATAGAATCCATGCCGTGACTTGGAAGTGCCGCCACGGCGCGGAATTTTGCTCCGTTGCACGCCTTGGCGAAGGTAACGGCATGGATTCTAGGGTCTTCGCGACGGAGCTTCGCTCCTGCTCCGCCCTAGAATGACGATCGCGATGGGCGTTTCGGCCAATCTCCAACGCATGCCACTTGCCAATGCAAAACGGAGCCGTCCGGTCAAATCCGTGTGCTGGGGAACTAGTTCCGCCACGCGTGCGGTGTAAAGCTCAACCACCGTCGAGCGATTTCAAAAGATTGTCGATCGTGAACGGATTGGCCTTGGGCTTCGCGGGCGCTGAGGCCGAACCGTCGTTGACGCCGGGCAGCGACCGGTCGACCTTCCGCGTTTGCGCGGCCGCCTTGCGCGCTGCCTCCAGCCTTGCCTGCTCGGCCTTCTTGCGATTGGCCTCGGCCTGCGCCTTGGCATCGGCTTCCGCCTTGGCCCTCGCCTCTTCGTCCGCCTTGGCTTTCGCGTCGGCCTCGGCCTGAGCCTGTGCATCAGCCTGTGCCTGCGCTTCCGCCTCGGCCTGAGCCCTGGCATCGGCTTCCGCCTTGGCCCTCGCCTCTTCGTCTGCCTTGGCTTTGGCGTCGGCTTCAGCCTGTGCCTGTGCTTCCGCCTCGGCTTTGGCCTTGGCTTCGGCCTCGGCCTTCTGGCGCGCCTCTTCCTCTTGCCGGCGCAACGCCTCGGCCGCCTTGTCGCGCTCCGTCTGCAGCGACGCGTAGTAGCGCACTTCGCGCCGCAGCCGCTGCTTTTCCAGGAGGGCCGCCTGCATCGCCTCGACCCGCTGCTGTTCCTTCTCCAGCGCACGCTGCGTCAGGAACTGCGCCAGCGGACCGCTGTCGAACTGGGGCGCGGCCGCCCCAAGCGGACCGTCCAGGCTGAAATTGACGGCCGGCTCGGAGCCGACCAGCGCCTCGTCGCCGGGACGATAGGTCAGCGCCCCCTTGGCCTGGACGGTGCTTGTGTTGAGATCCGCGGTCACGTCGGCGGACAAAGTCGCCCCGGGATTTTCGAGGCTGATCGGCAGCGCCCGCAGCGTGGCATTGGCGACGGTGAAGGCCACATCCGTGTCGCCGGCGGCAAAGCTGCCCTCCCCGGCGATCTGCGGCGCGAAGCCCGCTGTCTTGGCCGTGTCGATATCGCGTCCGATTGCATCGGCCTTGGCGATGATGGCGGCAAAGCCGTCCGGATTGATGCCGTCCACATTCAAGCCCTTCAGCGCCGCGGTGCCGGATCCGGACAGGGCGGCAATCATGGCATCGACCGATTTGCCGCTGGTCGACAGCGCAGCCGAAAGGTCGCCGCCGCCGCCGATGCCGGCACCGGGCAGGACCGCGGAAAGATCGCTGCCGGCGAGCCTGATCTGGCCGGAGAACAGGCCGGTGCCCTCGGTGTTCTTCAGGTCGAACAGGCCGGTCAAATCGCCGCCGTAAAGCTTGGCCTTGAGATCGGAGACGTGGATGCCTTCGCGATCGAGCTTCAGCGAGAACGCCGCGTCATGCGCGGTGGCGAACGGCCCGACGGCGAGCGCCGAGGTGTTGAGATCGAGGTCTGCATTGAACGGCAGCGTCGACTTCTGGCTGAACGGCGTCTTCGGCCATCCGCCCTTGGCGGAGGCGAAGGATTGGTCGCCGAACAGCGAGACCGCCAGCGGATCGAGGTCAAGTTCATCGAGCACCAGCGCCCCTGCGAGATGCGGCAGCCCGTCCTTGGCGTCGATATTAACGTCGCCGGACACCGCCGCCTTGTTGATCGAACCGGTGAGACCGCTCAGCACCAGAAGCCCGTTGCCGAAATCGGCATCGGCCGCCAGCGACGTCGAAGTCCCGGTTCCCATGCCGGGCAGGCCTACCCCCGTCGTCATCAGCCACGGCTCGATGTCGGCAGCGTCGAGATTGACCTTGCCTTTGGCGGTTGGGCCTTGTGCCGTCCCGGCGACGGTTCCGGCGAAACTAACCCTGAAATCATCGGCCGTCAGATTGAAGCTGGTCGCGAGGCCGCCGGCAACCGAGCCTTTCGCCGAGATGTCGGTGTTGGCGTGGCCGAGCATGCCGAGCGGCAGCGCCGGCAGGCCATAAAGCGCCAGCAGCGTCGTGGCATTGTCGTTGCGGGCGTTGAAGGTGATCGATACCGGCGCCTCGGAGAGCTTGTCCACGGCTCCCTTGCCGGAAAGCGAAGCCGAGAAGGCCGAACCGCCGGCCTTACCCTGGGCGGAAAGCGCGAGACCGGTGCTGCCGTCGCCATTGTCGGCGGCGCTGGTCAACAGATCGATGCGCGCATCCTGGAACAGTTCGGGATAGGCCGCCGCGCGGCTGGCCAGGCCTTTGAGCACGGCATTGTCCGGATAATGCTGCGCCGCGACGTCGATCAGCGGCTTTAGGTCGACGGCCACCACGGAAGCGTTGAGCTTGCCGGTCGGGCTCTCCGGAAAATCCTTGATCCGGCCGGTAGCGCTGATCGATGCGCCGGCGAGGCCGCCGACCGAAAGCCGGTCGATCTCGAGCAGGCCCTCGCGCAGCCGTAGCGCCGTGTCGACGTTGTCGGCGCTGAACCCCGCCGCGCTGACCGGACCTGCCTTGATCTGGAAATCGAGATCGCGATCCGAAAAACGGTTGGCGCCCTTGTCGCTGATGAAGATCGAGGCGAAGGCCGCGAGCCCGTCCAGGTCCATTTCGCCGCCCGTCAGCCGCATCAGCACCGATGGCCTGGCGCCGTCCGGCTGGCTGGAATCGATGCTGCCCGAGAATTTCGCCTTGCCGAGGATGAGTTCAAGGTCGCTGAAGGATTGCCGGTTCTCGCTGAGATCGACCTTGGCCTTGAAACCTGCCGCGGGCAGCCGGCGGATGGCTTCGTCGACATCCTTCGACAGCCAGGCGGCAAAGCCGGAAGGCTGTCCGACGGCCAACAGCAACGAACCGTCGAAGCCGAAATGGTCCTTGACGCTCAGCATGCCGTTGGCTTCGAGCGTCGTGCGGCCGGGCAGCATCGCGGCAAGCGACTTGACGGACCAGCCGCCCTCGGCCGGCTCGGCCGACAGCCGCACGTCGCGCACCGTCGTGTCGCCCGCCACCACTGCCGGCAGCCGAACCTCGATCGTGCCCGGTATGGTCGGCTTCGGCATATGCTGCAGCGTCTGCTCCAAAGCCGCGATGCGCTGGTCGAGCGTAAAGCCGGCTCCGGCGGCCCCGCCGACAGCCTCGTCGAACTGGACCTGCGCGCCGTTGGCCTCGACCGCGAAATGCGGCTTCAGGCCGAGATCGACCGATGCCTTGCCGTCGGCTGTGTAGGGATTGTCGAGTGGCCCGGTCTCGAAGCGGAACTGGTCGACATTGAGCTTCTGGTGGTCCAGCGCGAACTTGCCGTTGAGCCGGAAGCCGGGGTCGGGCTTGCCGGTCTTGATCTTGGCCGGCTGGCCGTCGTTGCCGCGCAGCTCGGCCGAATTCCTATCGTCACCGGATATCTTGAACTGGCCGGAATAGACCGCTGCGCCCTTGACGATGCCGGCATTGCCGTCGGCTTCGACGATCAGCGGATAGGCATCGGGATCGGCTTTCAGCCTGAGCCGCATCCGGCCGTCCGGTTCCACCTTGCCGGTCGAAGCCGAGACGTTCGTGCGCAAACCGTCGAAGCGCAGCGTGCCGTCCATGCGCCAGGGGCCGGCGAGCGATTTGGCGGAAATCGTCGAGTTGATCTCGGAGATCACATGGCTGCGCCCGCCGGCCTCGTGGCGCAGCTCGACCTGCCCCTCGGTGACCGTCAGCTTCTCGATCGAGATCTGGCCGGGATCGAAGGGCGATGATGGCCGGATCGCCCAGTCAACCGTCCCGTCGCCGGCAACGTCTATGGTCGCCTTGGGGTGCACCAGCCGCATGTCGAAGATCAGCACCTCGCCGCGCAGGAACGGCGCAAGCTCCGCATCCATGGAGAAGGTCTCCACCGTCATCGCCGGCTGGCCTTCCGGCCCGCCCGCGACCTCGACATTCGAGAAGGTCACCGACGGAAACGGCAGCAGCCGCGCCGTCGCATCGCCCTTCACCGTCACCTTCCGGCCGAGGACAGTGCTTGCCTCGCGCTCGAAATCGCCCCGGTAACCCGTCCAGTCGATGAAATACGGCACCACCAGCGCCGCGCACAGCACCAGCACGAACAGGCCACCGAAGATCACGAACAGGCGGGCGAGCATCTGTTTCCCGGGTTGAAAGTCAGCCGCACTCTACCCGCATCCGCGTGTCGATAAAGAGGCAATTCCATTCGCGGCGGGCGCAGTCCCGGGCAATGTCCGCTGTTGCGCGATCGCTCGCGGTCGCGATATCTTTTTCCGACCACCTCTGCCCCAGCGGTCATGTCCCTGGCCGCCCGTCTCAACCCAGCACGGAGCATTCCCGATGTCAGGCAAGAACTGGGACAGGGTGCCCATCGACGCGCAGAGCGTCGACGCTCCGCTGTCGATGGCCGCGATTTTCCTTGTCGTGACGGTCGGCACCGACGAGGCCGCGCTTTCGAAGGTCGCTTCGGCCCTCGGCGAACTTGACGACCTCGTCAAGAATGTCGGCTTCCGCGACCTGTCGGGCCGGCTGTCCTGCATCGCTGGCGTCGGCGCCGGGTTTTGGAACCGCCTGTCGCCCAGCCGGCGGCCGCGCGAGTTGAAACCCTTCGCGCCGATCGAGGGCTCGGCGCATTCGGCACCCTCGACGCCGGGCGATCTGCTCTTCCACATCCGCGCCGAAAGGCCCGACATGTGTTTCGAGTTCGAGCGCATCCTGCTGAACAGCCTGGGCGGCGGCGTGAGCGTGATAGACGAGGTATCCGGCTTTCGCTACTTCGACGCCCGCGATCTTCTGGGCTTTGTCGACGGCACCGCCAATCCGACCGGCCTCGACCTGCCGGCCTCCGCCCTGGTCGGCGACGAGGACGCCGACTTTGCCGGCGGCAGCTACGTCGTGGTGCAGAAATACCTGCACGATATGGCCGCCTGGGGCAAAACGCCGACCCATGTCCAGGAAGAGATCATCGGCCGCACCAAGATCGACAACATCGAGATCGATGACGACGACAAGCCGCGCAAATCGCACAAGTCGCTGGCCACGATCGAGGACGACGCCGGCAACGAATACGACATCCTGCGCGACAACATGCCGTTCGGCCGTCCGGGCCAGAACGAGTTCGGAACCTATTTCATCGGCTATACGCGCTATCTGTGGGTGATCGAGAAAATGCTGCAGCGCATGTATGTCGGCGAGCCGCCCGGCGCCTATGACCGGTTGCTCGACTTCTCGACGCCGCATACCGGCACGACTTTCTTTGCGCCGACACGGCCGATGCTGCAGCAATTGACCGAAGGCGTGGAAAGGTAGCCTCTGGCCGGCGGATCACCCGCCCGGCAGGATCTTGCCCGGATTCATGATGTTGAGCGGATCGAGCGCCTGCTTGATCGTGCGCATGACATCGACACCATGGCCGAGCTCGTGGCGCAGGAACCCGACCTTACCCTGGCCGATGCCGTGCTCGCCAGTGCAGGTGCCTTCCATGGCGATGGCGCGCATGTTGAGCCTGGCGACGAATTTCTCGGCGAGCGCGATCTCATCCGGGTTGTCGACATCCATCAGCACAAGCACGTGGAAATTGCCATCGCCGGCGTGGCCGACGATGGGTGCCACCAGCCCCATCTCGGCGATGTCGGCTTCGGTCTCGGTGACGCATTCGGCCAGCCGCGAGATCGGCACGCAGACATCTGTCGAAAGCCCCTTGGCGCCTGGACGCAGCGTCAGCGACGACCAGTAGGCGTCGTGCCGCGCCTTCCAGAGCTTCGTCCGCTCTTCCGCGACGCTGGTCCACAGGAACGGCCCGCCGCCCTGCTCCTCGGCGATTATGCCGAAAGTCTCGGCCTGCTCGGCCACGCCCGCGTCGCTGCCGTGGAACTCTACGAACAGGCACGGGCTTTCAGGATAGTCGAGCTTGGAATAATTCTTCATCGCCCGCATCTGCAGCGCGTTGACCAGCTCGATGCGCGCGACCGGGATGCCCATCTGGATGGTCGCGATCACCGCATCGCAGGCCGCCTCCAGGCTCGGAAACGGGCAGACGCCGCCTGAAATCGCCTGCGGAATGCCTTGTAGCCTGAGCGTCAGCGAAGTGATGATGCCGAGCGTGCCTTCGGAGCCGACGAGAAGCCGCGTCAGGTCATAGCCGGCCGAGCTTTTCTTCGCCCGCTTGCCCGTTGTCACCGTTTCACCGTCGGCCATGACGGCGGTCAGCGACAGCACGTTTTCGCGCATGGTGCCGTAGCGAACGGCGTTGGTGCCCGAAGCCCTGGTTGCAGCCATGCCGCCGAGCGAGGCATTGGCGCCGGGATCGATCGGGAAGAACAGGCCGGTGTCGCGGAGGTGCCGGTTGAGGTCCTCGCGCGTCACCCCGGGCTCGACCGTGCAGTCGAGGTCCTGCGGATTGACGGATAGGATGCGGTTCATGCGCGACGTGTCGATGGAGATGCCGCCGCCCGGCGCGTTGGTGTGGCCCTCGAGCGAGGAGCCGACGCCGAAGGCGATGACCGGCACGCGGTGGTCGGCGCAGGAACGCACGATCTCCTGCACTTCCGCCGTCGTCTCGACGAACGCGACGCCGTCCGGCGCCTGTGTCGGGATATAGGTGGTGGTGTGCGCGTGCTGGCCGCGTATCGCCTCGCCGGTCTGAAAACGTTCGCCGAATTGCTGCTTGAGGATGCCGAGCACCGTGGCGATGCCTTCCTCGTTGCGTTCGACGGGATTGAGGTCGCTCAAAGCCATGAATTCCTCCGCGAATGGACCAGTGGCCACCCTTGTTATGCCGCTATGGATGATGCCTAAAGCAATTCTAGGAAAAGTGTGAAGCTGTTTTCCGTCCGCAATTGCGCCAGAACAACGAGAACCTCACAGCCACGCCCTGACCAGCGACGATCAAGGAAACCGACATGACGATCCCCGCACCCATCATTTCCGCCCCATTGGCGATCGAGAAGGACTGGATCGACTACAACGGCCACCTCAACATGGCCTACTACAACGTGCTGTTCGACCGCGGCACCGACGAAGCATTCGCAATGATGGGAGTGGACGCAAACTATACGAAGGAGCGCCGCCTCAGCGTCTACACTGCGGAAGTCCATGTCTGCTACGTGCGTGAGCTGCATCTCCACGACACGGTCAAGGTGTCATTCCAGCTCATCGATCATGACGACAAGCGGTTGAGGACCTATCAGGAAATCCGCCATGTCGACGGCTGGCTCGCCGCCACGTCCGAGACGCTGTCGCTGCATGTCGACATGGACGGACCCAAGGTTGCCCCCTTCCCTGCCGATGTGCTGGCCAAGATTGAAGCCGTCCGCACCGCCCATGCGGCGCTGCCGATGCCGGAGCGCGCCGGCCGCTCGATCGGCATCAAGCGCAAGAGCGCTTGAAGGGCTTCTTTCACGCTCTCTTTAGCCTTACCAAAGGGTAGGGCTTATGTGCAAGCGATTGGTTCTGTTTCATTTTTTTAGGGCAACTTCGACCGCATCAGATTTGTGTCAGTCAGAGATTAGACGGGTGTTTGTCGTCCTGCGCATGGCCGTAAGTTTCGACCGTATGCTTAATATTTCTTCCATCCTCCGAGCTGGCCTGCACGAGAAATGGTGCTGCTTTAGCTGTCAGTTGCGGGCACTATTCCCTCACCTTGCATTAGCTCAACGGGGAATATTGGGTGTCCACGCACGAGCTCCATGCTTCCGTCCTCGGATATCACCGGGGTCGATAATAACACCGAGACCGCTTCGAGCTACCAGGTCGATCAACTGGTCGACCTGTGCATCCTCTAGCAGGCATTCGATTTCGTAATCTGGGATATCAAACCCAGCCGCTCGCCAGTTTTGTATATGTCGGCCCAAAGCAAGTGGGTCGCTAATGGTGGGGACTGCATTGGTTAGCACAATAGGCGCTAGGTTTTCCGCTTCCCTTAGTATTAGCAGCGGTGCGTACCAATTCCCAGGCCCCGGGTACCGAGCGGCCTCTTTCGCGTCATAGGGACGGATCACTACAGCTGCTACAGCCTGTACTTTTTCTTTACCTCCCAACTGCCGAAGTAGAGTTGATCGGCTGGAGAATGAACGACTTTGATCAGAATAAGAGAGCGGGTCTCCAGCTTCGCGCGACTGCTGTAGAGATCGCTCTAGCGCCACGGCAAATTTCTCAGCGTGCTGCTTGGTAAACCTCTGCACCCTGCCCCTTTTGGAGACCACCTCTTCAGTTCCGTCATCTAAGACCGACACCACCATGTACCTGCCCACAACATCCTCGTGAGTGGGTATCCCACCCCATACGACAGGTGCGACGGCCTGGTTGCTGGCATTAATGCCAAAAAATACGCCATGTCCGTGGTGCGCAGCCCGGAACCATGCATTTATATCAAAGTTCACCAGCTCCGGGTTCTCTTGGAACAGCTTGCTGTCCGCTCGGCCCAGTATCCTGTCCGATGGAATTACACACCCTCTGTGGGCCAGGCCAAAGCAAAGCTCACTCCCCTCGCCAAGCTCAACTACCGGACACATACTTTCGGTAACCGGCAGCCCGCAGTGAACACATTGAATGCAGTCACGCCGACTTGCGATCGCATCTAGGAGTTTTCGATGCGTCGTTGCGCAAAGACCTTTCTCAAGGTCGTCATCCATATTCATGGGAACGATGACCACCTCTTCGTTCAAGAACTTGGATTCGTTCTCGGTAAAGAAACGCTCCAGTCCGGTCCATGTCGCAAAACGAGCCCACAGCTCAAGCTCTGCACCGTTGCCAAGTATCAGCCGATCACCTCGAAACTGCAGTCGAGATTTGCAATGTTCGTCGAACCGGTAGAACTCGATGACGCCAACCATGCCCTTCTTGAGGAATGGCAAATCGGTGAGTGCTTTGGCCACCACCAATTCTCGACCAAACTCGAATCCCTCTGAAGTAAGGTTTATCCGAAGGTACTCGGACCTGGCCAATGGTTCCGGGTGATCAATTACTGCTTTTAGATGACTATAGTTCTGCACAATGTCTTCGAGCTTGACAGTCAACCTTCTTCGCGCCCATTCAAGACAATCGGTAACGATTTTGCCCCACATCTCTGACGGTGCAGCATAACCGCTTGAATGCAGAGCCATCACAATGGCCTGCTCCAATGATGAATAGGGGTCTATGTCCAGTGCAATCACATATGACTTGGCAAGCAGAGCCCTTGCCCAGACATCATCCTCACTACCAACCAAACGGACCTGTATACCACGAACTAGGCAAATCAGTTCATTGTAGGTGGAAACGATTGCCTTGGGCTGATCTCGCTCGAACACCGTCTTTGAGCAACTTCTTGCGGCCTCAAGCGCTGCCTTCATATCACCAGTGATCCGCTTTGATGCATCGCTGGACGTCACCAAGCAGTAGTCCTCCGAAACGTCGCTGCGCGCCTCCAGAGCTTGCACCACGAATTGCTCAAGGACAGATGCCAACTCGGAATCGGGTAGAGTAGAGAACGACAGAGACCTCTTTGCTTGCACCATGCAACGTGGCCCAGCTGCAAAGCTCACTTGCAGATCGTCAACCGATTCGTTGGTCTCCATTGAGATAACCGTGGCCTGGCCACGCTGCTGCATAAACGGAATTGGAAGCTCAGCAAGACAGCAAGCCACGAAGTATGCAGCGACCCTCGCCTGATAACTTGCACCTGACGCAACAGAAGCGCCCGCCCCTGACCTAACTGCCATTCGTGCCCAAACTCAGTCTTGCAAAGCTCTGCCAATCGGGTGGTGTATTTTGTACCACTACCTACCTAAAGAAACCCAAGCAATCCAGGCTTCTCAGGTGGAGCCCCGCCTCGACTCTACCCGATATCCTGCGAAGGCCAAAGAGCGGGTATCCCAGCGTCTAGCAGGATTTGAAGCCGACATCCGCTGCTGCTTCTGGCGGGCTCAGCTCCCGAGCGGAGCGTAGCTTGCATTCCGGATGGCTTTGAAACGGTAGGGAGCCCTATCACCCCCACCACTTTTGGACGGTCGCCGCGTCAGGGCCAATACCGCAACGCTAAAATCCGTTGCAAACGTGGATTCAGGTTGATCCTTGCAACCGGCGCGTTAACCTTACCAAGGTTTTAACGTGAACAAGTCACTTGAGTCCGTTGAACGACTCAGTGGCGCGTTCGAAAACCGCCGTACCGGGTTTGCGAGCGGGCGGCTGGCGGAATGCGGTGCGAGGACAGTGCATGAAAACCGACATCAAGGTCGAAGTGGAGCGGTTGGCGGCCGATCCGCGCATCACCGACTATGATTTCTGGCGATCGCTGAAGAACGTCAATAACGAGATCTTCCACATCGCCAACAACAACGAACCTATCCCCTTCGACATGATCCGCTGGCGCGCGATTCTAAAGCAGGCTCGCATGAAGCGCGGCCACGCTTGATTCGTCGTCGCTGCTTCATCGTTTCTGCCCTATCATCCCTGCCTGAACCCGCCCAGCGGCGAGCGCGGCTCGATCGGCGATGACTGGATGATTGCCGTGTTTGTCATCGCATAGGGAATGATCCGGTCGATGACGCGCTCGAGCTCGGTCACCGAACCGACATGGGCGAGCGCGATGAAACAGTCCTCGCCGGTCACCCGGTCGCATTGCGCGATTTCCGGCAGTTCGCGAATGATTTCCGCCACCACCGAAAGCTGGCCAGGCACCGGCCTGATTCTGAGCCATGCCGACAGTTTCAGCCCGAGCGCCGCCGGGTTGATCCTGACCGTATAGGCCTCGATCACGCCGTTCTCCTGCAGCTTGCGGATGCGCTCCGCCACGCTCGGCGCCGACAGCCCGACCGCGCGCGCCAATTCCGCCGTGCTGATGCGCGCGTCCTTCTCCAGCAGCCGCAGGATCTTCAGGTCCACGGCGTCTAGATCAACATTTTCATTTCGAAGGTTTTTCAAGCTGAATCCCTTCTATTGGAAAGCGATAAGACCATCAAGCCGCTCATCAAACATATAGATCGCGACTTTCACCTGCGATAATGCTCGCATGAAAGCTCGAACGCAAATTCCAGCCGCAAGCCAGCCCGCCGGTGATGCCGATATACGCCCTGCCCTTGCCGGCCCCACCGCACTTGCTAGAACGGCCAACGCGTTGCCGCCGCACGTCTGGTTCTGCGTCAGCGCCGTGTTCCACTACCTCGGGCCGGCTTTCGCGGTGCTGCTTTTCGACCAGGTCGGCGTGCTCGGCATGGCTTGGCTGCGCATCGCCACAGCCGCTCTCGTCTTCGCGCCCTTGACCACGCCCTGGCGCGTTTTCGCCGGCGCCGATCGCGCTCGGCGACTGCTGCTGCTGGCCTTCGGCGCCTGCCTGGCGGTGATGAACTGCTCGTTCTATCTCGCGCTCGACCGCTTGCCGATCTCGCTGGTGGCGGCGATCGAATTCGTCGGCACCATCGCGGTCGCGCTGGTTGGCCTGCGCAGCCGGCGCAACGTCGCGGCGCTGGCTGTCGCCGTCATCGGCACCTTGCTGCTCATCGACGTGAAATGGTCGAGCGATCCGGTCGGCCTATTCTGGGCCTTTTTGAATGGCGCCTTGTTCGTCGGCTACATCGTCATCGGCCACCGCGTCGCCCAAGCCGGCATCGGCATTGCCGGCCTGGGCACCGCCATGGCGATCGCATTCCTGATCGTGTTGCCCATCGGCTTCGGCGAGGCCTTGCCGGCCTTCTTGTCGCCGCGACTGCTCATCGCCGCGATCGGCGTCGGCGTCTGCTCCTCGGTCATCCCTTACATCTGCGACCAGTTCGCCATGGCGAGGCTGCCACGCGCGAGCTTCGCGCTGATGCTGTCGCTCCTGCCGCTCACGGCAACGCTCATCGGCGTCATCGTGCTGCGCCAGGTGCCGGGCGTCACCGACTGCCTGGGCATCGCGCTGGTGATCGCCGGCGTCGCCTTCCACAAGCCCGCGGCAAATGCCTGAACTGCTCGGCTATGCCAGCTTCGCTTTCAAGAAAGCGATCGTCCGGCCCCAGGCGAGATCGGCTGCAGTCTTGTCGTAGCGTGCGGCCGAGGTGTCGTTGTTGAAGGCGTGGTTGACGCCCTCATAGACATGGACCGTGTATTCGACATGGGCGGCGTCGAGCGCCTTCTTGTAAGTATCAATGCCGGCGTCGATGCGCTCGTCCAGGCCGGCATAGTGCAGAAGCAGCGCCGCCTTGATCTTGGGAACGTCCTCGGCCTTGGGCTGCATGCCATAATAGGCGACGCCGGCGGCGAGATCCGGCGCACGGACGGCAACTTGGTTCACCGCGCCGCCGCCCCAGCAAAAGCCGACCGCGCCGACCTTGCCGTTGCCTTCCTTGAGGCTCTTGAGATACGCGATCGTCGCCACGCCGTCGGCCGCGACCTGAGCAGCGTCGAGCTTGGTGAACATGTCGCGCGCCTTGTCCTCGTCGGACGGCGTGCCGCCAAGCGGCGACAGGAAGTCCGGCGCCAACGCGGCGAAGCCTTCCAGCGCCACGCGCCGGGTGACATCGCGGATATGCGGGTTGAGGCCCCTGTTCTCGTGGATGACGATGACAGCGCCGAGCTTGCCTGACCGATCGGCCGGCTTCGCCAGATAGCCCTTCATCGCGCCGCTTGAGCCGGGATAGGTGATGTCCTCGCCCTTCACCCGGCTGTCGTCCTCGGCGACGATCGCTGCCTGGGCGGAATTGGCCGCCAGCATCGGCACGATCGCGGCCGCCGCGGCGCCCGAGCCCGCCAGCTTCGTCAGTTGCTCCATGAAGCGGCGCCGGTCGAGCGTCAGATGCGTATATTCGTCATAGGCATCGATCATTGCCTGAGTAATGACAGGCCGAGTGATGACGGGCTTGGCAACGGGTTCGGTCATGGCTTCTCCTCGACGATCGGCAGGGTGATCCGCAAGATAGGGTCGGGATCTGCACGGTCCAGTCACGCCCGGATGACGATCCGGAGAACTGCGGCTCGCCCTTCTCGGCTGGTGGTTGCGCTGGGCAGGCCAAAGCATTCTTCGACCAGCACATGCTTTGCTCCGCTATCGGCGCCGCGCCTGTTCACGCCGGACGAGCGCGCTGCCCTGACCAGAGGACCCACATGCCGGGGCCTTCCGAACGCAATCTTGATGCATGAACGAAGGGAAGCCCGAGCCCCATCCCCGATAGAAAATATCGATATTATGCGCAGCAGGAGAGCTATCATACACATTCTGGAAACCATTCCCCAGAACTTCGTGGCGTCCATTAATTGCGATTAACCACCCATTAGAGGTTGCATCAGATTGTGCTGATGGAACTATCGGTATCCGCATTTTGGGGGCGGCTGCCTTTTATCGCCTGCGTCAAACCCCTCGCCCGACAGGCAAATCGGTCGTTCGCACCGACGGACACCGGGCGGAGAGATCTGACGAGGGAAGAAGGCCGGCGCCCTCCCAGAACAAAGAGGCTACCCGGCCATGATGCGCGTCATCTCCTGCGTGACAGTCGATCACAATTTATGGCTCGTGCTGGTCGCGGCGCTGGTCTGCAGCGCCGGCTCCTGGGCGACCATCAGGCTTTTCCTGCGTGCGCATGAAGCCAAGGGCCTGCAGCAGGTCGGCTGGCATTTCCTGACCTCGGTCTGCGCGGGATCATCCATCTGGTGTACGCATTTCATCGCCATGCTGGCCTATGATCCCGGCGCCCCGATTACCTTCGATCCGGTGCTGACGATCGCCTCGCTGTTCATTGCCATCACCGGCACCGCCGCCGGCTTCATCACGGCGACGACCCACGCCCCGCGCATTGCCCCGATCGTCGGAGGCGTCATCGTCGGCCTCGCGATCTCCGGCATGCACTACACGGGCATGGCGGCCTATCATGTCGATGGCATCGTCGAATGGAACGCTGCCTATATCGTTGCCTCTGTCCTGCTTTCCGTGGTGTTTGCCTGCCTCGCCGTCAGCGTCGCCCTGAAAGAGAAGATATCCGGCCGCAACTATTGGGGCGCGGCCATTCTGGTGCTGGCCATCGTCAGCCTGCATTTCACCGCCATGGCGGCGGTTGAGGTGACGCCGCTGGCAACGCACGGCACCAACACCGATACCCTGGCGTTGCACGCCATGGCGCTCGGCGTCGCCGTTGCCGGCCTGATCATCATCGGCACCGGCCTTGCCAGCTATCTGATCGACGACCGGACGCGCTCCGAAGCCTTTCAACGCCTGCATCACCTGGCCATGAACGACACGCTGACCGGCCTGCCCAACCGGGCGAACTTCAACGACCATCTCGACCGCGAGATCGACCGCGCCCGCGAGCTCTGCGGCAAGGTGGCGATCGTCGGCATCGATCTCGACCGGTTCAAGGAGATCAACGATATCTGGGGGCACGGCGCTGGCGACCAGACCCTGAAGATCCTGGCCGATCGCATGAGCGCTCTGCTGCAGGAAGGCGAGTTCGTCGCCCGCCTCGGCGGCGACGAGTTCGCCGGCGTCAAGCGCGTGAAGAGCCAGTCGGACCTTGTCGATTTCATTTCACGCCTTGAAGCGGCGCTGTTCGCGCCGGTCAGGTTCGCCGACGTCGAAACCGCCACCGGCGCCAGTCTTGGCGTCGCCCTTTATCCCAACGACGCGCACAACCGCGAAACCCTGGTCAACAATGCCGACCTGGCGATGTATCGCGCCAAGGCGAACATAACCCAGAACGTCTGCTTCTATGAGCAGGCCATGGACGAGGCCGTCCGCGCCAACCGGACACTGGCCAACGATCTGCGCGATGCCGTCGAGAATGGGCAGCTCGAGCTGCACTACCAGGTTCAGACCTCGGTCTCGACCGGCGACATCCGCGGCTATGAGGCGCTGTTGCGCTGGAAGCATCCGACCAGGGGCAATATTTCTCCGGTCGAGTTCATTCCGCTTGCCGAGGAAAGCGGCCTCATCCTGCCGCTCGGCGAGTGGGTGCTGCGCACCGCCTGCGCCAAGGCCGCTTCATGGGATCATCCGTACAAGGTCGCGGTCAATCTCTCCCCGGTCCAGTTCGCCCATAGCGACCTGCCGAAGCTCGTCCACGAGATCCTGCTCGAGACCGGACTGCGGCCGAGCCGGCTGGAACTCGAGATCACCGAAACCACCATCATCGCCGACAAGATCCGCACCTTGAACATCCTGCGGCGGATCAAGGCGCTGGGCGTCACCATCGCCATCGACGATTTCGGCACCGGCTATTCCTCGCTGGAGACGCTGCGGTCCTTCCCGTTCGACAAGATCAAGCTCGACCGCTCGTTCATGTCCGAGGTTGAAACCAGCCCGCAAGCCAAGGCCATTATCCGCGCCGTGCTGGCGCTCGGCCAGAGCCTCCACATCCCGGTGCTGGCCGAGGGCGTCGAGACGCACAGCCAATTGTCGATCCTGCGCGCCGAAGGCTGCAACGAGGCGCAAGGCTTCCTGCTCGGCCGCCCGGCGCCCTTCGGCGAGATCCTCGCGCTGGCGGCTCGCGGCGAAGTCGCCAGCGCAGAAATGCAATTGCCGGCCCGCCAGGCCGTGGCCTAGTCAAGAGCGCTTGG
Source organism: Mesorhizobium sp. WSM4832 (assembly GCF_055811115.1). Lineage (NCBI taxonomy): Bacteria > Pseudomonadati > Pseudomonadota > Alphaproteobacteria > Hyphomicrobiales > Phyllobacteriaceae > Mesorhizobium > Mesorhizobium sp. WSM4832. Next base: position 11,910 of record NZ_JBVVQH010000037.1, on the reverse strand, counting down.
TTTAGGTCAGGAGTCTGGGATTTTGACCGGTCGGCTCTGTTTGCGTTGGCAGGTGGCATGCGTTGGAGATTGGCCGAAACGCTCGCCGCGATCGTCATTCTAGGGCGGAGCAGGAGCGAAGCTCCGTCGCGGAGACCCTGGAATCCATGCCGTTACCTTAGCCAAGGAGTGCAACGGAGCAGAATTCTGCACCGCAGCAACGCTTCGAAGTCACGGCATGGATTCTATGGTCTGCGCCGCGTCGCTTCGCTCCTTGCTCCGCCATAGAATGACGACGCTGGGACGGCTTCAACCAATCCCCGGCGTTTGCGCTGATTTCACGGAAATGAACGGAAATCTTTGCCAGCCTCACCTGAATCTATTTCGGTAGCGTGTAGGCCATCACATAGTCGCCCGGCTTGGTGCCGACCGAGCCGTGGCCGCCGGCGACGATGACGACGAATTGGCGGCCGTCGGCCACCGTGTAGGTCATCGGTGTCGACTGTCCGCCCGCTGGCAGCCTCGCCTGCCAGAGCTGCCTGCCGGTGGTGAGATCATAGGCGCGCAGATAATCGTCGACCGCGGCGCCAAGGAAAGCGACACCGCCCCCCGTGATCATCGGCCCGCCGATGCCCGGCACGCCGACCTTGAGCGGCAGGGGCAGCGGCGTCATGTCATAGACAGTGCCGTTGCGGTGCTTGTAGGCGATGTTTCCGGTCTTGAGGTCGACGCCGGCGACATAGCCCCAGGGCGGAGCCTGGCAGGGAATGCCGAGCGGCGACAGGAACGGCCCCATCACCACCGCGTAAGGCGCGCCGTCGTTGCGGTTCAGCCCCTGCTCGCTGCCCTTGGTGTTGTCGCCCGGCGCCGGCACGTCCGCGCGCGGGATGAGCTTGGACGTGAAGGCGAGGTAGGTCGGCATGCCGAACATCACCTGCCGCACCGGGTCGACCGCGACGCCGCCCCAGTTGAAGACGCCGAAATTGCCGGGATAGATCAGCGAGCCCTGCAGCGACGGCGGCGTGTAGCGTCCCTCATAGCGCAGCTTCTTCAGCTCGATCCGGCACGCCAGCTGGTCGAACATGGTGATGCCCCACATATCGGCGCCGGTCAGCGGCTTCGGATTGAACGAAAGATCGGAGCTCGGCTGCGTCGGTGAGGCATGATCGCCCTCGATCGCGCCGCCTGGCGCCGGCACTTCCTTGACCGGGATGATCGGCTCGCCCGTACGCCGGTCGAGCACGTAGAGATCGCCCTGCTTGGTCGGCCCGACCAGCGCCGGCACGACGCCGCTCGCCGTGGTGATGTCGACCAGCGTCGGCTGAGCCGGCACGTCCATGTCCCACAAATCGTGATGCACGGTCTGCCGCACCCAGCGCAATTGCCCGGTGTTGAGGTCTAGCGCGGTGATCGAGGACGAGAATTTCTCGACATTGGCGCTGCGGCCCATGCCGAGCTGGTCCGGCGTCTGGTTGCCGAGCGGCAGATAGAGCAGCCCGAGCTTCTCGTCGGCGCTCGCCGTCGACCACATGTTGGGTGAGTTGTGGGTGTAATTCTGCCCGGCGGGCAGCGGCGTCGTCACATCCGGATTGCCGGAATCCCAGTTCCACAACAGCGCGCCGGTGCCAGCGTCATAGGCGCGGATGACACCGGACGGCTCTTCGGTCGAATAATTGTCGTTGACCGCGCCGCCAACGATGATCTTGCCGCCAATGATCAGCGGTGCCGACGTCGAATAGTAATAGCCCGACTTCGGATAGGGCATGTTGGCCATCAGGTTCAGCGTGCCGCCCTCGGCAAAGGACGGGCACACCTGCCCGTTCGCGGCGTCGAGCGCGATCAGCCGCGCATCCGAGGTCGGCAGGTAGACGCGCCCGGCGCAAGGCTGTCCGGCGGCGATCTTGGCGTCGGCATAGTAGGACACGCCGCGGCACGTCTGGTGCTGGCGGTCGGGGTCGAGCTTGACCTTCGGGTCGTATCGCCATTTCTCCTTGCCTGTCGCCGCATCGATGGCGATGGCGAAATTATGCGGCGTGCAGATGAACAGCGCATCGCCGATCTTCAGCGGCGTCACCTGATAGGTCGTCTCGCCGATATCGTCGGGGCCTTTGATATCGCCGGTGCGGTAGGTCCAGGCCGGTTGCAATTTGGCGACATTGTCGGGCGTGATCTGGTCGAGCGGCGAATAGCGCTGGCCGAAAGGCGTGCGGCCGTAGAAGTGCCATTCGCCGGCGGGCACGTCGCCGCCGAGATTTGCCGCCGTCGCCGCCTTTTCCGTGCCTAGCGTGCCGCCGATATCCTTGGGATCGGCCGTCATCGAATAGAAGGCGACCGCGAGCGAGGCGAGCACGGCCAGGATCAGCGGCGCGCGCCCGTCCGGCCCTCTCAGACCTCGCCTTGCCCATGGCGTCAGCAGCCACAAGGCGATGAGCACGATGACGCCGCCGCGCGGACCGAGTTGCCACCAGTCGAAACCGATTTCCCAGACCGCCCAGCACAAAGTCGCGAGCACGAACAAGGCATAGAGCCACAGCGATGTCGACCTGCGCCTGAAAAGCAGCCAGGCCGTGACCAGCAAGACCAGGCCGGCGACCAGGTAATACCAACTGCCGCCCAGCACGGCGAGCCAGATGCCGCCTCCGCCGAGAACCAGGCCGATGAGGAAGAGGACGAGGGAGGTGATGGTGACAGCCAAGACGGTGCTCCTTCGACTGTTGCGCGCTTCCAGCAATTCCAGGAAAAGTGTGAAGCGGTTTTCCGTCCGGAATTGCGTTAGAACAAAAAGATGGAGCGGTTCGGCGTTTCCGTGAAACGATGAACCGCTCCGGAGCGGCTTTAGAGACGTCATGCCGTCCCTGCCCTGCCGGCAGCTTTCCCTCACCCGCTCCGGCTGTCAAGTTGAAGCCAGACACGCGAAACTAGAACAAAACGTAGACAGTTCTGGTCTTTCGCTGCCGAATCACTACATTCGGGGGAGATGTCGGGCTTTTCCGAGGACATGCCTTTTTTCGATGAACCGAATGCGCGGCCCGCGGCCCCGTCCGGCATAGCTGCGCGCGCCATGGCGGCGCGCAGCGGCCAGCACAGCGCGCCCGATTATCTGAAGGGCCTGAACCCGGAGCAGCGGCTCGCTGTCGAAACCACCGAAGGCCCGGTTCTGGTGCTGGCCGGCGCCGGCACCGGCAAGACGCGGGTGCTCACCACCCGCATCGCCCACATCCTTGCCACCGGCAGGGCCTTCCCCTCGCAGATCCTCGCCGTCACCTTCACCAACAAGGCCGCGCGCGAGATGAAGCAGCGCATCGGCATCCTGATCGGCGAAGGCAATGTCGAGGGCATGCCGTGGCTCGGCACCTTCCACTCGATCGGCGTCAAGCTGCTTCGCCGCCACGCCGAGCTTGCCGGGCTGAAATCGGATTTCACCATCCTCGACACCGACGACGTGGTGCGGCTGATCAAGCAGCTGATCCAGGCCGAGGGGCTGGACGACAAGCGCTGGCCGGCCAAGACCTTCGCGCAGATGATCGACAGCTGGAAGAACAAGGGCCTCGGGCCCGACGAGATTGCCGAAGGCGACGCGCGCAGCTTCGGCAACGGCAAGGGCCGCCAGCTCTACAAGGCCTATCAGGAACGGCTGCAGACCCTGAATTCCTGCGATTTCGGCGACTTGCTCTGTCATCCCATCCGCATCTTCCGCGCCTATCCGGACGTGCTGAAGGAATACCACAGGCGCTTCAAATACATCCTGGTCGACGAGTACCAGGACACCAACACCGCGCAGTACATGTGGCTGCGGCTCTTGGCGCAGCGGCCCAGTGCGGGACGCTCCGCGAGTGCCTACCCGACCGAAGGCCGCAAGCCCGACCGGGCGTCGGCCGGTCAGGCCGCCCCCGCGGAGGCCAGCGAGCGGAGCGAGCGCGCGGCCGTGAGCGAAAACAAAGTCAACATCTGCTGCGTCGGCGACGACGACCAGTCGATCTATGGCTGGCGCGGCGCCGAGGTCGACAACATCCTGCGCTTCGACAAGGATTTCCCGGGCGCCACCATCATTCGCCTGGAGCGCAATTACCGCTCCACCGCGCATATTCTCGGTGCCGCTTCTCACCTTATCGCCCACAATGAAGGCCGCTTCGGCAAGACGCTGTTCACCGACCGCAACGATCCCGAGGACGACAAGGTGCTTGTCCATGCCGCCTGGGACTCGGAGGAAGAAGCGAGAGCCGTCGGCGACGTCATCGAGGCCTATCAGCGCCCCGACAAACAAGGGAATCGGCACAACCTCAACGACATGGCGATCCTGGTGCGTGCGTCCTTCCAGATGCGCGCCTTCGAAGACCGCTTCATCACGCTCGGCCTGAATTACCGCGTCATCGGCGGCCCGCGCTTCTACGAGCGCCTGGAAATCCGCGACGCGCTGGCCTTCTTCCGCGTCGTCGCCAACAGCGGCGACGATCTTGCCTTCGAGCGCATCGTCAACACCCCGAAGCGCGGCCTGGGCGAAGCCACCATCCGCCAGATCCACGACACGGCGCGGGCCATGCGCATTCCGATGCTGGAGGCAGCCGCCACGCTAGCCGAAAGCGACGAGCTGAAACCGAAGCCGCGCGCCGCCTTGCGCGAGGTCGCCGCCAATTTCGAGCGCTGGCAGAAGGCGCTGGAAACGACACCGCATACCGAGCTCGCCGAGACCATCCTGGAAGAGAGCGGTTACACCGACATGTGGAAGAACGACCGCTCTGCCGAAGCGCCCGGACGGTTGGAAAACCTCAAGGAGCTGATCCGCTCGATGGAGGAATACGAGTCGCTGCGCTCCTTCCTCGAACATGTGGCGCTGGTCATGGATGCCGAGCAGAATGCCGGGCAAGACGCCGTCTCGATCATGACGCTGCATTCCGCCAAGGGACTCGAATTCGAAACCGTCTTCCTACCCGGCTGGGAGGAAGGCCTCTTTCCGCACCAGCGCGCGCTCGACGAAGGCGGCCGCTCGGGCCTGGAGGAAGAGCGGCGGCTCGCCTATGTCGGCCTGACGCGGGCCAAGAAGAACCTGCACATCTGGTTCGTCTCCAACCGCCAGATCCACGGGCTATGGCAGTCGACGATCCCGTCGCGCTTCCTCGACGAACTGCCGGAAACCCATGTCGAAGTCGCCGATAGCGGCAATAGCTACGGCGGCTATGGCAATCCCTATGGCGGCGGCGCTTTTGCATCAGGACGCGGTGGCGGCCGCCAGAACCCCTATGGCGCCTCGCGCTTCGACAATATCGGCGCCAAGGATCAGGGCAGCTTCTCCAGCACCTATGCGACGCCTGGCTGGCAACGCGCGCAGGCCAACCGCACCGAGGCGACCGACCGCAACTGGGGCACCCGCTCCGGCCATCAGGTCGAGCGCATCGGTTATGGCGAGACTGACAGCGGCTATGGCGCCGGCCGCACCTCGGTCAAGGGCCGCACCATCGACGGCGAACTGGTCGCCAAATCCGTCGCCGACACGCCGTCCGCCTTCAACGTCGGCGACCGTGTCTTCCACCAGAAATTCGGCAACGGCAACATCTCTGCCATCGAAGGCAACAAGCTGACCATCGACTTCGACAAGGCCGGCCAGAAACGCGTGCTGGACGGATTTGTCACCGGCATTTGAGCAGCCCCCTTACCGATACCTTGCCTGGTTCCATTTGTGGCCGAGCAGCGACAGGATGATGATCAGCCCGTTGAAGAACTGGACGTAGAAGCCGCTCAGGCCCGCCGCCACGACGCCGGTCTGGATGAACGACACCGTAACCGCGCCGATGGCGCCGCCGGCTACCGTGCCGATGCCGCCCCAGGTCGGGGTGCCGCCGACGAACACCGACGCCAGCACCGGCAGCAGGTAGCCGTCGCCGGCGGTCGGCCACCAGGTGAAGTTGATCATCACCGAGAATGTGCCGGCGATCGCGGCCCCGATGCCGACGAAGACGAATACTTTCACCCGCACCCATTTGACGTCGATGCCCATCTGCTTGGCGCTGTCGGGATTGTCGCCAACCACCTTGACCTGCGCGCCAAAGCGGTGGCGGTTGTAGAGCATCGCCGACAGCACCACGAAGGCGATGGCCCAGAATATCTGCACCGGGATGCCGTAGACCTGGCTGGAGAAGATCTTGTAGGCCGAGCTGTCGGCAAGGCCGGTCAGCGCCATCGATCTGCCCTCGTTGATGATCTGGATCAGGCCGCGCAGCAGGAAGTTCATGCCGAGCGTGGCGATCAGCGACGACAGCCCGCCATAGACGACCAGCGATCCGACGAGCAAGCCGAGCAGCACGCCGGTGACCAGTGCCGCGGCAATGCCGAGGAACAGATCGTAGCCGGCCTGCACAACCAGCGAGAACACCCAGGAAGCAAAACCCATCGTCGCCGGAAACGACAGGTCGATCTCGCCGCAGGTGACGACGAAGACCAGCGGCACCACCACGAAAAGCGCCACCGGCAGCGTCGTCAGCACGGAGCTGTAGAGATACCAGGTGGTGAACACGGTCGGGTTGGCGATCATGAACACCGCCATCATGACGATGAACACGGCGAGCGTGCCGAGCGAGGCACGGTTGTCGATGACGAAGCCGCGCAGCCAGTGATCGGACGGATGCCTCCATTCCTTGCCGACAGTATCGCCGCTTGAACCGCTGAAAGGGCTTTGCAGATCGGGTTCCATGGCCTTGCTCATCGCGCTCTCTGCTCCGTCTCGCCGCCATCGTGCAGTCCGGGCAGTCCGCCCGGATGCGCCACGTCTTCCATGAAGTTGATGAGCTCCTCCGCCGACTTGACCTCGCTGCGATCAGTGGTCAGCGCCACCTTGCCGCGGTCCAGCACCACGAAACGGTCGGCGATGTCGAAGACATGATGGATGTTGTGGCCGATGAACAGGATCGAGCGGCCGCTCGCCCGCACCTGGCGCACGAAATGGAAGACCTTGGCGGTCTCGGTCAGCGACAGCGCCGTCGTCGGCTCGTCGAGGATGATCAGCTCCGCCTGCTTGTAGATGGCGCGCGCGATCGCCACGCCCTGGCGCTCGCCGCCGGAAAGCTGGCCGACGATCGAGTGCGGCGTGAACACCTTCGAGGTGAAGCCGATCTCGCGCATCAGCCGGCTCGCCTCCTCGATCTCCTTGTTGACCTTCAGAAAGCCCATGAAGCCGGTGAGTTCGCGGCCCATGAAGATGTTGCGCACGATGGTCTGCTGCACCGCCAGCGCCCGGTCCTGGAACACCGTCTCGATGCCGGCGTCGCGCGAGCGCGCCGCGCTCCATCCGGTCACCGGCTGGCCGCGCACCAGGATATCGCCGCTGGTCGGCTTGACGACGCCGGACAGGATCTTGATCAGCGTCGATTTGCCGGCGCCATTGTCGCCGATCAGGCCGACCACCTCGCCGCGGTCGACGCTGAGATTGACCCCGCCCAGCGCATAGACCTGGCCATAGGACTTCTTGATGTCGCGCAGTTCGATGATGCGTTCGGCCATCGGATCCTCGCTTGATTGTCGCTTGCCGGCCCCTTTCCGGCGGTCCTGCCGGCCGGGTTAGCCCGGCCGGCAGCCTTGGGAGGTCAGCGCAGCGCCTGCTTGGCGAGCTCTGAGACGATCTCGTAGTTCTGCGGCGTGACGAAGCCGGCGCCGGTGTCGACATTCATCGGCGCAAGACCCAGCACCACTTGCTGGCAAAGGCTGAGGATCGGCAGATAGCCCTGCATGAATGGCTGCTGGTCGGCCGTCAGTTGCACCCAGCCGCCCTTGAAGGCCTCGACGATCTGCGGGCTGGTGTCGAAGCCGAAATTGAAGATATCGCCGGGCTTCCTGCCCGCCGACTGCATATAGGTCGGCACATTGCCGAGCATCTGTCCGCCGGGATAGCCGACCGCCTTGACGCCGGGATTGTTGAGCAGTGCCGCGGTGATCACCGGGATCGCCAAATTCGGATCGGCCGCCCACTCGGTCGCGGAGTTGATTTGAACGACATCGATGCCGGCCTCTTTCAAGGCGGCGACGGTTCCACGCTCGCGTGCGCCGCGACTCTCATTCTCGAACGGGCCGATCATGATCGCCTTGTCGCCGGCTTTCAGCCCGGCCAGCTTGAACGCCTCGGCGCCGAGCGCGCGTCCCTGCTGTTCCTGCTGGGCGCCGACATAGCCGCCGCCGAACGCCGTCGTCACCGTCGGCACCGGCACGTTCTGGTACATCATCTTGATGCCGTCCTTATGCGCCTGTTCGGCCAGCGGCATGATCGCCGCGTCGCCGGGATGGCCCATCATGGCGATGCCGGCGGGCTTGACCGCCACCGCCTCGCGCAATTGCTGCACCATCTTTTCGACGTCCCAGCCCGAGAAGATGTAATCGACCTTCGAGCCGAGATCTGCCGCCGCCTGCTTGGCGCCATTGTAGACGATGGTGCCGAAGGCATCGCCCTCGGCGCCGCCGACGAAGAAGCGGATGTGGACGTCCTTGCACCATTGCGCGTCGAGCGCGTGGGCCGGCAGTGTCGAGATGGCGGCGGCGAGCGCCGTGGTGGCAGCCACGACGGCCGTGCGCAGAAGTGTCGTTCTGTTGGCGATGCTCATGCAAGTTCCTCCCTTTTTTGTCCTCGCAAGCGCGAGGGTTTCGACATTTGCTTCGGCAATGCGCCGCACTTGGCCGGCCGGCTCCTCCCGCCGGCTTTTCTCACATCGGGTTCGGCAGGTAGCTGGCCCCTCCCCGGCATTGCTTGAGATACTCCAGCCCTCGCGCCTGACCGGTGATCTCCAGATCGCCGCGATAGACCGGGTCGTGCCAGCCTTCGATGTCGATGGCGCCCTTGTATCCGGCGAGCCGCAATTCGCTGATCACCCGCGCCCAGTCGCTGTCGCCGAAGCCTGGCGTGCGCATCTGCACGAACGGCAGCCGGCCGAACACGCCGTGCTCGCGGATCACATCCCAGCGCACCGTCGCGTCCTTGCCATGGACGTGGAAGATGCGTGGCGCCCATTTGCGGATCTGCGGGATCGGGTCGATCAAGTAGACGAGCTGGTGGCAGGGTTCCCATTCCAGGCCGAGATTGTCGTCCGGCAATTCGTTGAACATCAGCTCCCAGGCATCAGGATTGTGGGCGATGTTCCAATCGCCGCTGGCCCAATTGCCGTCCATGGCGCAATTCTCGAAAGCGATGCGCACGCCCTTGTCGGCGGCGCGTTTTGCCAGCGGGCCCCAGACCTCGCGGAAGCGCGGCAGGCTGTCGGTCAGCTTCTTGCCGCGGATACGCCCGGTGAAGCCGCTGACCATGGAAGTGCCGAACAGATGCGCATTGTCGATCGCCGTCTCCCAGGCCGCGAGCACACCGCGATCGACCTCGCCGCTTTCCAGCGGATTGCCGAACACTCCAATCGAGGAAACCACGACATCGGCATCGCCGATCGCCTCGCGGATCTCGCCGGCAAGGCGGCCAAGATCCTTGCCGCCCAGCGTCTGCCAGAAGAAGGGCTGGATGCTTTCGAAGCCGAGCGGCAGGATCTGCCTGACATAGGCTGCCGGGTCGTTGAGATTGGCCCGCACCATGGTGCCGATCCGGATGTCGAGAAGCGGGTTTGGCATCATTGCGTTTCCTGTGCGATGGCCACGCGGCGGCCGGTCTCGGCGCTTTCGATGGCGCCGAAGACCATGGCGAGGCTTTTGATGTTGTCGGCGCCGCGCGTCTCGGGCTCGGTCCCGGTCTCGATCGCGTGCATGAAATCCTTGATGATGCCGAGATGGCCGTCGACCCGGTCGGCGGGATCGAGCGGCGGAACCTCGATCGCCCGGGTGTTGTCGATCAGGCCGTCGCGGCCCGGCGCCACCACCTCCGCCTTCAGCATGTCATGGCCATCCCAAATGAGGCTGCCGCGCTCGGCGACGATGCGCCAGCTGCCTTCCCAACTGGTGCGGAAGCCATCGGCGCACCAGGAGCCGGCATAGGTGAAGACCTTGCCGCCGCCGAAGTCGAACATCGCGCTGGCCGACGACCCCTGCCGGTACCAGGAATTGGCCGGCTCCCATTCCTGGCAATAGACGCTGGCCGGCTCGCCGCCGACCATGAACCGGGCGGCATCGAAAGTGTGGATCGCCATGTCGAGCAACAGCACATGCGCCATCTCCTCGCGAAAGCCGCCGAAATGCGGCGCGACGAAGAAGTCGGCATGGATGCTGGTCGGCTTGCCGATGACGCCGGAGTCCAGAAACCGCCGGATGCGCCTGACATTGGCGACGTAGCGGCGGTTCTGGACGACGGCATGGATGCGTCCGGCGCGACGGGCCGCCTCGATGATGGCGCGGGCGTTTTGCGGACTGTCGGCGAGCGGTTTCTCGGTCAGGAGATGGCAATTATGGGCGAACGCGGAAAAGGCGACTTCGCGCCGGGCCGCCGGTACCACGACGTCGAACACGGCATCCGGCTTTGCCTGGTCGAGAACCGCGTCAAGGCTGGTGCCGACGATGGCCTTGGTGAGCTCGTACTCGCGCGCCCTCGCCTGCGCTCGCTCGGCATCGAGGTCGACAAGGCCGACAACGTCGAGCCCGTCGATTTGCCTTGCGGCGTCGAGCCAACGCTTGCTCATGGCTCCGCAGCCGACCAGGACGGCCTTCATCATCCAGCGTTCCTCCCGTTCGGCCCCTCCAGGCCGAATGTCACGGCATTCACGGCATCACCGTAAACGTTTTTCCGTAAACGTTTACGAGAACACACCCGATGGCGTAGAATGTCAATCGGCTGCTTTCGAAAAATCGTCCCGAAGCCTTGGCGTCAGCGGCAGCCGGTGCTAGCCAAGGCAGGGGGAGAACCGTCCTTGGCATCCAGCATCCACGACCTTGCGCGTCATCTGAACATTTCGATCGGCACCGTGTCGCGCGCGCTGAACGGCCGTGCCGACGTCAATGCAGATACGCGCCAGCGCGTTCTCGATGCGGCCAAACGGCTGAACTATTCACCCAACCAGTCCGGTCGCGCCCTCAGGCAAGGCGCCACCCATTCGATCGCCTTCATGCTGCAGCCGCATCCGGGCGACCAGCAATATGGCGAGCCGTTCTTCATCCCGTTCCTGATCGGACTGCAGGCGAAGCTCGCCGAGCATGGCCTCGATCTGATGGTCGTCATGGGTGAGCCCGGCCAATATCAGCAGGAGCGGTTGCGCCGCGTGGTTGAGACGCGCTTGGTCGATGCGGTCGTGTTGGCCAATACACGAAGGGAAGACGATCGGATTGATTATCTCAGCAAGGCCGGCTTTCCCTTCGCCACGCTTGGCCGAAGCCAGTCCGGTGGCGACACCTATCCATCTCTCGATATCGATTTCGAGAGGGCGGGTGATGAAGCCGTCGACCGCCTGGTGGCGCGCGGACACCGGCGCATTGCCGCCATCCGCCCTTCACTTGATCTCAACTTCGGCTACCTGTTTCTCGACGGCTACTGCAAGGCGCTGAAGCGGCACGGCATCGAGGTCGACCCCGACCTGATCGCCGACGGCTTCATCAACGAGGCCGGCGGCTACCAGGTGACGCCGCAAGTCATGCGCTCCAAGGACCCACCGACGGCCATCATCTTCAACAATGACGCGATGGCGCTCGGCGGCTGCAAGGCGCTGGCCGAGATGGGAATCAAGCCGGGCCATGACATGGCCGTGATCGTCATCGTCGACACGCCGCTCTGCCGCTACTTCTCGCCGACGCTGACCGCCTTCCGTCCGGCACTGGAGGCTATGGGCCGGCGGCTGGCGGAAATGCTGCTGGCCTCGCTGCCCGCCTTCGCCGGCCCCGAAGGGCCGCGCATCATCCGCGAGGTCTGGCCGCTGGAGCTGATCGCAAGAGAGAGCGATTGAGGGTGGCGCCTGTTCCCTTCTCCCCTCACATGAGGACCATGGGGTCAAGAGGTTGATCGGGCTGGCTGCTGGTTTGGTTCGTGGGCAGCTG
>NZ_JBVVQH010000036.1:0-40325 GCF_055811115.1 Mesorhizobium sp. WSM4832 | reverse complement strand
ATCACGCCGACGCCGTTCCATTCGGATGCGCTGATCGCCGAATTGCAGGATGCGCTGGTCGAGACCTGGGACGCGCTGGGCATTCCCTATGCTGCCTCCGGCCGCCCTGCGGTGGCCAAAAGCGACCGGATTATTCCACTGCTGGTGCCGAAGTCAGGCGGCTGAAGCCGCCTTTCTCACAGCGTCTTCATCCATTTCGCCAGGCGATGCGCCGCTTCCTCGAGTTGATCGAGGCGGCGGTGGAAGCATAGTCTGAGGAAGGCTTCGCCGCCGGGGCCGAAGGCGGTGCCGGGCGCCAGGCCGACATTGGCCTTGTCGACGATATCGAAGGCGGCGGTGCGCGAATCGGTGATGCCGTCGACGGTGAAGAACAGATAGAAGGCGCCCTGCGGCACGGTGAACCGCGCGCGGCCGGTGGCGCCGAGAATGCCGCAGACCAAGTCGCGCGCCTTCCGTGCCCGCTCCACCTGTTCGGCAACGAAGGCATCGCCCTCGTCAAGCGCGGCCACCGCGCCGCGCTGCATGAACTGGGCGACACCCGAATTCGAATACTGGATCAGGTTCTCGAATACCTGCTGCAAGCTCGGATGCGTCTTGATCCAGCCGACGCGCCAGCCGGTCATCGCCCAATTCTTGGAAAAAGAGTTGACGAACAGGATGCGGTCTTCCGCCGTCGCGATGTCGAGGAAGGATGGCGCGCGGCCATGGCCATAGTGGAACAGCGAATAGATCTCGTCGGCGATGATCCAAAGGTTTTCGGCGCGCGCGAGGTCGAGGATCGCACGTAAGGTCTCGTGATCGGCGGTCCAGCCAGTCGGGTTGGACGGCGTATTGATAAACAGCGCCTTGGTGCGCGGCGTGATCGCCGCCGCGATCTTCTCGACGTCGCAGGACCAACCATTGCCGGAATGGTCAAGTGTAACCGCCACCGGAACGGCTCCCGCAATCGCGGCGGCCGCGTCGAAGTTCGGCCAGGCGGGAGACAGATAGATCACTTCGTCGCCGGCTCCTGCGAGCGCGTCGAGCGCCAGTTGGATGGCATGCATGCCGGATCCCGTGACGATGAATTCTTCCTCGGCGAAGGTCTTGCCGAAATGCCTGGCGTAGTAGCGTGCCAGTGCCTGCCTGAGGTCGGGAATGCCCCTCTGCCAGGTGTAGAATGTCTCGCCGCCGGCCAGCGCCTTGGACGCGGCATCGGTGATGAAGGCCGGCGTCGGCAGATCACCCTCCCCGGCCCAGAGCGGGATTAGACCCTCGCGCAGGCGCCCGTAGTTGACGACGGCGACAATGCCGCTTTCCGGTGCGGCGCGGGCTTCGGCGCGAAAGCTGTCGATCAGGCTCATGGACAAATCCGTTTCCTCTCGGTTTGCAGCTCTTTACCAGATGCGAAAACAGAAAACCCCGGCCGAGAACGACCGGGGTTTTGGTCCAGAACACTCGCCAGAAAACTTATTTTTTGGCGAGAAGATCACGGATCTCGGTCAGCAGCGCGACATCGGCCGGCGGTGGCGCGGCGGCAGGCGCCGGCTTTTCGGCCTCCAGCCGCTTGCGCAGGTTATTCACCGCCTTGACCATAAGGAAGATGATGAAGGCAAGGATCAGGAAGTTCAGCACGACTGTGATGAAGCTGCCATAGGCGAAGACGGCGCCCTCTTTCTTGGCATCGGCCAGCGCGGCCGAATGGACGTTCGAGGACAGCCCGAAGAAGTAATTGTTGAAGTCCAGCCCGCCGAAAATCGCGCCGACGATCGGCATGATGATGTCGTTGACCAATGAATCGACGATCTTGCCGAAGGCCGCGCCGATGATGACGCCAACGGCCAAGTCCATCACATTGCCCTTGGAAATGAATTCCTGGAATTCTTTCAGCATTCGACCCTCCTTGACGGCCGCGCTGCCGCCTTGTCACTGTCCCTTCGGCGCCGACCCTGGCCCACAATAGCAAAAACCCCCGGTTGCAAAACCAGAAAAAAGGCGAAAGCACCGGTTTGCCTTTACGCAGCGTCGTCAACGACATATGCGCCAAAAGCCGCGATGGACTTGGGCCCCAAGCTGTGATTGCGTTTAGCTTAGGCCGGATGGGAGACCGGCTTTAAATCAAGAAATAGAGCATGACGTCGCCCGAAAACCGCTTCCCACTTTTCGGCATCATGCTCCAGGGAGGAAGTGCGGAACCGTGCAAGGCTGGTTCGTCGTCATCATCGCGATCGCCTATGTGACGCTGCTTTTCGTCATCGCCAGCGTCGGCGACCGGCGTTCGGCCACGATCGGGCTGGGCCGGGCGCGACCTTTCATCTATGCGCTCAGCCTCGCCATCTACTGCACCTCCTGGACTTTCTTCGGCTCGGTCGGCCTGTCCTCCGAGCGCGGCCTCGAGTTCCTCGGCATCTACACCGGCCCGGTGCTGGTCTTCGTGTTCGGCTTCCCGCTGCTCAACCGCATGATCAGGCTGGCCAAAAGCGAGAAGATCACCTCGATCGCCGACTTCCTCGGCGCCCGTTACGGCAAGAGCTTCACCGTTGCGGCGATCGCGACGCTGATCGCCACCATCGGCGCGGTGCCCTACATCGCGCTGCAGCTCAAGGCGATCTCCGGCTCCGTCAGCCTGATGATCGAGCACTATACCGGCTCGCCACCCTCTTTCGATCCGTTCGTCAGCGACATCTCGCTGGTGGTGGCGATGCTTTTGGCGCTGTTCGCGGTGCTGTTCGGCACCCGTCATGCCGACGCCACGGAACATCAGGACGGGCTGGTTCTGGCGGTGGCGGTCGAGACCGTGGTCAAGCTCGCCGCCTTTCTCGCCATCGGCCTGATGGTGACGTTCCTGATCTTCGGCGGCCCCGGCGACATGTTCGCCAAGCTCGCCGCAAACGGCCAGGTGCGCCAGGCGATGAGCTACAACACCTCTTTGGCCACCTGGCTGGTGCTGACCGGTTTGAGCGGCTTTGCCATCCTGATGCTGCCGCGGCAGTTCTACGTCACCATCGTCGAGAACCGCAGCGAGGCGGAGCTGCGCACCGCGACCTGGGTGTTTCCGCTCTACCTCGTGGCGATCAACCTCTTCGTGCTGCCGATCGCCTTTGCCGGCCTGTCGCTGGTCGGCGCCAAGACCAGCAGCGACCTCTATGTGTTGTCGCTGCCGCTGCTCAGCGGCCATGATCTGCTGGCGATGGCCGCCTTCGTCGGCGGCCTGTCGGCGGCGACCGCGATGGTGATCGTCGAAAGCGTCGCGCTGTCGATCATGATCTCCAACGATCTCATCATCCCGCTGTTCGTGCGCCGCGTGCTCAAGACCAGTACTTCGGAGAACGAGGACTGGTCGACGCTGATCCTCAATGTGCGCCGCGCCTCGATCTTCATCATGCTGTTCATCGCGTTCCTCTACTACCGCGAGAGCACCAACAGCGCGCGGCTGTCCTCGATCGGGCTGATGTCGTTTGCCGCGATCGCGCAATTCGCGCCGGCGCTGATCGGCGGCCTGATCTGGCGCCGCGCCAATGGCCGGGGCGCCGCGCTCGGCATGGTCGCCGGCATCGCCGTCTGGGGCTACACGCTTTTGCTCCCTTCGCTCGCCGGTCCCGACTCCGACGTCGTCGTCCACGGCCTGTTCGGCTTCGAGGCGCTGAGGCCGCAGGCGCTGTTCGGCACCGTCGGCGAACCGCTCAACCACGGCGTGCTATGGAGCCTCTCGGTCAACGCGCTGTTTTTCGTCCTCGGCTCCCTCTCCCGCGCGTCAGTGCCGCTGGAGCGCATCCAGGCGGCGATCTTCGTGCCGCGCGAGGCGAGCCCGATGCCAAGCCTGCGGCGCTTCCGCACCGCCGTCACCGTCAACGACCTGAAGGATACGATCTCGCGCTATCTCGGCGTCGAGCGCACGGAGCGCTCCTTCCAGTCCTTCGAGAAGAACGCCAACGTCTCGCTGCACGGCAAGGAGCAGGCGAGCATGGATGTCATCCGCTTCTCGGAGCAATTGCTGGCGAGCGCCGTCGGTTCGTCCTCTGCGCGGCTGATCCTGTCACTGCTCTTCCGCCGCAACGACCGCGATTCCAAAGACGCCTTCAAGCTGCTCGATGACGCCACCGAGGCGCTGCAGCACAATCGCGATCTCCTGCAGATCGCGCTCGACCAGATGGAGCAGGGCATCACCGTCTTCGACCGTGACTTCCGCCTGATCTGCTGGAACCGGCAATACCGGCTGCTGTTCGACCTGCCGGACGAGATGGGCCAGGTCGGCGTTTCGCTCGACCGGATCCTGCGCCATCTCGCCGAGCGCGGCGATGTCCCCGCCGACCAGCGCGTGACGATGCTCAACCGTCTGACCAGTTTCACCGGCCCATGGCAAATGGAATTGAAGACCAGCGGCCGCATCCTGGAGCTGCGCTCCAATCCGATGCCCGACGGCGGCATCGTCGCCACCTATGCCGATATTTCCGGCCGCGTCGAACAGGACCTGGCGCTGAAACGGGCCAATGAATCGCTTGAGCAGCGGGTCAAGACCCGCACCATCGAGCTCACCCGCGTCAATGAGGAGCTGGCGCAGGCGCAGATGCTGGCCGAGGAAGCCAACCTCGGCAAGACGCGCTTCCTTGCCGCCGCCGGCCACGATATCCTGCAGCCGCTGAACGCCGCCCGGCTCTATTGCTCGTCGCTGATCGAGAAGGCCGGCAAGGGGCCGGCCGGCAAGGCGGCCGTCAACATCGAATCCTCGCTGGAATCGGTCGAGACCATCCTCGGCGCGGTGCTCGATATCTCGCGGCTCGACGCCGGCGCCATGAAGCCCGAGGACGCTGCCTTCAACCTCGGCGGGCTGCTCGGCCAGATCGGCAATGATTTTCGCCCGCTTGCGGCCGAAAAGAAGCTCGAACTCAAGATCATGCCGTCCTCGCTCGGCGTCATGAGCGACCGCAACCTGTTGCGCCGGCTGATCCAGAACCTCGTCTCCAACGCCATCAAATACACCCGCGAGGGCCGCATCCTGGTGGGCGTCAGGCGGCGCGGCGAGTTGGCGGAAATCCAGGTGATCGATACCGGCATCGGCATCGCCGGCGACAAGCTCAACACCGTCTTCCACGAGTTCACGCGCCTCGACGAAGGCGCGCGCGAGGCGGAGGGCCTTGGCCTGGGGCTCTCCATTGTCGACCGCATCGCCAGGGTGCTGAGGCTCGAAATCCGCATCTACTCCAACCCGGGCAAGGGCACGCGCTTTTCCGTCATCCTGCCGGTCGCGATGGTCGCGGCGGCGCCGCGTGAAATCGGCAAGGCGCCGAGCCGCTCCGCGTCAACGCTTGCCGGGCTCAATGTGCTCTGCATCGACAATGACACGCGCATCCTCGATGGCATGCGGCTACTGCTCGAAGGCTGGGGCTGCCGTGTCGAGACGGCTTCGGGATCAGGCGATCTCCTGAAGTCCGACGCGCCAAAGCCGGACCTTGTGCTGGCCGACTTTCATCTCGACGGCAGCACCGGGCTCGATGCGATCGCCACGCTGCGCGCCGCCTATGGACAGGACCTGGCCTGCGTGCTGGTCACCGCCGACCGCTCCAGCGAGGTGCGCGCGGCCGCCGGCCTGCTCGATATCCCGGTCGTCAACAAGCCGCTGAAGCCGGCTGTGCTGCGCTCGATGATGGCGCGCGTCAAGCCGCTGGCGCCGGCCGCGGAGTAGCTAAAACCCGGTCTCAGCCGCGATGGCCGAGGCTTTTGAGATAGGCGCAGAACATGTCGGCGAGCGCGTCGGAATAGGCCTCGATCTCGCCGGCCGTTCGCTCTATTTCCGAGAAATCCGCTCCCACGGTGCTCAGCGTCTTTATGATCAACTCGCTGGCCAAGGCGCGGACGGCATCCGAAGCGTCGGGCAGCGTCTCACGCATGAAGGCCTCGACGGTCCGGTTCGCCATCGCCTTTGCCTCCTGCGCCTCGGGCGCGTCGCGATAGAGCGGTGCCGCGTCGTTCAGCGCGCCGCGCACCGCAGCCTCCTCGCATTCCGAGCGGATGAAGGCATGGACCAAGGTTCTTATCCGCTCGAGCGGCGACAATTCGTCGTTTTCGAGAATGCCGCACAAGAGCTCGGTCGTCTGGCGCCATTCGTCGCTCTGCAGGCGGAACAGAAGCGCAGCCTTGTTCGGGAAATACTGGTAGAGCGAGCCGACGCTGACGCCCGCTTTTTCCGCCACGCGCGTGGTGGTGAAACGCTGGGCGCCTTCAACAGCCAAAACCTGAGCAGCCGCCTGCAGAATCGCCGCGACGAGCTCCGTGGCGCGCGCCTGCTTTGGCTGTTTTCGGGTGGAAATTGAAGGGCTTGGGCGTTGGATCATGATCGTGC
Organism: Mesorhizobium sp. WSM4832; assembly: GCF_055811115.1. NCBI lineage: Bacteria > Pseudomonadati > Pseudomonadota > Alphaproteobacteria > Hyphomicrobiales > Phyllobacteriaceae > Mesorhizobium > Mesorhizobium sp. WSM4832. Next base: position 34,006 of record NZ_JBVVQH010000036.1, on the reverse strand, counting down.
GCGGAAATGCGAATTGGAAACCTGAAGGATTATTCGTATTTTTCGAAGCAACGCAAGGACACACCTGGAGACACCCCATGAGCACCTTGACCGGAACACCGCTCGCCCCTTTGCTCGCCCGTTTGTTCAAGGAAGCCGATGCAGCCGCCAGCCCGGCGATCGCCCAGTACTCGCGTGTGGAACGGGCGCGCCTCATCAACAGCAAGACCGAATACCGCCAGTTCTACGGCAGCCTGAAGGACCTATGGCTTGCGGTTTCGCCGGAGACCGGCACGCTGCTCTACATGCTGGCGCGCAGCACCGGCGCGCGCATCATCGTCGAATTCGGCACCTCGTTCGGCATCTCGACGCTCTATCTCGCCGCGGCGCTGCGCGACAATGGCGGCGGCCGGCTGATCACCACGGAATTCGAGCCGTCGAAAGTGGTGCGGGCCAAATCCAATCTAACGGAAGGCGGACTCATCGATCTGGTGGAGATCCGCGAGGGCGACGCGCTGGAAACGCTCAGCACGGACCTGCCTGAGCGAATAGACCTCCTGCTGCTCGACGGCGCCAAGGCGCTCTATCCGGAGATATTGAGCCTGGTCGAGAGCCGGCTCAGGCCCGGCGCGCTGGTCGTCGCCGACAACGCCGATTTCTCGCCGGACCATCTGGAACGGGTGCGTTCGCCGGCGGGCGGCTACATGTCGACGCCGTTCGGCGACGACGTGGAGCTGTCGATGCGGCTCGGCTAGCACCCCAAACAGTATGATCATGCTGCTCTTCGGGCGGCCGTAGGCGTTTACGTCAACCAACGCGCAATCCGGGCCTCAAGGCCTTTGACGCGTAGGTGACATCATGACCATTTTCCCATCGTCCTGGCGCGGGCTGCCGCGGCCGGCCCTGCTCGGCCTCTTCCTGTTCTTCTGCGCCGGTTTCGCCGACGGCGCGCTGGTGCCTTTCTTTCCGCTCTGGGCGAGCGGCGAGGCGAACATCCCGATCGGCGCGATCGGCCTGTTGTTTGCCTGCTATGCCGGTGGCGAATTGATCGCCGCGCCGCTGATCGGCGGCATCGCCGACCGGATCGGCCGTCGGCCGGTGCTGATCCTGTCCTCGCTCGGCGTCGGCTGCGGCTTCATCGCGCTGTTCTTCGTCCATGGCGTCGTCGCCACTGCGGCCGTGCTGCTTTTGACCGGCATATGCGAGTCGGTGCTTCACCCGACCATCCTCACCGCAATCGCCGATGTGACCGAGCCGTCGGCGCATCCGCGCTGGTTCGGCATGGCGCGGGTAAGCTCGAGCGCCGGCCAGGTCCTCGGACCGGCCTGCGGCGCGCTGCTGGCCCTCGTTTCGCTCAGCGGCGTGTTTCTCGCCGCCGGCGGCATGCTGGTGCTTGGCGGTGTCGTCATGCTCGTTGCATTTGCCGAGACGGGTGGGCATGCCGCAGGACACCCCGACGAGGTGGAAGAAGAGGAAGGCCTGTCGGCGCTGCTGCCGGCCTTCCGCGACGGCCGCCTGGCAAAGCTGCTCGCCTGGGTCGTGCTGTTCGAAATCTCCGGCAACTGGATCGAGGCCGTGATCCCGCTCTATGCGCAGGATGCCGGCACGCTTACCCCATCCGGCGTCGGCGCGCTGTTTGCCTATGCGGCCGCCTTGACGGTCGGGCTGCAGATGCTGGTCAGCCGGTTTGCCGAAGTGCGATCAGCGCTCTGGCTGACGGTTGGCGCCGGGATATCGACCATCGCCGCCTTCGCGCTGCTGGCGACCTCGCCGGCGATGATCTCGTTGATCGCCGCCGTCAGCCTCTGCGCGGTGGCGCAGATGCTGGTCGGACCGCTGGTGCCGACCGCCGTCAATGCGCTTGCGCCTGCTTCGCGGCGCGCCTCTTACATGGCGGCTTCGTCGGTGGCGGTTGACCTCAAGGATTCGCTCGGACCGTCGATCGGCACCGCGCTCTACGCGCTGGCGCCGCGCTTGCCCTGGATCGCCGGCATTCCGCTGGTGGCGATCGCTTCGCTCGGCCTTGGCGCGGCTATCGGGCGAGCTCGGACCATCTCAAGTCCATCCGAGGAAGATGCTGCTTCGCCGGTAGGCTCCATGGTCGAAAACTATCGCTGAGCTGCCGCTTCAGCGTCATAACTGGTGCCGCATGGGCCGGCAGCCTCAGATAGGATTGCCGGCCATCCGCGAATTGCGGAAGCGAGGCCGCGCGACGTTGGCAGCCGGCGGCGGACGATGCTCGCGAAACGCCATGGCAAGCGTGCGCAGCGCCTCGCGCGATTGGGGATCGGAGAGTGTGGAAAGCAGCACGATCTGCGACGGCGGCAATGGCGGCAGGCCGAATTTGCGGCTGACCTCAATGGTGCCGGGCGGCGCCAGCCGGCAGGAAAAGACCGACGCGGCAAGACCGGCCGAAACGGCCTCGGCAACGGCAAAGGAGCCGCAGCCGAGGAACACTTCCGCCCATGGTATGCCGACGGCATCGAGCGCACCGGTGGCAATGTTGCGGATGCCGCAGGACGGCGAGGAGGCGGCCAGCCGCAGCGGCTCGTCGGCGCGGTAGACGAAGTCGGGCGCGGCGTACCAGCCATAATGGTCCGGCGCCAGCACCTCGCCGTCGCGGCGGTCGTCCTCACGGCGGATGATTGCGGCATCGAGATCGCCGCGATCGAAGGCGTCGAGCAGATCGCGCGAATCGTCGAGCCGCATTTCGATGGTGAGCGCCGGGTCATGCGCACTGAGCCGCGCCAGCAAGGTCGGCACTTCGGCGCCGCCGACATGGGTGGCGATGCCGAGCCGAAAACGGCGGCGAACAGCCGTGAGACTACCGACCGCCCGGTCATGCGCGGCAAGCAGCTCGCGCGCCGGCTCCAGGAACACCGCGCCGCGCGCCGAAAGCCGCACCAGCCGCGGCGTCCGCTCGATCAGTTTTTCGCCGATCCTCTCCTCCAGCCGCTTCAACTTGACGCTGATCGCGCCCTGCGTGCGCCAAGCGCCTCGGCGGCGCGCGTGAAACTACGCAACTCCGCAACCGCGACGAAGGCTTTCACCGCATCTACGTCCAGCGTCATGTCAGCTATCTTGTTTTGTTGTCACTAAAATATCCAACCTTGCAATTCTAAAATGATCAAGCCTCCTCTAACTTGAGCAGAGCGCGCAGCGGCGACGCCATCGGTTTCGCCCCGCGCAAGAGATTCGAAAGGCTTGATCATGACCACTGTCCTCACTCGCCGAGGCATCGTCGTCCTGTTTGCCGCATGTCTTGCCTGCCTGATGTTCGGGCTGGAGATATCGAGCGTCCCGACCATCCTGCCGACGCTGGAACAGGTGCTCGACGCGGACTTCAAGCAACTGCAATGGGTGATGAACACCTATACGATCGCCGTCACCACCGTGCTGATGGCGGTCGGCACCATTGCCGATCGTTATGGGCGCAAGCGCGTCTTCCTGGTCTCTATCGCCGCCTTCGGCCTCGCCTCGCTGATCTGCGGCCTCGCGGGGAACGTCTCGATGCTGATCGTGGCGCGGTTTCTCCAGGGTCTGAGCGGCGGCGCCATGCTGATCTGCCAGTTGGCCGTGCTGTCGCATGAATTCCAGGAAGGGCGCGAGCGCGCCGTCGCCTGGGGCTGGTGGGGCGTTATCTTCGGCATCGGCCTCGGCTTCGGTCCGATCATCGGCGGCGGCATCGTCGCCGCGTCGAGCTGGCAGTGGGTGTTCCTCATCCATGTGGCGGTTGCCATTATCGCCTTCGTGCTTGCGCTCATCGGCGTCCATGAATCGAAGGATCCGCATGCGAGCAAGCTGGACCTCGCCGGCATCCTGACGCTGTCGCCTTGCGTCTTCTGCCTCGTCTTCTACATCACGCAGGGACCGGAGCTTGGCTTCGCCAGCCCGGCCGCCCTGGCGATCCTCGGCCTGTCGGTCGCGAGCTTCGTCGCGTTCCTCATTGCCGAAAGGATCAGCAAGCGGCCGATGTTCGACTTTTCGGTGTTCCGCATCCCCCCGTTTTCCGGCGCGATCGTCGGCTCGGCGGCGATGAACCTCAGCTACTGGCCGTTCATGATCTATCTGCCGATCTGGTTCCATGCCGGGCTCGGCCTGGACAGCTTCTTCACCGGCCTTGCCTTGCTTGCCTACACGCTGCCGACGCTGGTCATGCCGCCTTTGGCCGAGCGGGCGTCCCTGCGCTACCGGCCCGGCATCATCATCCCGGCGGGGCTTGCGACCATCGGCATCGGCTTCCTGCTGATGAGGTGGGGCAGCGCCGCGGCCCATGTCGGCTGGCTGACCATGCTGCCCGGCTGTCTGATCGCCGGCGCCGGCCTCGGCATCACCAACACGCCCGTGACCAACACCACCACCGGCTCGGTGTCGCGGGACCGCGCCGGCATGGCGTCCGGCATAGACATGAGCGCGCGCATGATCTCGCTTGCCGTGAACATCGCGGTGATGGGTTTTATCCTGGCGAGCGGCGTGCTCTCGCATCTCAGGGCCGCATTGCCCGATCTCGATGGTACAAGGCTCTACCGGTTCGCCGAAGCGATCTCGGCCGGCAATCCGGTGCCCGGGCTGCCGGACAACGTCACACACGACGCGCTGGCAAACGGCTTCGGCTGGGTGATGCTCTATGGCGGCATCGGCGTCTGGATCATGGCGGCGGTCGGCTTTGCGATCTTCAAGGCACCACCGGTGCGGCAGGCGGCGGCTCAGAGCTCCGATTGAGCGGACCGATCAGCCCACCGGCTGCAGCGGATCGCCGCCGATCTTGGACAGCTGGATGACGGCCTGGGTGCGGCTGTCGACGCCGAGCTTTTGCAGGACAGCCGAGACATGCGCCTTGATGGTCGCCTCGGAGACGCCAAGCTCATAGGCGATCTGCTTGTTGAGCAGGCCTTCGGCCAGCATGCCGAGCACCCGGGTCTGCTGCGGCGTCAGTGCCTGCAGACGCTTGATCAGGTCGGAAATCTCAGGATCGCGCTCGACACCGAGCTCGATGCCTGAAGGCGCCGCAATATCGCCGGCAAGCACCGCCCGCACGGCGCCGCGTATCTCCTCCATGCTCGCCGATTTGGAGATGAAGCCGGAAGCGCCGAGATCGAGGGCGCGGCGGATGGTGATGGGATCGTCATGCGCCGACACCACCACCAGCGGCACCGCCGGATGGATACCGCGCAGCGAGATCAGCCCGGAGAGGCCACTGGCGCCCGGCATCGACAGGTCGAGCAGCACCATGTCGATGTCCTCGTTGGCAAGCACCAGCGCCTTGGCGCTTTCGAAATCGCCGGCCTCGTGGATGGCGGCAACGTCGCCGACGCCGGCCAGCGCTTCCTTCAGCGCGCCGCGGAAAAGCGGATGGTCGTCGGCAATGACGAAAGTGTGGCCCGACGGCAAATATTCCTCCCCCCGATCCCATCATCATTTTCTGCTTCTTGCGGGGACCGGAATGATTATGCGGCGGCGCGGCGCGTTTTCAAGCGGCAAAGGCCGCGCGCGGGGTTTTCCCCAGGGCGGCTCAGCCGCCCCGATGCTCAGGTCTTCTGGTTCAACTTGTCGCCGCCGTCGCCGTCTTCCTTGTCCATGTCCTTGACGATGTCCTTGAAGGTGCGGAAGAAGCGTTCCATGTAGCCCATCGTCCTGTTGAAATCCTCTTCGCTCGGCAATTGCGATTCGAGCCGGGCTGAGAGCGAGTTCTCAAGCTTGGCGACACGCGCGTCGAGCGCCTTGACCGAATTGTCCAGCCGGTCGATCTCGTCCTGGTAGGCGGCACGCTCGTCCGCCGCCATCTTGCAGACGAGCTGGCCGGAGCGTTCTTCGCAGATCGACATGGCGCCGGTCCTTGTGTCCATGCGGACGTAGCCGGTGGCGGACTTCTCCAAGCGATAGTGGTCGGTCTCCTCGGAATAGGCGGAAGCGGCAACCAGCGAGCACAGTGCCGCCGGGATCAGGATGTGCTGAAGACGCATGTTGTCCTCCATGAGCCGGTGAAGGCGAGCTACCATAGGTTTGCGCCGGAAATGGGGAAGAGTCGAGCTTCAAGCCTTCCCCGCGCCTTCGGTTCGGACTATAGCGCGGCAATGTCTCAGATTATCTACAAGATCGCGCCCGAGGCGCTTTGGCGCGAAGCCGAGAAGAACGGATGCTTCACCGGCGCGCCGATCGACATGGCCGACGGTTTCATCCATTTCTCGACCGCTGCACAGGCGCGCGAGACGGCTGCCAAGCATTTCGCCGGGCAGACTGACCTGCTGCTGGTCGCGGTCGACAGCAATAAGCTCGGCGACGCGCTGAAATACGAGGTATCGCGCGGCGGCGCCTTGTTCCCGCATCTCTATGCGCCGCTCGCTCTCGACGCCGTTCTCTGGGTGAAGCCGCTGCCACTCGGCGCCGACGGCCACGAATTCCCGGCACTGGAGGGCGAATGAGCGTGCTCGACCGGATCGGCCAGAAACTGCTTTTCTCCTTCGATCCGGAAACCGCGCATGGCATGTCGATCGCCGCGCTACGCTGCGGCCTGGCGCTTGGCGCGCCGCGCGCCACGCGGCTGCCGACGCATGACGCGCGGCTGAAGGTCAGCCTTTGCGGCCTCGATTTCCCGAACCCGCTCGGCATGGCCGCCGGCTACGACAAGAACGCCGAAGTGCCGGACGCGCTGCTTGGGCTTGGCTTCGGCTTCGCCGAGGTCGGCACCATCACGCCGCTGCCGCAATCGGGCAATCCGAAGCCGCGCATCTTCCGGCTGACGGCGGACGAAGCGGTGATCAACCGGCTGGGTTTCAACAACGATGGTCATGCCGCCGCCGAAAAACGCCTTGCCGCACGCAAGGGGCGGCAGGGCATCGTCGGCGTCAACATCGGCGCCAACAAGGACAGCGCCGACCGCATCGCCGACTATGAGCGCGGCGTCACCCGCTTCGCGCCTTACGCGAGTTACCTGACGGTCAACATCTCCTCGCCCAACACGCCGGGGCTGCGCAACATGCAGGCGCGCGAGCAGCTCGGCGAACTGCTGTCTCGGGTGATGGCCGCGCGTGCCGCAGCCACTGCGCAACGGCCCATATTCCTCAAGATCGCGCCGGATCTCGTCGAAGCGGAGCTGGAGGATATCGCCGCCGAGGTGAGCGAGAAGAAGATCGACGGCGTCATCGTCTCCAACACGACGCTGGGGCGGACGGGATTGCGGAGCCGCGGCGTGGCGAATGAAACCGGCGGTCTCTCGGGAAAACCATTGTTCGAGCGTTCGACCGCGGTTCTGGCCCGGATGCGCAAACTGCTTGGCCCGCAGACGGCAATCATCGGCGTCGGCGGCGTTGACTCCGTTGACACAGCGCTGGAGAAGATCCGCGCCGGGGCTGACCTCGTCCAGCTCTACACCGGCATGATCTATGCCGGGCCGGCGCTGCCCGGGCGCATCATTGCCGGCATGGCGCGGTTTGTGGAGAAGGAGCGCCTCAAATCCATCGGAGAGCTGCGCGATAGCGGCTGCGCAAGCTGGTCCGAACGACTCTGACCGAGTACCCACGGAATCAGGAGGACAGATAGTGGCCGAGGTTCTGAACTCCGTCGTGGACGCAATCGGTGGAACACCATTGGTCCGGCTCGACAGGCTGACGGCGCAGGCGGGCGTCGACGGCGCAATCCTCGCCAAGCTGGAATATCTCAATCCGGGCTTTTCCAAGAAGGACCGTGCAGCGCTTGGAATAATCGAGGAGGCCGAAAGATCCGGCGCCATCAAACCGGGACAAACGGTGGTCGAGCTTACCTCGGGAAATATGGGCACGGGGCTCGCCATCATCTGCGCCGTCAGGGGTTACCCCTTCGTCGCGGTGATGTCGAAGGGCAACTCTGAAGAGCGCGCACGAATGATGACGGCGCTGGGCGCGGAAGTAATTCTCGTGGACCAGCTGCCGGGCTCGGTGCCGGGGCAGGTCTCGGGTGGCGATCTGGCGCTTGTCGAGCAAGCCGCCAGGGCGGTGGCGACGGAACGGGGCGCGTACCGTGCCGACCAGTTCCATCGCGACGGGAACTGGCTTGCGCACTATCACGGGACCGGGCCGGAAATCTGGGACGCCAGCCACGGCGCCGTCGACGCATTCGTCGACTTCATCGGCTCGGGCGGCACATATGCCGGGGTAGCGAGGGCGCTCAAGGAACGCAATCCTCTGATCAAGTGCTTCATCGTCGAGCCCAGGGGCGCCGCAGCGGCGGCGGGAGAGACGGTCACCCAACCCGAACACCCCATTCAAGGCGGCGGCTATGCCATGCCGGACCTGGCATTCCTGAACAACGCGCCCGTCGATGGTTATCTTCAAGTTTCTGGCGACGAAGCACGCGAGGCCACGCGCCTGCTGGCACGCAGCGAAGGTATCTTCGGCGGCTTCTCCTCCGGAGCAAATGTGGCCGCCGCGCTGCGTCTCCTCAAGGGCGATCAATCAGGCAAGACGATCGCTGTCGTGATTTGCGATTCCGGGCTGAAGTACCTCTCGACCGATCTCTGGAGCTGAGAACCGCCTCAGACGCACAGCCCTAAAATGCCGTGCGTACCCTGAGCCTGAGCACCGCCAGCAAGCTCAGCCCCCGCACCAGCAGGAAGACATGCAGCGATGCCCACAGGCCGTTGTTGCCGAAGGCCGGCGCCAGGGTGATGAGCGCGGCGCTGAAGATGAGGAACGACAACAGCATCATGTTACGCATGTCGCGCGACCAGGTGGCGCCGATGAAGACGCCGTCCATCTGGAAGGCGAGTACGCCGCTGAGCGCGGTGAAGGCCGCCCAGGGAAGATAGGTGTCAGCGACCGCGCGAACGTCCATGGAGGTTGTGACCAGCGCGACCAGGTTCTGGCCAGCAGTCAGCAACAGAATGCTGGCGACGGCGGCGAGGGCAAAACCCCAGATCAGCGTCAGCCGGACCGCCTGCCGGAACGGGGCGGGCGCATGCGCGCCGATGGCGCGGCCGGCAAGTTGTTCGGCGGCGGTGGCAAAACCATCGAGGAAATAGCCCGCGATCAGGAAGAAATTCATCAGCACGGCATTGGCGGCAAGCGTCACCGTGCCGAACTGCGCGCCCTGGCGCGTGAACAACGCGAAAGCGGCAAGCAGCGAGAAGGAGCGGATCATGATGTCGCGGTTGAGCGACAGCATGCGCCGGTAGGCCGGCAGGTCGAGGATGCGGCGACGCGACGGCCGTTCCAGCTTGCGGAAGCGGCTGAGCACGATGGCAAGCCCAAGCAGCATGGCCAGGAATTCGCCGGTGACGGTCGCCCAGGCGACGCCGGCGACGCCCCAGCCGAGCTTGAGCCCGAGCAGGAAGCAGAGCGCAATGTTGATGCCGTTGAGCACCGCTTGCAGCATCAGGCCGAGCCCGCCTTCGCCGCGTCCCAGCACGTAGCCCAGTATGGCGTAGTTGATCAGCGAGAAGGGCGCGGCGAGCAGCCTGATGCGGATATAGATAGACATCGCTGCGCTAACGCGCGGCTCGGCGCCCATGAACCATTGGCCGGCCACGGCAAAGAGCGGCGACAGGGCGGCAAGTATGACGCCCGCGACGACCGCGATCAGCACGGCGCGCCACAGCACCGCCTGCTCTTCCAGCGCATCGCCGCGCCCGAAGGCCTGGGCGACGAGGCCGGTGGTGCCGGAACGCAGGAAATTAAAGGTGGTGAAGACGACGTCGAACACCAGCGATCCCGCCGCCAGGCCGCCGAGCAGGGCCGCGTCGCCGAACTGGCCGACCACCGCCGTGTCGACGATGCCGAGCAGCGGCGTCGTCAGATAGGCAAGCGTCATCGGCACGGCAATCGCCAACACCGAGCGGTTGGTGACGGCGAAGGACCTGGCGTTGACTTGTGTTACGTCCAAGGGGGTCGCATCCAAGGGGATTGCTGCCTGGCTGATTGCGGCTTGATCGAGGACCCGATGTGCCCCAGTTTGCCGGCGTCACGCAACCACCATCCGCCGAACTGCCAACCGAATCTTCTGCTGGTCTTACGCAATCCGGACGGAAAACCGTTTCACACTTTTCCTGGAATTGCTCCAGGCTGGCGCACCGCCCGATCCATGCCGCTGCAAATCGTCCACCATCCCGACTATGATGCCGGCTTCGCCGTCAACCATCGCTTCCCGATGAGCAAATATCCGCTGCTGATGGCGGCCTTGCGGTTACGCGGGCTGGCTGTGCCCGGCGCGCTTTCGATGCCGCAGCCGGCACCGGCGGCCTCGCTGAAGCTTGCCCATGCGGCAGACTATGTCGACCAGGTGATCGCTTGCCGGGTGCCGGAAAGAATAGAGCGCGAGATCGGCTTTCCGGTCGGCCCGCGCGTGTCGCTGAGGGCGCAGCTCGCCACCGCCGGGACCGTGCTGGCGGCCAGGTTGGCTCTGAAGCACGGCATTGCCTGCAACGCCGCCGGCGGCAGCCACCATGCACGGCGCGCGCAAGGCGCCGGCTTCTGCACCTTCAACGATGTCGCCGTCGCCTCGCTGGCGCTGCTGGCCGAAGGCGCTGTCGAAAACGTGCTGGTCGTCGATCTCGATGTGCATCAGGGCGACGGCACGGCCGACATATTGAAGGACGAACCCCGCGCCTTCACCTTTTCCATGCATGGCGAGCGCAATTACCCGGTGCGCAAGATCGCCTCCGACCTCGACGTCGCCTTGCCGGACGGTACCGGCGACGACGCCTATCTCGAGCGGCTTGCCGCCATCCTGCCGGACCTATCCGGGCAAAGGCGCTGGGACATCGTCTTCTACAATGCGGGCGTGGATGCCCACGTCGAGGACAGGCTTGGCCGGCTGGCGCTGACGGATGACGGCTTGCGGGTCCGCGAAGACCTGGTCATCGGCCATTTCCGCAACCATGGCGTAGCGCTGTGCGGCGTCATCGGCGGCGGCTACTCGAGCGACGTGCCGGCGCTGGCCGCACGCCACGCCATATTGTTCGAGGTCGCCGCCCGATATGCGTGATGCAGTCGCGGGCTATTTCCTGTAACTGGCGATCCGAAGCAGGATGAACACCGGCACGACGATCGCGGCGCCGAGCAGGATATAGCCCAGGAAGCGATCGATGGCGTGGAAACCCAGATTCCACAAATCGACGAAGAATTGGCGGATGCCATAGAAGACGTCCACCGGCGACCAGCCGAAGGCGTGCATGACGAGGCCGACCAAGAAGGAGACCACGAGCAGCTTCAGGAACACCCTGAGCGGCGTGTCGCCAAGAAAGCGCGTCAGTGCGGACAAGGCCATTCTCCGGTTCGAGCCGCCCGATTCGGCAGCGCGATACAGAAATACGCACTCGATAGTCCGCCATCAAGCCGTGAGACAGTGACGCAGCTTTGCCGATTGCTTGAGGCCGCGCCATCATGGTAACGAGGCTACTGCGCGGGTATGATGTAATGGTAGCCTGTCAGCTTCCCAAGCTGAACGCGCGGGTTCGATTCCCGCTACCCGCTCCAGTCCCCGCAAGGTCCTGGCCCGAGCCGGCTCGCCGCCAGCGGTTGCTTGAGCTTAAGCGGCGCAGCATGCTGGATACCTTGATGGCTCTGCCCGCATAATTCGCCCGTTCCAGCTTCAAAGGGAGTTGTACTGGCTGGTCAAGGTCGGCTATCGACGCACCATGGCGATGTTTAGAGAACTCAGAACAAAAATTGGTTTGAGAAAACCATACCCTGGCAGGTACGTCGCTGTAGGTAGGAAGACCTACGGCGTTGACTTCGGCAACATTTTCCACGCGACTGCAGAGGCGCCTGTTAGCATTGGAAGCTATTGTTCGATCGCTGCTGGCGTACTTTTTGTCGCTGCCGGCGAGCACCCGATGTCTTCGGTGTCCAGCTACCTGTTTCCCGACGCTCACCGATTCGGACCGCCCACGCGGGACACCGCAAAGGGTCCAATCACGGTAGGAAATGACGTGTGGATCGGTTCCCGCGCCATTGTTTTATCCGGTGTGAGGATAGGTGATGGCGCGGTGGTCGGTGCCGGTGCCGTGGTCACAAAGGACGTTCAGCCATACGCCGTGGTCGCCGGCAACCCTGCCAAGCTGATCCGGTATCGGTTTGAGCCGCAAGTAATAGAAGGACTCCTCGCCATCCGCTGGTGGGATTGGGGCGACGATCAAATCGAAGCGGCGATGCCTGATTTCCACGCCTCGGTCTCTGCATTCGTCTCAAAGTACCGGGCTGCTTAACCGATCAATGGCTGATGGGTCTTGCACGATCATGCAAGACCTATCCTTTTGCGTCCTTTTGCGCCTGAACTACAGCGAGAAACCGATCCAGACGCGGCGGCGCCAGCAGCGGACATGACGCCGGCCATAGCGCCAGTAGCGGCGGCAGACCCTTCTCCAGCCACGCCGGCGGCGACGGCGGTAGTACCTGTCGCGGTAGTAGCGACGGCGGCGGTAATAGTACTGAGCCGGCTGCAGCAGATCTTCCTGCTCATCCTCCTCGTAGATGGCCGGATCCGGCTTGTCCAACTCATCGAGAATTCCGTTGCCTCTGGGGACGCCGGCAACCGCCTTGCCAGTTCCGCCGAGGCTTGCAAGCGCTGTCGCCCCCGCAACGCCAAGCATTCCAGCCAGAAACAACCGACGTTCCATCGAGACCTCCCGAGCTGTTGAGCATCGGCAACTCGATCCCTCAACCGAAACACGCTCCAGCGAGCCGCCGATCGTTTTGAACGCGCAAGTAGCGTTCTCGTTCCATTACCCCACTTCGCGCAGGATGAAGTCGTGCAACATTTTCGCGGCGGGCGAGAGCACGCGATTCTTGACCGTGATCAGGCTATAGGGCCTCACTTCGATGTCGAACTCGGTCTGAACCACGTCGATGGCTCCGGCCAGCCCGTCACCGCCTTGAATGAACTTGGCGACCTGGATCGATACCGGCGCGATGGCGTCGGATTGCGCCACCATCACCAGCGTGAGCAGCAGCGACGACGTGTTGAGGATACGGTCGGGCAGCGGGATGTCGCGGTTGAGGAAGTTGCTTTCCATCGCCTGGCGCAGCGGCGAGCCGCCGGACTGGAACACCCAGTCATAAGCCGCTGTGTCTTCGAGCTTGACCATCTTGCCGCTCGCCAGCGGGTGGCCGCGGCGCACGATGAGACAAGCCTTCTCGACGCCGATGACGCGCGATTCGAAGAGCCGCGGATTGAGGTCGTCGGGGATGCGCGCGATGATGAAATCGTGGCGGGACGCAATCAGCTCGCGGGCGAGCACGTTCGAGGTCTCGACCTGCATGGTGATCTCGATGCGCGGATAGATGCGGCGTATCTCGCGGATCGCCGGCACCGCGAGCTCGATCGCCGGCGCCGTCACCGCGCCAAGGAAAACGGAGCCGCCCTTGCCGGCCTTGAGTTCGGAAATCTCGCGGTCGGCCTCCCGCATTTCGAGCAGGATCGAGCGGGCACGCCTGGCGAGCGCCTGGCCATAAGGGGTCAGCGTCACGCCGCGCGGCAGCCGTTCGCACAACTTAACGTCGAGCACCGCCTCCATCTCGGCGATCATGCGCGAAGCGGCCGGCTGGGAGATGTTCATGACCTGTGCGGCGGCGCTCACCCGTCCGTGATCGTCCAGGGCGGCGATCATGCGCATGTGACGGAGGCTCAAGCCGCTGCGCAGCAGCGTCTCGCCGTCCCCCGGCAATTTCTCGTAACTACCTGAAATCGCGTCGGGATCGCGCAATGCCGCCATGATCTTGAGCCTCTCCGCCGAGCTGATACCGGCCCTTTAAGCCATACCAGTTTCGTTATAGCAACCAGCAAAGATCGCATTTGACAGTTATGTCAAAGCGACCCACCCTTCGCGCGTTCCGAGGCGCAACCGTCGGCAACGAGCAAATTCGTATCGATTTAAACTGCGCCGCGGGACCGATTGGGAGGATACCGGAGATCGATAAAGCCGACAGTGGCGCGCCAGCGCACCTGTTCGGTTGCGCGGCCCGCGAAGCCCCGAGGTGTCGCGTCCATCAACCAGGGAGAGTAATGTGAAGATCATCAAGACGCTGGCCGCCGTCGCGGCCCTTGGCATCGCCGCCATGACCTATTCGGCGCATGCCGCCGACAAGGGTCTCATTGGCGTGCTGATGCCGACCAAGACCTCGCAGCGCTGGATCAACGACGGCGACGCCGTCAAGTCCCAGCTCGAAGCGCTCGGCTACACTGTCGACCTGCAATATGCGCAGGACGATATTCCGAACCAGCTCAGCCAGCTGGAAAATGAAATCACCAAGGGCCCGAAGGCGCTGATCATCGCATCGATCGACGGCACCACCATGGCCGATGCGCTGCAGAAGGCCAATGACGCCGGCGTCGTCGTCGTCGCCTATGACCGCCTGATCAAGAAGACGGGCAATGTCGACTACTACACCACCTTCGACAATTTCGGCGTCGGCGTCATCCAGGCGAACTCGCTGGTCAAGGGCCTCAAGGAGCGTTTCCCGAACACCAAGCCGTGGAACGTCGAACTGTTCGGCGGCTCGCCGGACGACAACAACGCCTTCTTCTTCTACAACGGCGCAATGTCGGTCCTGCAGCCGCTGATCGATGACGGCTCGATCAAGATCAAGTCCGGCCAGATGGGCATGGACAAGGTCGGCACGCTGCGCTGGCTCGCCGCCACCGCCCAGGCCCGCATGGACAATCTGCTCTCGGCCAACTACTCGGACGGCAGCCGCGTCGATGGCGTTCTGTCGCCCTATGACGGCCTGTCGCGCGGCATCACCGCTTCGCTGCGCGCCGTCGGTTACGGCACCGACGCACAGCCCTGGCCGATCGTGACCGGTCAGGACGCCGAGACCGCCTCGGTCAAGCTGATCATCTCGGGCGAGCAGTACTCGACCGTGTTCAAGGACACCCGCGAGCTGGCCAAGGCGACCGTCGAGCTGGTCGACAAGGTGCTCTCCGGCGGCAAGCCGGACGGCCTCGACACCAAGACCTACAACAACGACGTCAAGGTCGTGCCCTCGATCCTGTTGACGCCGCATGACGTCGACAAGTCGAACTACCAGAAGCTGGTCGTCGACTCCGGCTACATCAAGGCTGAAGAGCTGAAGTAATCCGGTCTCAAAGAAGGGGTCCTGCGCGACGCAGGGCCCCTTTTCGTTCGCAAGCGGCCCCGGTATTGTTTTGCCGGCCTCTGCAGCGTCACGCACCGATGCGGGATGCGATGCCGCCGCAGTATGTTGATTATTCGCGCATGGGCCTTTTCCAAGATCGGTACCGATTTGGAAGCCATGCGCCAGGGAGCAGGACCTGATGGCCTCCACGATTTTGGAGATGCGCGACATCACCAAGACGTTCCCCGGCGTGAAGGCGTTGTCGAACGTCAATCTCAGTGTCGAGGAAGGTGAGATCCACGCCGTCGTCGGCGAGAACGGCGCCGGCAAGTCGACGCTGATGAAGGTGCTGTCAGGCGTCTATCCGTCCGGCACCTATGAAGGCCAGATCATCTTCCGCGGCCAGGAATGCAATTTCAAAGGCATTCATGACAGCGAGCATATCGGCATCGTCATCATCCACCAGGAGCTTGCCCTGGTGCCGATGCTGTCGATCGCGGAAAACATCTTCCTCGGCAACGAGCACGCCACCTACGGCGTCATCGACTGGGACGCCAACGAGACGCGCACCGGCGCGCTGCTCAAGAAGGTCGGCCTCAAGGAAGATCCCAAGACGCTGATCACCAATATCGGCGTCGGCAAGCAGCAGCTGGTCGAGATCGCCAAGGCGCTCAGCAAGGAAGTGAAGCTTCTGATCCTGGACGAGCCGACGGCGTCGCTCAGCGAAAAGGACAGCCAGGCGCTGCTCGACCTTCTGCTCGAGTTCAAGCGCCAGGGCATGACCTCGATCCTGATCTCGCACAAGCTCAACGAGGTGAACCGTGTCGCCGACAAGGTGACGGTGATCCGCGACGGACGCACGATCGAGACCTTGCCGAGGAAAGACATCTCGGAAGACCGCATCATCACCTCGATGGTCGGCCGCTCGCTCGACGACCGCTTCCCACCGCGCGAGCCGCAAATCGGCGACGTCATCTTCGAGGTGAAGGACTGGTCGGTCTACCACCCGATCCATGCCGAACGGCAGGTGATCAAGAACATCAATCTCAATGTACGCAAGGGCGAAGTGGTCGGCATTGCCGGGCTGATGGGCGCCGGCCGCACCGAATTCGCTATGAGTCTGTTCGGCCGCTCCTACGGCCGGCACATTAGCGGAGAGGTGTCGCTCCACGGCAAGCCGCTCGACCTCTCGTCGGTGAGCAAGGCGGTGGCAAGCGGCATTGCCTATGTCACCGAAGACCGCAAGACCTACGGCCTGAACCTCATCGACCACATCAAGCACAATGTGACCTTAGCCAACCTGTCCGGCGTTTCGAGCCGCGGCGTCATCGACGATATGCGCGAGATGAGCGTCGCCAACGACTACCGCAAGAAAACCAACATCCGCGCCTCCAGCGTCTACCAGCTGACCGGCAACCTGTCGGGCGGCAACCAGCAGAAGGTGGTGTTGTCGAAATGGCTGTTCGCCGATCCGGAAGTTTTGATCCTCGACGAGCCGACGCGCGGCATTGACGTCGGCGCGAAGTACGAAATCTATACGATCATCGCGCGCCTCGCCGCCGAGGGCAAAGCGATCATCGTCATCTCGTCGGAAATGCCTGAATTGCTCGGTATCTCCGACCGTATCTATGTGATGAACGAAGGGCGTATGGTCGGCGAAATGGCGGCAAGCGACGCAAGCCAGGAAAAAATCATGCGCGCCATCGTTCGCGGAGAAGGAAAAGCATCATGAGCACGGAAAGCGCTCCCGCGCCGCAAAGCGGCGTCGCCGAGGACGTCAAGCAGGGGCAGCGCATCGCCGTTTCGGCGCTGACGGCGAACTTGCGCGAATACGGACTGATCATCGCGCTGATCGTCATCATGCTGTTCTTCCAGTACACGACGTCGGGAACGCTGTTCAAACCGGTGAACCTCAGCAACCTGGTGCAGCAGAACTCGTTCATCATCGTGATGGCGCTCGGCATGCTCTTGGTGATCGTCTCCGGCTATATCGACCTCAGCGTGGGATCGGTGGCGGGCTTCATCGGCGCTCTTGCGGCGATGATGATGGTCATATGGCCGCTCGGGATATTCAGCAATCCGCTGGTGGTCTCGATCGTCTGCCTGCTCGTCGGGGCCCTCATAGGCGCGGCGCAGGGCTACTGGATCGCCTATCACCGGATACCGAGCTTCATCGTGACCTTGGCGGGCATGCTGATCTTCCGCGGCATCTGCCAGGCGCTACTTGGCGGCGGCTCCTCGGTCGGCCCGCTTCCTCCCAGCTTCAAGCAGCTGAGCTCCGGCTTCATCCCGGACGTGATCGGCCCGCTGACGCTGATCCCGCCGACGGTGAATGCCGCCGGCAAGACCATCATCGGCAGCGGTTTGACACTGCACATGACGACCGTCGTGCTCGGCCTTATCGCGGTGCTCGCCTATGCCTATTTCGGCTTCAGGACGCGGCGCAAGCGCGAACGTCATGGCTATGAGGCGGAGCCCTTCCCGCTGTTCGTCATCAAGACGCTGGTCGGCAGCGCGCTGGCCCTGTTCCTGGTCTTCCAGTTCGCGAGCTATAGGGGCCTGCCGGTCGTGCTTTTGGTGATGGGCGTGCTGATCACTCTGTTCGTCTTCGTCACCAAGCGCATGACCATCGGCCGCCGCATCTATGCGATGGGCGGCAACGCCAAGGCCGCGCAGCTCTCGGGCATCAACACCGAAAGGCTGACGCTGCTCGTCTTCATCAACATGGGCGTGCTGTCGGCGCTGGGCGGCCTGATCATCGCGGCGCGCCTCGGCCAGGCCGTTCCGGCGGCGGGTCTCGGCAGCGAGCTCGACGTCATCGCGGCCGTCTTCATCGGCGGCGCCTCGGCAATGGGCGGCGTCGGCCAGGTGATCGGCGCCGTGGTCGGCGGCTTCATCATGGGCGTGATGAACAACGGCATGTCGATCATGGGCGTCAATGTCGACTGGCAGCAGGTGGTCAAGGGCCTGGTGCTGCTCGGCGCCGTCATCTTCGACGTCTACAACAAGAACAAGGCTTAAGGGCCGGAAGCGGATTTAAGGAGGCATACGGGTTCTAGATCGCGAGGCTGCCGGCAAACCCGCCGGCGCCAAGAAGTCCAGGCAAGGACCAGGCTCGCGAGCGCAATCCGGACGAAGAGTTTCAACCGTGGCGCGGACTCCTCCGCGCCGCGTAGGTCAAGGTTTGCCCGCGGGCAGCCAGGCAAGATGAGAGAGGATTCAACATGCTGATCTCCCAGATCCTCGACGACGCCGAGACAATCCGCGTCGTCGCCCGCAATGGCGGCGGCAAGACCAGGGTCATCAACGGCGCGCGCAGCGTCTATTCGCTGGCGATGGAGGCCGCGCGCACCGGCACCGGGCTCGAGGCGCTGATCGAGCGCAAGGGCTATGGCGAGGCGGTCGATCTCGACGCCGCCTACAAGAGGGGCAGGCTGGTCTCGCCGATCAACCATCCCGATCCGGCGCATCTGCACCTCACCGGTACCGGCCTCACGCATCTCGGCTCCGCGGCGACGCGCGATTCCATGCACAAGAAGCTGAGCGAAGGCGGCGAGGAAGAACTCACCGATTCCATGAAGATGTTCCGCATGGGCCTCGAAGGCGGCAAGCCCGCCAAGGGTCAGGTCGGCGTGCAGCCGGAATGGTTCTACAAGGGCAACGGCACGATGGCGGTGGCGCCGGGCGCATCTTTGATGTCGCCCGCCTTTGCGCAGGATGGCGGCGAGGAGCCTGAGATCGCCGGCATCTATGTGATCGGCGACGACGGCGCGCCGTTCCGCGTCGGTTTCACGCTGTCGAACGAGTTCTCCGATCACGTGACGGAGCGGGTGAACTATCTGTTCCTCGCCCATTCCAAGCTGCGCAACGCCTCGTTCGGCCCTGAAATCCTGATCGGCGACCTGCCGGCCGACATCCGCGGCGCATCGCGCATCTGGCGCGACGGCAAGCTTCTGTGGGAAAAGCCGTTCCTGTCGGGCGAAGCGAACATGTCGCACACCATCGCCAATCTCGAGCACCACCATTTCAAATATTCGGCCTTCCGTCAGCCGGGCGACGTGCATGTGCATATGTTCGGCACCGCCACATTGTCCTTCGCCGACGGCATCAGGACGGAAGCCGGCGATACGTTCGAGATCGAGGCGCAGGATTTCGGTCTGCCGCTGCGCAATCCGCTCGAGGTCGAAAAGCCGGTGAAGGTGGCGGTGAAGGCGCTGTGAAAATGGTAATCTCCCTCTTGTGGGACCCAGAAGGGGGAGATTGGCCGGCATGGGCGCCGGCTCTCTCGTTCCTGCAACATGGAATGACCAGCAGGTGAACACCAATATGTGTTCGCTCATATGATGGATGGACGCGGCCGCTCCAAGTAGCTTTTCCAAGCACGCAGCACTTGGAGGACCGCCATGCCCTTGACCCGTCGGACGCTGATCGGCGTCACCGTTTCGCTCGCAATCACCCTCGCGCCCTCGATCGTTGTCTTCGCGGCCTCGCCGACCCCCGCCAAGGGCGAGCACGGCATGGTGGCAACAGCCCAGCATCTTGCCACGGAGGTCGGTGTCGAGGTGCTGAAGAAGGGCGGCAACGCGGTCGATGCCGCTGTCGCCGTCGGCTATGCGCTGGCAGTGGTCTATCCGAACGCCGGCAATATCGGCGGCGGCGGTTTCATGACGGTGCGCATGAAGGACGGCCGCACGACCTTCATCGATTTCCGCGAGCGCGCGCCGCTCGCCGCGACCAAGACGATGTATCTCGACAAGGACGGTAAGCCGATCAAAGGCGCCAGCCTCGACGGCTATCTCGCCGTCGGCGTGCCGGGCTCGGTTGCCGGCTTCGAGATGGCGCGCGAGAAATACGGCACGCTGTCCAGACAGGATCTGATCGCACCGGCGGTTGCCTTAGCCAAGGACGGGTTCGTCCTCAATCAGGGCGACGCAGCTTCTTTCGCGGCCAGTGCCGACCGGCTGGCAAAGGACCCGGCGGCGGCCGCCATCTTCCTGAAAAAAGACGGCAAGCCTTACGGCATCGGCGAAAAGCTCGTTCAGCCGGACCTTGCCGCCTCGCTCTCGGCGATCTCTGATAAGGGCCCGGACGCCTTCTACAAGGGCGCTATCGCCGACGCCATCGTCAAGGCAAGCGGCGCCAGGGGCGGCATCCTCGCCAAGGGCGATTTCGAGCAATATGCGGTGCGCGAGCTGAAGCCCGTGACCTGTTCCTATCGTGGCTACGAGATCATCTCCTCGCCGCCGCCGAGTTCGGGCGGCGTCATCATCTGCGAGATCCTCAACGTGCTCGAAGGGTACCCGCTGTCCTATCTCGGCGCTGGCTCGGCCGAGACGGTGCATGTCATGGTCGAAGCCATGCGCCACGCTTATGTCGACCGCAACTCGGCGCTCGGCGATCCGGATTTCGTCGACAATCCGGTCTCGAAACTGCTCGACAAGACCTATGCCAAGGACATCCGCGACAAGATCGATCCGTTCCGCGCCGGGGTGTCGAAGGACCTGATGCCGAAGGGTTTCGGCGAGTCGAATGAGACCACCCATTATTCGATCATCGACAATGACGGCAACGCGGTGGCGGTCACCTACACGTTGAACGGCTCCTTCGGCGCCGGCGTTGTCGCCGACGGCACCGGTATCCTGCTCAACAACGAGATGGACGATTTTACCCAGAAGCCGGGCGTACCGAACCTCTACGGGCTGGTCCAGGGCGAGGCCAATGCCATCCAGCCGAAAAAGACGCCTTTATCCTCGATGAGCCCGACGATCGTGACCAGGGACGGCAAGCCGTTCATGGTCATCGGCAGTCCGGGCGGTTCGCGCATCATCACCATCACGCTGGAGGCGATCGTCAACGTCGTCGACCACGGCATGAACATCCAGCAGGCGATCGACGCGCCGCGCATCCATCATCAATGGCTGCCGGACACGGTCTATGTCGAGCCGTTTGGACTTTCGCCGGACACCGAGAAGCTGCTTGCCGGAATGGGCTACCACCTCGATTTGAGCGACGAGACCTGGGGGCAGGCCGCCGGCATCCTTGTCGGCGGCAAGAGCCTGGGTGAAATCGAGAAGGGCGGTGGCGCGCGCTACAACGGCGCTATCGACAGCCGCGCCACTGCGGGCGAGGCTTTGGGATACTAATGCATGTCGCCAAGAAGTGTGCAGCGGTTCTCTGGGACAACGACATGCATAAAAACAAAGACTTAAAGCGCGTCGCCTGAATCCGTTTCGGCGCGACGCGCTTTTAGAGCATGATCCCAAAAAGTGGGAACCGGATTTTGGAAAAGACCATGCTCAGATAAAATCAGACCACCAATGTGATCGTCGACGCTATCAGCAGGACAGCGGCAATGCCGACGAACAGCGCGTAGATGCGCGGCCGGTCGAGCAGCAGCGCATTGCCGGAAATCCAGGCCGCGGTGGCGCCGCCGAGCGCGAACAGGAAGCCGTTGCGGTGGCCGAAGGACATGGAGGCGGCCATCAGGCCGCCGATGATCAGCGCGCCGAAGACGATGATGACGGCGACCGCGTATTTCTCGAAATCATTGCCGCCGCCCATCGCCGGACCCATCGCATTGAGATTGGGCAGGTCGTCCGGGTCGAAGGGGCTGGCCGAGCCGTATTCATCTTGATCGAGGGATTCGCGCATCATTCGTTCTCCGCTGCGCGGCAACAAACCATCAACGCTTGCCAAGCGCAACTGCCAAGGCCGCCGCGGCGATGTGTTCGCCGCCCGGCTGGTGCCAACGTGCCACGCTTTCCCGGCAAGACCAAACGATTAGCGCCCCAGAGAGGTTCCATAGGCTTGATCTATCTGGAAAAATCGCTGCGCACGATGCCGTGCCGCTGCAGCTTGTCGTAGAAGGTCTTGCGCGGGATGCCGAGCGCCTCGATGGTGCGGCGGACGTCGCCGTCATTGCGACCAAGTGTCTCGCGGATGATGTCGGCCTCATAGCGATCGAGCCGTTCCGGTAACGGCATGCCGGCATCGCTCTGGATTGCCGCCGGGGAAGGTGCTTCGGCAATATCCTCCAGCCCGAGCACGAAGCGCTCGGCGAAATGGGCAAGCTCGCGCACATTGCCCGGCCAGTCATGTTCCCTCAGGTGGTGCTGGACCGCGGCCGAATTTGCCGGCATGGCGCGCCGGAAGCGGGCGGCGGCGCGCTCGGCGAAATAGCCGAACAGCAACGGCACGTCGTCGCGCCTTTCGCGCAGCGGCGGGATCGAAATCGTCACCACATTGAGCCGGTAATAGAGGTCCTCGCGGAAATTGCCGCGCTGGCTGGCATTGCCGAGATCGACCTTGGCCGCGGCGACGACGCGCAGGTCGACCGGCCGGATCTCGTTGGTGCCGAGCGGCGTCACCTCGCGCATTTCGAGCACGCGCAGCATCTGCACCTGCGTCGAGGCCGGCATGCTTTCGATCTCGTCGAGGAACAGCGTGCCGCCGCTCGAATGCTCGATGCGGCCGACGCGCTTTTTCTGCGCGCCGGTGAAGGCGCCGGCCTCATGGCCGAACAGCTCGCTTTCGATGACCGTCTCCGGCAGCGTGCCGCAGTTGAGCGCGACGAAATTGCCCTTGGCGCGGCGGCTCCAGCGGTGCAGCAGGCCTGCCACCACCTCCTTGCCCGAGCCGGTCTCGCCGGTCACCAGCACGTCGACATCGGTGTCGGCGATCTGCCTCAGCGTCCGGCGCAGCCGCTCCATCGCCGGCGTCTGGCCGATAAGCGGCAATCCCTCCTGCGCCTGCTCGGCCGCCTCGCGCAAGCCGCGGTTCTCCATCACAAGGCGGCGCTTCTCGGCGGCGCGGGCAACGCTCTGCGCCAGCCGGTCGGTCGCGAAAGGCTTGGTGATGAAGTCATAGGCGCCGTCCTTGATCGCCTTGACCGCCATGGCGATGTCGCCATGCCCCGTGACCAGGATGACGGGAATGTCCGGATCGAGACGCAGCACGCGGTCGAAGAGCTGCAGCCCGTCGATCTCGGGCATGCGGATGTCCGATACCACCACGCCGCCGAAATTTCTGTCGAGCGCCGCCAGCGCTTCCCGCGCCACCGAGTAGGCCGACACTGCAAAACCGGCAAGCTCAAGCGTCTGGCTTGTCGCCTTGAGCAGGTCGCTATCGTCATCGATCAGGATCACTGGTGCGGGATCGTCCTTTGTCATGTCGCGCCAGCTTTCGACAGATGGATGGTAAAGCGTGTGCCGCTCTCGCTGCTCGCCACCTCGATGCGGCCGCCATAGTCGGCGACGATATCCTTGGAGATGACGAGGCCTAGCCCCAGGCCCTTTTCCTTTGAGGTGTTGAAGGGCGTGAACAGGGATTTCAGGATCGCGGGCGGTATGCCCGGTCCGTTGTCGGACACAACCAGCGACACGTCTTCGGCGGTTTCGGCGGCTGTGACTTCGACGCGCGCGTCGTCGCGGCCCTCAAGCGCTTCCAGGGCGTTCTGAAACAGGTTGATCAGCACCTGCTCCAGCCGCAGCCGGTTGCCCATCACCTTCAGCGCCGGCGGCGGCAGCGTGATTGCGAGCGCGTCCAGCCGGCCGGCGAAGCGGCTCCTGAGCAGCACGACGGCGCCCTCGATCACACCGCGCAACTCGACCGGCCCAGCGGCGGTGCGACCCTTGCGGGCGAAGGCTTTCAGCTCCTCGGTGATCGAGCCGATGCGCTCGGTCAGCGCGGCGATCGCGCCGAGGTTCTCCTCGGCTGAGGAGTTCTGCTTGCGCTCCAGGAAAACGCGCGCATTGTCGGCATAGGCACGTATGGTTGCCACCGGCTGGTTGATCTCATGCGCGACGCCGGCGGCGACCTGGCCAAGCGTCGCAAGCCGGTTGGCCTGCACCAATTCCTGCTGCATCACCTGCAGCTTCGCCTCGGTGCTGCGATGGTCGGCGATCTCGGCCTGCAGCCGGTCGCGCGCCAGGCTCAGATCCTGCGTGCGTTCGACGACCCTGCGCTCAAGCTCGGCACGCGCGGCCTGTTCGGCGGCAATCCGCATCTGGCCCGATTGTCTGCGCCATAGCAAATAGGCGGCGAAGGCGATCAACGGAACGACCACGCCGAGCGCCAGGAGCCGCATTTCGCGCTGCGCGGCCGCGATCGGAGCTTCGGCCGGGACAAGATAGTCGAGGCGCCACGGTGTCGACGGCACGGCGGTCGACAGCCTTAGATATTCCGCATCGCCACTGCCCGGCGTAATCGCGTGCACAAGCGCGACATCGGCGCTCAAAGCCTGCGGACGGGTGATCGGAAGCGGCACCAGCGGCGCCTCGCCGAACTGCTGGCTCGCGCGGACTTCCGCCAGAACCGGCGCGGCAAGCGGCGCCGTGGCCAGGAAGCGCCAGGAGGGCACGCTGGTGATCAGCACCACGCCATGCGCATCGCTGACATAGGCCGGGCGGTTCGCTTCGTGCCAGTCCGCCTCGAGCTGGTCGAATTCCATCTTGACCACGACGACGCCGAGCGGTCCTGAAGCGCCGTCGACGCGGCGCGAGATGTAGAGGCCCGGCCGCTTGCTGACATTGCCGAGCGCGAAATACTCGGCGGTGCCCGTTTGCATGGCTCCGGAGAAATAGGCGCGAAAACCGTAGTCGTTGCCGACGAAGCTCACCGGCTCGCGCCAGTTGCTGGAGGCGATCGCGAAGCCGTCCGTGCCGGTGACATAGAGCACCGAGGCCTTGGTGCCTGAAACCAGTCCTTCGAGCTTGCGGTTCAAGACGTCGATCGAGGCGGGGCTGCGCTCGGTCAGCGCGTCGTTGACCTGTTGATCCTCCGATAGGAGCAGCGGCAGCGCGCGCGGATTTTCGAGCACCGCGCGCAGCAACGCCACCTTGAGGTTGGCGTCGGTGCGTCCTTGCGTGGCTAAAGCCTCGATCTCCGTCGAACGGCCATAGAGGCCCGCGCCATAGAGCGCTGCGAGCACGATCAGCAGCGCCACCGCGGTGAACAGCAGCCAGGCGCGCCGCGCCCGCCCGGCGAGCAGTTCGGGCGTCCAGGCGAGGACAGCGGCAGGGCGTTGCAGCATGCCGCATTTGTGCATGATTTCGCACAAAGCACAATTCGACCTATGCGGATAGTCGCACTGGCGCGCCCCAAGGCGCATGCGTCGAGTTCTGAAAAGCCAACAAAATCAAGGAAAAGAGATTCCGGACGTCATCTGGCACGCGCGTTGCAAATGCTTCTGCAGCAGTCGCAAGGCTGTGGAAGTCAACTGCCCCAGGGAGGTCGAGCTTTCGATCGGGGCTGAACGGAGGACATCATGCAGACGGCTATCGCTGCCGCGGAACCGCGCGGCAAAATTCCCTTTTACCGGCATCTCTATGTGCAGGTCCTGGTGGCGATCGCCGCCGGCATCCTGCTTGGACATTTCTATCCCGATGTCGGCGCGTCGCTGAAACCGCTGGGCGACGCCTTCATCAAGCTGGTCAAGATGGTCATCGCGCCGGTGATCTTCCTGACGGTGGCGACCGGCATCGCCGGTGTTTCCGACCTGCACAAGGTCGGCCGCGTCGCCGGCAAGGCGATGATCTATTTCCTCGTCTTCTCGACGCTGGCGCTCGTCCTCGGCCTGGTCGTGTCGAACGTCATCCAGCCCGGCGCCGGCATGCACATCAATCCGGCGACCCTCGACCCCTCGAAGGTGGCGACCTTCACCGAGAAGGCGCACGACACAAGCATTGTCGGCTTCCTGATGAACATCATCCCCGACACCATCACCGGCGCCTTCGCGCAGGGCGATATCCTGCAGGTGCTGTTCTTCTCGGTGCTGTTCGGCATCGCGCTGGCGCTTGTCGGTGATCGCGGCCGTCCGGTCGTCGATTTCCTGCAGGCGCTGACCTCGCCGGTCTTCCGCCTCGTTGCCATCCTGATGAAGGCCGCCCCCATCGGCGCTTTCGGCGCCATGGCCTTCACCGTCGGCAAATACGGCATCGGTTCGATCGCCAACCTCGCCATGCTGATCGGCACCTTCTACCTGACGTCGCTGCTCTTCGTGCTCGTCGTGCTCGGCACCGTCGCATGGTACAATGGCTTCTCGATCCTGGCGCTGATCCGTTACATCAAGGAAGAGCTGCTCCTGGTGCTCGGCACCTCGTCGTCCGAGGCGGCACTTCCCGGCCTGATGGCCAAGATGGAGCGCGCCGGCTGCAACCGCTCGGTGGTCGGCCTGGTCATCCCGACCGGCTATTCCTTCAACCTCGACGGCACCAATATCTACATGACACTGGCCGCGCTGTTCATCGCCCAGGCGACCGACACCCCGCTCACCTTCGGCGACCAGATCCTGCTTTTGCTCGTCGCCATGCTGAGCTCCAAGGGTGCCGCCGGCATCACCGGCGCCGGTTTCATCACCTTGGCCGCGACGCTGTCGGTGGTGCCGTCTGTGCCGGTCGCCGGCATGGCGCTGATCCTCGGCGTCGACCGCTTCATGTCGGAGTGCCGCGCGCTTACCAACTTCGTCGGCAATGCGGTTGCGACCATCGTCGTGGCGCGCTGGGAAGGCGAGCTCGACCAGACCAAGTTCGCCGCCGCCATGGCCGGCCAGTTGCCGGAAGAGGCGGACCTCGCGCTGTCCGGCGGTTTGCAGCCGGCCTGAGCGACCGAAGCAATTTCGGGAACGTGTCCAACGGCAGGCTGGAACCGTTCGGAATTGCGCAGACAAAGGCATCCTCCCGATGCCGAGCAGGCCGCGGCAATCGCCGCGGCCTGTTCTTTTTGCTGGCCGCCGCATAGGGTGCGCCGTCCGGCACTCCCGCCGGTGCATTCAAGGGTGAGGGGCGGTTGATGAGCGGTGCGTTTCCCGAGATCTACGTCGTTCGCCACGGCGAGACAGAGTGGAGCGCCTCGGGCAGGCACACCGGCCGTACCGACATCCCCCTGACCGCGAAAGGCGAAGAAGCCGCGCACGGTGTTGCCGATAGGCTCAAGGGACTGACGTTCCAGGCGGTCTGGTCGAGCCCGTCGCAGCGTGCCTTCGACACCTGCCGCCTCGCGGGTTTCGGCGAGCGCGCGCTGAAAAAGGCCGATCTGCAGGAGTGGAACTATGGCGCCTATGAGGGCGTGACGACCAAGGAGATCCTTTCCAGGCGTCCCGGCTGGCAGTTGTTTCGCGATGGTTGTCCGGACGGCGAGACGGCGGCCGATGTCGGCGCTCGCGCCGACACCATCATCGCCGGGCTTCGCGCGATTGCCGGCAATGTGCTCATCTTCTCCAGCTCGCATTTCCTGCGCGTGCTCGCGGCGCGCTGGGTCGGCCTGCCGCCGGAAGGCGGCGAGCATTTCGTGCTCGACACCGCCAGCCTCAGCGTCCTCGGCTACGAGCACGACCTGACCGAGCCGGTCATCCGGCGGTGGAACGAGAAGTAACGAGCGCGGGCGCCCCCTCATCCGGCCGCTTCGCGGCCACCTTCTCCCCGGCGGGGAGGAGAGGGGCTCAGCGCTAACCGTCTCCTCTCCCCTTGGGGAGAGGTCGGATTGCCCCGAATTGTCCTTCGCAATTCGGTTGGCAATCCGGGTGAGGGGCTGCCTCGCGCTTACGCTGAAAGCGTCGCCAGCTCCTCAGTCGTCAAATGCCGCGCTGTGCCTTTGGCAAGCTCGCCGAGCTGAAGGCCGCCGATCGCAACCCTGACCAGTCTCAGCACCTCGATGTCGAAGGCGCCGAGCAGCCTGCGGATCTGCCGGTTGCGCCCTTCGTCGAGGACGATTTCCAGCCAGGCGGTTCGCCCGCCGCTGCGTAGCAACGCGATCGAGCTTGCCGTCAGCAGTTCGCCATCCACCTCGGCGCCCTGGCCAAATCGCTCCAGCATCGCCTCGTCGGGCACGGCGGCTATCTGCACGTGATACGTCTTTGCGACATGCGAGGCCGGATCGAGCAGGCCGTTCGCCCAGCGCGTGTCATTGGTCATCAGCAGCAGGCCTTCGCTTGCCTTGTCGAGTCGGCCGACCGGCGACACAAAAGGCAGGTCGAACCCTTCCAGGCAATCATAGACCGTGCCGCGGCCTTCGGGATCGTCGCGGGTGGTGACCAGCCCGCGCGGCTTGTTGAGCATCAGATAGACCTTCCGCTCGGCGGCGACGCGCTCGCCGTCGACGGTGATGCGGTCGCGGTCGGGATCGATGCGCAGCAAGGCATCGCGCACCGTCTTCCCGCTGACCTGCACGCGCCCCTCGGCGACCAGACGCTCGGCCTGCGTGCGCGAGCAGAAGCCGAGTTTGGAGAGCGCTCGGGCGAGGCTGACCTTTGGGGTTGCGGATCGTCGGTCGGGTTGGCGTGCCACTATTTTGTCTTCGAACTTCTCAAGTGCGCAACCGATGCCACGCTTGGCGAGATGAACGCAAGCGGCTCCGCTACCCGGTTCGGGTCGCCAAGATCACTCCTTCGGCGCGCTCAATCGCCGGTAGGAAACGCCATCGAATGTTGCCGTCACGAAGCTCTTGACCGACATCTTGCGCTTGCGGCCGTCGCTGCAGGCATAGAGCGGCCAGCCGGCATCGCTGCACTCGCTGGCCACGCAGAAGCTGGCCACGCAGTTGCCTGTGGTCAGCCGAAAGCCTCCCTTGCCGACAAAGCCCTGCAGCAGGCTGCCATCCGCCGAGCGCCATGTCCGTTGCTGGAATTCAGGCCGCAGCAGCCGGGGTTCAAGCGGCGCGGCCAACCCGGCTTGGGCCGCGTGGCCCGAATACTGAAGCCGGTAGCGCGCCATGCCGGTCGTGTATGCGGTGACAAGATCGGATTGGCCCGAATAGGCCGCCGCCAGTTGGGGGCGGTCGAAGAGATGGGACACGCGCATGTCCGCCTCCGACGGCCTCGTCAGGGCAGCGATGGCGACAAGGGCCAGGCAGACGCGCAGCATCTCGATTTCCAGCAGCCATACCGATCCGGCGCGCCGGTTTGCCCCCGGCTGCGTTTGCTACAATCCCGCCAAACAGCGTCTGGTGCAAGCCACCGACAGACAGGAAGACGCCTTTCGGGCGGAGGCCCAACGTGGAAACCACGCGAGCCAATATCGGGCGAATCAATTGCTGGCGCTCATGCGTGCGAGGCAGCGGGCCTGGTCGCGCGGTCGCCCGAGCTCCTCGTAGCGGCCTGCCGCCTCCTCGAAGGCCGCCAGCGCGCGCATTTCCTTGTTCTGCGCCCGCCGCTGCACGCCGCGCGCCTCCCAAAGCGCCGCAGCCCAGGGGCCTCCCTGCCACATGCCGGCGATGCGTTCGGCGTCGTTCAGGCGGCGGTCGACCTGTTCCAGGTCGCCTGCTTCGGCAAGAGCGATAGCCGAGGCGGTGCGCAGCGCCATCGAGCAGGGCTGACAGGCGCCGGGGGTCAGCAGCCGGTCGCCGGCAAGGATTTCCTCCGCCACCAGCTTGGGCGTCGAGGCAGCCCGAACGGCCAATGCCTGCATGCGCATGATCAGATGCGGCGAAAGCCAGGATCGTTCCGCATCCGTCAGGCCGCGCCGGATGAGCCGGCCGGCCCGCCACTTTTGGCCGCGCTCCAGCGCGATTTCGGCCAGCCGCTCGATCGCAAGCACGCGGCCCGCCACGGCATCCGCCTCCTCAAGCAGGTGTTCCGCGGCAGTCAGGAAGCCCTCGGCGCCGTCGAGATCGCCTGAGAAAAGCGATGCCTCTCCGAGCAGCAGGCAAGCGAGACCGCGGCCCGCGTTCGATCCGGCCTCCTCGGCCACGGTAAGCAATTCCTGGGCAAGCCTCTCGACCTCCGCATGGCCCTTCGCACTGCACAGGCAGAATTCGGACAGGCACAGATGGCCGTCGAACACATGCTGCGCAAAGGCGGGTTTGGCGCGGACCCATTCGATGAATTCGGACCGGAACAGTTGCGGCCACCGGGCTTGCATCATCGATGCGATGCCTAGCAGGGCGCTCGCCTCGCCGACTTCGCGCGGCAGGTCGGCGCCGAGCGCGAGGTCACGCGTGCGTCGGGCGATTTCGCTCGCCTTGTCGAATTCGCCGCTCTGCAGATGCACCAGGCCCCAGGCGAGCGATGTGCGTATCTGCTCCACCGGACTGACGGTCCCGGTACCGGACAGCGCCAGGGCCTTCTCGTAGAGCTCGATGGTCGCGGCGCTCGGCCCGACGCCGAGCTCGGCATGCAGGTTGTCGCGAAGCTGGTTGAATTGGCGGATCGCTTCCACGCGATTGCCGGCATCGAGCGCTGCCTGCATCAGCGCGCATTGCGCCTGCTCGTCGGCCGGGTCGAGCGCGATCAGCCGCTGCCAGAGGCCGCCGGCGCGCAGGAGGTCGCTATAGCGCTGCTGCAGCTGCGCTCGCGGGGTGTCCAGCCATTCGACGAACAGATCGTCGGGCAGAAGCCTGCCTCCGTAAAGGTCGGCGGCATGTCCGAAGGCTTCGCTGTCGCCGCCGCGCAAAATTGCCTTGGCGGCGGTCTCGAAGTTTTCGGTGTCGATCGTCAGCTCGGCATGCGGGGCGAGCGCCACGATGTCGTTGTTCACCTCGATCAGGTCGTGGGCGCCGAGCGCGCGGCGCGCGAAATGGATGGCCTTGCGCAGGCTGGCGCCGGCGGCGTCGGGGTCCGCATCCGGCCAGAAGGTCTCCATGATCTGCTCGCGGTGGGCGCGATGCGTCGACCGCAAGGCAAGCAGCTTGACCAGCGCCGCGGCGCGGTCGCGCCGCCACTCCGCCGCTGGGATCACCCGGTCATCGACGTTGACGGCGAAACGGCCGAGCAGGTGGATCGAAACGCGCATGCATGCACCGTCCGGAAGCAGAAGCGCCGCCGCCGAAGCCATCACCGAGGGGTGGCCACCGGGGAACGCTGGCGGAACATAGATTTCCTAATTTAGCGCCGCAATCGAATTCCAACCGGAAAGGAACATAACCATGTCACTCCGTATCGCAGACATCGCTCCCGACTTCATGGCCGACACCACGGAAGGCCCGATCTCCTTCCATGAATGGCTGGGCAAGGATTGGGGCATCCTTTTCTCGCATCCAAAGGACTATACGCCGGTCTGCACGACCGAACTCGGCTACATGGCGCGTCTGAAGCCTGAGTTCGATAAGCGCGGCGTCAAGATCATCGGGCTCTCCGTCGACCCCGTCGAGAAGCATGCCGGCTGGGCGAAGGATATAGCCGAAACGCAGGGGACGGCGCCCAACTTCCCAATGATCGGCGACCCGACTTTGGCCGTATCCCAACTTTACGACATGCTCCCGGCCTCGGCCGGCAACACTGCCGACGGCCGCACCGCCGCCGACAACCAGACGGTGCGCAACGTCTACGTCATCGGCCCTGACAAGAAGATCAAGCTGGTCATTTCCTATCCGATGACGACCGGCCGCAATTTCGATGAGGTGCTGCGCGTCATCGACTCACTGCAACTGACGGCCAAGCACCGCCTGGCGACGCCCGTCAACTGGAAGCCGGGCGACGACGTGATTATCGCGGGCTCGGTGTCGAACGACGAGGCAAGGCAACTCTACCCGCAGGGCTGGAAGGAACCGAAACCCTACATCCGCATCGTGCCGCAGCCCGTGCTCACCTGACAGGGGCAAGCGGCCGCGAGGCTTGGGCGTTGGGGCATAGGCGGCGGGGGACCTCGCGTCCTCGCCGCCACCTCCAGAAACGAAAGATCAACCGGCGCTCGGCGCCAGAGACAAAGCTGGGGAACTGAGATGAACACAGCAAACAAACCGCGCATCGTTGTCCTCGGGGCTGGCTTCGGCGGCCTTGAGCTCACGACGCTGCTCTCCGAAGCGATGGGCGACAGCATCGACGTGACACTGATCGACAAGAGCGATTCCTTCATTTTCGGCTTTTCCAAGCTCGACGTCATGTTTGGCCTGAAGCAGCCGGAGGCGGTTCGCCTGCCCTATGCCAGCCTCGCCAAACGCGGCGTGCGCATGCTGAAGCGCACCATCACGGCGATCGATCCGCAAAGCCGGCGCGTCGTCACCGATGACGGCGTGTTCGATGCCGACCACCTGATCGTGGCGCTTGGCGCCGAATATGATTTCGACGCAACACCGGGGCTTTCCGGAACCAACGAGTTCTATTCGGTACCCGGTGCGGAGCGGCTGCGCGACGTGCTGCCCGGCTTCAGGAAGGGCAGGGCGATGGTGGGCGTCTGCGGCGCGCCCTACAAATGTCCACCGGCGCCGAGCGAATGCGCGCTGATGTTGCATGACTATCTGGTGCGGCAAGGCGTGCGCGAGGCCTGCGAGATATCGCTGGTGCTGCCATTGGCCAGCCCGGTGCCGCCTTCGCCCGACACCTCGCGCGCCTTGCTTGCGGCTTTCGCCGAGCGCGGCATCGAATTCATCCCGGGCCGCCGCGTCGCCTCCGTCGACAATACGCGGAACGTGGCCGTCCTCGATGACGGCTCGGAAATGCCTTTCGAGCTCTTCCTTGGCGTGCCCAAGCACCAGGTGCCGCCGGTCGTGCTCGAGAGCGGCATGTCCGAAAACGGCTGGATTCCGGTCAACCCGCGCACGCTCGAAACGAAATACGAGAACGTCTACGCCGTCGGCGACGGCGCCAACACCGGCACGCCCAAGGCTGGCGTCTTCGCCGAGGGCGCCGCACGGGCGGTGGCCAGCGCCATCGTCGCAAAGCTGCGCCAGAGAGGCAGCGGCACCCTCTATGACGGCTTCGGCACCTGCTACATCGAGTTCGGCGGCGGGCGCATCGGCAAGGTCGAGGTCGACTTCTTCTCAGGTCCCTCGCCGACCGGCAACTACTATGAGCCCTCGGTCGCTCTTCGTGCCGATAAGGAGATGTTCGGCGCCAGCAGGAGGTCGCGCTGGTTCGGCCTCTGACGACAGGGGCCGGGGCATTGGCATCGTTCCCGGCCTTTCAGCTGTTGGCAGCCGGCGGCAGCTCGAACAGAGTGGCGCCGTTCTCCCGCCCCCGGTCGATATAGCCGATCACGCGGAACCATTTCTTGACTTCGGGCCTGTCCAGCCAGCTGCGCGAATGGATGGGAAGGTTGCCGGCAAGCGCCTGGACATGGCGGATGTGCCGCCTGCAGAAGCGGACGGTCGAGGCGGTGAAGAAATCCTCCCGTGCGGCAAACAGCGTATCGGCAGCATCGGCGTGCTCATGCCAGGCGATGATCGCGACGGTCCTGTCGCCCTCGACGAGCGCATGCGCCCGGCCTTCCTTCAGATTCATCATCAGGTTGTCATAGGCGCTTTTGCTGTCCTTGCCGGCCGCCACATATTCGTCCGACATTCGCTTGGACAGGCCGCGGAAAACGTCTTCCAAATCTCCGACCGTCGCCGCGCGTGCTCTCATTTCTCCTCCTGACAGCCCTCTAGCAGTTTGCCCCAACGAAGGGGGATGACCAAGAAAAACAAATCCCCAATCAGGCTTTTGCACGCAATCCAATTCCGCACGGAGCGGGTTGGCCCATCCCGGGCCTATATATAAGCGTTGACTTGAGATCGAGCTTCCGCTGTTGGATACTGATGCCGGGCATGCTCGAGCGCGCTGGTGCCTTCGGCAAGCCTGCTCAACGCCTTGTTCGATCTGATGCCGGCCGAGGCGCTGGCGACCGATCTTGCTGCCGGCCTCACCCTGGTGGAAACGGCCGCCCGGGGTGGCATCACGGTCAAGTCCGCCCACACCTATCTGGAGCGCGTCTTCCAGAAAACCGGCACCCACCAGCAGATCCAGTTGGTCGCCATGTTGAAGACGCTGCAGCCGCTGGTTCCGCCTCCGGAGCAATGACCGAGCGGCTGCGTCGCAACGGCGGAAGAAAGCCTATCGTTGAATTCATCGTCGGCCTGCCATAAAAGGCGCAAGTTTACGACGCTCGAAGGAAGTCCGGACGTGCCCGAACCTGTAGCCACGATAGGCCTGGGCTGCGTTGGTCCGCGAGCTGTTGTCGGCGAGCGATTGATCGGTGAATGGTCTGGCTGCAGCGTTAGGGGCATGCATTGACGTCAAGCAGGCCGATTCTGGTCACCGGCGCAGCCGGCTTCATAGGTTTTCACCTCTGCCA
>NZ_JBVVQH010000035.1:0-42456 GCF_055811115.1 Mesorhizobium sp. WSM4832 | reverse complement strand
GCCGACTGGCCCGACTGGCAGAATGAGAAGTCTTATCGCTATACGCGACAACTGACGCGACGCGGCTGGGCCTGGGAATTTCTGCGGCGCAATCCGGCCTTCCAGCGTGATTTGAGGCAAGCGCTTGAGCAGTCAGAATGTAAAGAAAGTCGCTTCGACGTAGAAGTGGTGAGATCGTCGCTCGATCTGACGCGGTGGGGGCTCCTGTTTCGCGAGCTCGTTGAGGCGTGATGCGGCTGTGTTCTGGTGCTTCCGCCAATGCCCTCATGTTCTGCAGGTCTTTGCGGAAAAGGCATTGTCGCCCGAAACGCTTTCGTTTGATCTCGCTACATTACCATGTCCGGCGGCACTCGTGATCACGGCGGACGGTCGCCAGCATGTCGTTCTGCGAAATGCTCACCGGGATTTACAGCTGGTCGTGGAGGGCGCCGACGTTTTGCACCCCGTTCGCCTTTCCGTCAATGCGATCTGGCCCGCCGATCGGATGAGGCAGTACCTCAATGCGCTCGAATGCCTTAATGCTCTTCACGCGACCGGACAACTTCCCGACAGGCTGTTTCCCTCCGAAGCGCGCGCCAGCCGTCTGCGCTTTGTCCTCCAGGCGCTCGACGGGTCGCTAGGCGGGGCATCGCACCGGCAAATCGCAATGGCCCTGTTGTGCCGGCAACGCGTCCAGGCCGACTGGACGGATCCGCGCAACCACCTTCGCGATCGCATCCGCCGTGCCGTCCGGCGCGGTCACATGCTCATGGATCGTGGTTATCGGGATTTGCTCGCCTGAAAGTAATTGGAATAGCTCACCTGGAGCCGGTCAGCGCGCGAACAGTTCTTTGTATCCAGTCGTAACCATCCAGTTTGCCCGATCGAGATGGCTGCGAACGGCCATTCGGGCGCGCTCAGGTTCTCGCATCGGATCGATGCCGAGTACGAGCTGCGCCATCTCGTCTTCGCTGGCATCGTCGGCGGACGCGTCCAGGAGCCTCATATAGATCGTGAAATGCTCGTTGTCGTAAGCGGTCAGACGGTCCGACCACGGGACTTCGTCTTGAACTTTGGGTTTTATCGCGACCTCCTGCGGTTTCGGGTTTGTCGTCATCGGATAGGGCAAGACATCTCCTCGTTGGGTCAATCATATGGAATAGGAACGATCGTTCCTGGAACGATAGTTCCGGTTCTGGTCCCTATCTCGCCATGGACCTCAAGGAGGTCATGGCGATCAACATGCGTCGTTTGCGCCATGATCAGGACCTGACGCAGGAAGAATTGGCTGCCCGCGCAGAGCTGAGCATGCGCTATGTGGGCTCGATCGAGCGTGCTCGGGTTTCCGCAAGCGTTACTGTGCTTGGCCAACTCGCAAAAGCGCTTAACGTTGATCCTTGTGAGTTGATTAGGCCGCCGCAGTAACAAAGGCGATCCGGCCCATCCCGGATTGCCGCAATCGATTTTGATGGCGAGCAGCCGGCCGCCGGTGAAAGCCCGCTTTCTTCGACATGGGTCTAGACCATTCGGCTTCGCTCCCTGGCGCAGCTGTCGTGACCTACAGAGCTGACCTTGAGCGATAATCATCGTCAGATCGCATCCGCGAAGTCGCGATCCCTAACAGCAGGTAGTTCGGGCAAAGTCGATGCTCGTGCGAGTTGCTCCTTGGTTTGTAGAGTATACTCCGTGGTGAAATCCTCAACAAGAGGGTGGCCTCTCGCGTATGGGAATCCGAGAGGTCTTTGCCCGCAATCTGCGTAGGCTTCGCGAGAAAAAGAAACTCTCGCAGGAGGCGCTGGCGCATGAAGCTGGTGTTGATCGAACCTACATCAGCGCTCTTGAGCGCAGTGTATATGCTGCTAGCATCGACATGGTCGAGAAGCTCGCTATGGTGCTGGAGGTTGAGCCGGCAACGCTGCTCGATCCGCGATCTGAATAGACTTAAGCACCATCTGATGCCGAGATCCCTTCGATCGCCCCACCAACGCCGGCTGCTGGAGCAGCTGATAGCGGCGCGCAAGAACAAGGGCTAAACCCAGGCCAAGGTTGCCGAAGCGCTTCGCCGCCTGCAGTATTCCGTGGCCAAGTATGATGGCGGTGAACGTCGCATGGCCGTCATTGAGTTCCTCGACGTAGCGGAAGCGCTCGAACTCGACCCTTGCGAGATTCTCGCAGACGGGCGTCGCTTGCGCGACCGATAGCTCGTGCTGTGCTTGGCTGGAGCGACCAACGTCATCAAAATCGCATCCCTGGGCTGGAGAAGGGCAAAAGGAACCCCACAGTCGTCACGCTTTCCGAACTGGCACAAGCCCTCCGAGTCAGCCACATTGATTTGGTGCGACCTGACTGGCCAGGATTAGGCGCTATTTGGAAATGGCGCCAACGCGCCGCGGACATTTCGACCGCATCCGTCAGTGTAGATGATCCTGCGCAAACTGGGATAGGAGAAGAGGCACGACGTGCTGCCAGTCGCGCCGCCAGCTCTGAGTGATCGCTGGATACCGCCGGCCCAGTCGCCGGCCTCGAACCTCCAGAGCCTTCATGCCGGCTTGGCGCCCGCGCCCCGACAGATGGCGCTGAGCGTCGGCACGACGGCTTTGCGATCCTTCCGTGGCACGAAATCAAGTAAATGGCGGATCAGGTGCACCAGCAGGTTAGCACTGTCGCCTGGGGAAAGGCGGCGCCGATCGCCTCCCGCTTGGCCAAGCAGTTCGCCAGCTTGCCGTCTTACCAGCACCTCGCCAATCTCGTTGAGTTCTTGTTTAGGCGTTGCAACAGATCCTTCAAGGAAATTCATGGAATCTTTGCGACCGCAAATCGCTGTCAGTGGTACGCTCACCACAACGTTCAAGTTCAGTGGCGGCAAAAACCTGGTGTCGTTTATGTTCCGCCGCCGGACAGCATCTGCGGAGAGCGCAAAATGACAAAGCCAGCAGGACGAGGGTTCGGCTCTTCTATCTGGCGTCGTGCTGACCAATGATGATACTTGTCGACCGCTAATGACAGCAGCAAATCTTGATCGCCTTCGGATCCTGGGCCTTTGCGCGCATGCCGACGTTACTGTCTGCGAGCTAGCGGAAATTCTCGATCTTCGTCGGGAGCGCGTTGCTGGACACGTCCGGATGCTCGCCAGAGCCGACTTGCTTTGCGGCAACGGACAACGTCCTTGGTTCTCATATCATCTCAATGCAGGGGGCAAGGACGGGGGGTTGGTTCAATTCTTGGTCGATCTCCTGCCACACGACGATGGGCATCATAAGCGGGACCTGGAGCGGCTCGAGCCGGTGCAAGACGCGTGTCGAAGGGAACTGCTGCTTGATCGTGAAAGATCTGCCTAGGTGGGAGTGCGAAACTACCATGAAAAAATCCGCTGACGCAGTCTTCGCAGAGCCCGGCACATACGGATCGTCTTCCTTGATTCACGTCGATTCCCGCGTTCACGAACTGCTTCTACGACAGAGGCGGCAGGAGCGGACGACGCTCAAACTCATCGCCTCCGAGAACTTTGCCTCCTCAGCCGTACTGGAAGCGACCGGCTCGATTTTCGCGAACAAGTATGCCGAGGGATACCCCGGTGCGCGCTACTACGCCGGAAACGAGATCGTCGATGAGCTTGAAAACGTCGCTATCGAGCGCTTGAAGGCGCTATTCGGCTGTGAACACGCTAACGTCCAGCCATATTCCGGCTCCCCGGCCAATCAGGCTGTCTATCGCGCGCTTTTGATTCCCGGAGATAAAGTCATGGGCTTGCCTTTACCCGAAGGCGGCCATCTGACTCACGGTTGGTCCGTCAATTTTTCCGGCACCGATTATCAGCGAGTCCCGTACAGGCTGCACGAAACCACGCAGCAAATTGAATATGACCGCTTGCGCGAGACCGCCAAGCGGGAACGCCCGAAGCTAATTTGGGTCGGCGGAACTGCTTATCCACGTATTTTTGACTACGCGGCAATGGCAGAAATCGCTGCGGAGGTGAACTCGTATTTGGTGGCTGACATCGCCCACATCAGCGGTCTAGTTGTCGCAGGAGTGCATCCGAACCCCGTGCGCCATTGCGATGTGGTCACCAGCACCTCTCACAAGTCGATCCGCGGCCCTCGGGGTGGCTTCATTTTGTCAAGGAATGAAGACCGTTATCAGCCCCTCTATCATCCGAAGAGCAAACACAATCTGGCCAAACGTATAGACCGCGCCGTGTTCCCTCTCCTGCAAGGCGGACCGCATATGAACACTATCGCCGCGCTAGCTGTTGCTTTGCAGGAAGCCGCGACCCCCTCTTTCCGTACCTACGGTCACCAGATCGTCAAGAATGCCAAGGCTCTGGCCGAGGCGCTTCTGGATCGTGGTTATGAACTCGTCACCGGGGGCACTGACAATCACATGCTGATCCTTGATCTTCGGGACCGGCCGCTGTCAGGCAAAGCCTATGCCGAGCGCCTGGCAAGGGCAGGTATCATTGCGAACTTTAATATGGTGCCGGGCGACCCGCGCGACCCGGCGGTCACAAGCGGGATCCGCTTGGGGTCGCCGGCAGTGACGTCCATGGGCATGCGCGAGGGGGAAATGGTGCAGATCGCCGCTTTCATCGACTCGGTTTGCCGCCAGCCCGACGACCAGGAAGTTCATGCGAGCGTACGAAAAGACGTTGCCGACTTCTGCACTGCGTTCGACGTCCCCGGCATCCCTGACCGGTAAGCCACCCCAATCCAGAAACATCCAGCTAACTCCAACACCTGAAGCGAGGGCATTCCATGACCAGACAATTCGTGTTCTCTTCCGAATCCGTCGGTGCGGGACACCCGGATAAGTTGGCAGACAATATATCGGATGCCATCCTCGATGCGGTTCTTCGCGAGGATCCTGAGGCGCGCGTCGCTTGTGAAGCATTGGTGAAGACGTGTGAAACGTTGGTGAAGACAGGGATGGTCGTTCTGGCTGGCGAGATCACCACCCATGCGCAGATCGATTACAGCCAAGTTGCCCGCGATACGATCCTCGATATTGGGTACGACGACGATGCCATCGGCTTTGATGGTCGACGTTGCGCCGTCGTTCTGGCTCTCACCGAGCAGTCGCCCGACATAAGCCAGGGCGTTGACGAAGGACGAGGGCAGGATCTCGAGCAGGGGGCGGGGGATCAGGGCCTCATGTTTGGATTCGCATGCAACGAGACCGAAACCTTGATGCCCTTGCCGATCCAACTGGCTCACCATTTGACAAAAAGACAGGCAGAGATCCGGAAAACGGGACAGCTTGGCTGGCTGCGTCCGGACGTAAAATCTCAAGTGTCCGTACGCTACGAGGGTCTCCGCCCGGTGGCGCTGGACACCATAGTCCTGTCAACGCAACATGACGAGGCGGTCTCCCAAGATACAGTCCGGGAGGGCGTCATTGAGGAGATCATAAAACCGGTCCTGCCGACCCACCTGGATACGACGGGGATCAGATTTCTGGTCAACCCAACAGGGCGGTTCGTGGTCGGTGGGCCTGCCGGCGACTGCGGCCTCACTGGACGCAAGATCATCGTCGATACCTACGGTGGAATGGGGCGTCACGGCGGCGGCGCCTTTTCGGGCAAGGACCCATCCAAGGTTGACCGCTCGGCGGCCTATGCCGCCCGGTATGTCGCGAAGAATATCGTTGCCAGCGGACTTGCGGAGGTTTGCGAGGTTCAGCTTGCCTACGCGATCGGCGTGGCCAGTCCGGTTTCCGTCATGGTCAACACCTTCGGAACTGCCAGGATCGAGGAAAAAAGGATCGAGCGCCTTATTCTTGAGCTTTTCGACCTCCGACCGAAAGGCATCATCAAGATGCTTGATCTCTTACGCCCGATATACCGCAAGACCGCGACATACGGACACTTCGGGCGTGAAGAGCCTGAGTTCACCTGGGAGAAGACGGACAGAGCCGACGACTTGCTGCGTGAAGCAGGACCGGCAGCTGCGTGAGGGCGGCTTCATCAAGGCGCATGCGGCAACCCATTTCAACTCGCCAGACCGCGTCCGGCGGGCATAGCAGAAAGCCGGTGGGTAGCTGGCGGAGACATTGATGCCGGATTATGACGTGCTTTGCATCGGCAATGCCATTGTCGACATCATCGCCCAGTGCGACGAGGAATTCCTCGAGACCAACGGCATCATCAAGGGTGCGATGAACCTCATCGACACCAGGCGCGCCGAGCTGCTCTACAGCCGCATGGGCCCCGCGATCGAGGCCTCCGGCGGCAGCGCCGGCAATACGGCGGCGGGCATCGCCAGCTTCGGCGGCCGTGCCGCCTTCTTCGGCAAGGTTTCGAACGACGCGCTCGGCGAAATCTACACGCACGACATCCACGCCCAGGGCGTGGCCTTCGATACCGGACCGCTCAAGGGCGAACCGCCGACGGCGCGCTCGATGATCTTCGTCACGCCCGACGGCGAGCGTTCGATGAACACCTATCTCGGCGCCTGCATCGAGCTTGGCCCCGAGGATGTCGAGGCCGACAAGGCCGCCGGCGCCAAGGTGACCTATTTCGAGGGTTATCTCTGGGATCCGCCGCGCGCCAAGGAGGCTATCCGCCAGACAGCCAAGCTGGCGCATGCGGCCGGACGTGAAGTATCGATGACGCTGTCGGATTCCTTTTGCGTCGACCGCTACCGCGACGAGTTCCTCGAGTTGATGCGTTCGGGCACGGTCGACATCGTGTTTGCCAACAGCCACGAGATCAAGTCGCTTTACCAGACCGCATCCTTCGAGGAGGCATTGGCCGCCATGCGCAAGGATTGCAGAATAGCCGCTGTCACCCGTTCTGAAAAAGGTTCGGTAATCGTGCGCGGCGATGAGACCGTCGCCATAAATGCGACGACGATCAGGGAACTGGTCGACACGATAGGCGCTGGCGACCTCTATGCCGCCGGTTTTCTCTATGGCTACACGACGGGACGCAGCCTGAAGGACTGCGGCGATCTCGGCTCACTGGCGGCCGGGCTGGTCATCCAGCAGCTCGGGCCAAGGCCGCGGCAGAATTTGCGCCACGAGGCTGAACAGGCAGGGCTGATTTAGCCGGGCGATTCAACAACAAGCTGCCCGTTTCCCCTCCTGCAGGCTTTGCAGGGAAAGTGGGTGTAAATCGAAATGTCGGATGCCCCAGGGTGAGACGGCAGCCGCTGAATGTCACGATCGAAAGCTTGATGGCAGTCCAGCCCTCCAGTGCGAAGTTTCTGGCGTGTGATATTGGGAATCGTTCGGATCAGCAGCTCGACCTGTCGCATATTGCTCGCCCGCCATGGTCGACCTCGTGTGCCAACAGGTCGACCCGGATCATGATACGACAGAGCGGGTGAAGCGGCCAACTGGTCAGTTGACATGAACGCATCGCCCGATTGAGATTATCTTGCCGGAGTGTTGTCATTCTTCCTGCCAGTCGGGCGATCATGGGTAAATATAAGGACCATCGTGAGCCACGCCGGCATCGCCATGACCATGACGCGGTTTCTTTTTCCGATCGGTCTTCCGAGCCAAGCTACTTTCAGGGTTCATCCGTAACCGCGGAGCCTGTCGACGCCGAAGTGGTGTGGTTCAACACCAGCAAGGGTTTTGGCTTTGTCAAATTTCCGGAAGGCATCCAAGCCTATCTGCACACCCGGGCGCTGGAGGCAGCCGGGAGCCGCGGTGTTTCCGAGGGAACGCGTCTCAAGGTCACAACGGAAGAAAGTCCAAGAGGTCACCAGGTCTCGTAAGTGCTGGAGGCCGGCGATCAGACCACAAGAACGCAGGTGGATACGCGTTGCGCTGAAGAGCCCGCCGCCGGGACGAGTGCCCAATTGGAGAGCGAGGGCACGGTCAAGTGGTACAATCCCCAAAGGGCTTCGGCTTCATTGCTCCTGAAAACGGTGAAAAGAACATCTTCGTTCAGGCCACCGCGCTGACCCGCTCAGAACTGAGCTTGCTGATGGAGGGTCAGAAGGTGTTTGTCCAATGCGGTCAGGGCAAGAAAGGCCTGGAAGTGCGGAGCATTCGCCTCGCGTAGAGCCAAATGCGTTTGCCCTACCGAAATCGCGCCTGAAACAAGAAAAAGCCCGCTGCCGGGAGGAGGTGGCAGCGGGCTCGATTTTCGAATGAGACGCGGGAGGAGGTGCGCCCCATTCAGCGTCGGCACCACATCTGGGAGGAGTAGATGGTCGACCCCATGATCATACCGATCGCTGCGGATATTGCAACGCACAAATTCTATCTCGCGACTGCGAAATGAATGCCGGATCTCAGCCGATCCTGAAAAATTGTGGTCAGGCTGCGCCATTCTTGCGGGCACGCTTGGCAGGTACCAGCGTTCCCTGTTCCTTCGGCTTGCGGCCCAGCCCCATGGTCTTGGCCAATGCCGAGCGCGCCGCAGCGTAATTCGGCGCCACCATGGGATAGTCCGCCGGCAGCCCCCATTTCGCGCGATATTCCTCGGGCGTAAGGCCATAGTGGGTGGCTAGGTGACGCTTGAGCGACTTGAATTTCTTGCCGTCCTCCAGGCTGACGATGTAATCGGGTGTAACCGATTTTCTGATCGGTACGGCAGGGTTGAGAGGTTCCGGCTTTTCTGGTGCGGCACCAGCAGTGCCTTTCAAAGCGAGGTGGATCTGGCCGATCAGCCCAGGCAGTTCACCGACGGGAACCGGATTATTCGAAACATAGGCTGAGACCACTTGCGCGGTGAGCTCGATGAGGTCGTCAGCCTTGCTCTCAGTTTCTTCGGTCATGAAAACGCTCCTGCGGGCTTAGAATAGCCGGGTAAGAATCATTTCATAGCTTAATAGTGACGACCGCGTTTGATGGCAACCAAGCCATTGCATGATGTGTTGGCGGATCGCTATCCGCCGCGCCGCAGTCGCCGATCTTCCTCCTGAACCGTCATCGCCCTGACAACACGTTGTGCCATGGTCGCCGCGTCGATGCGGAGCCTCTTCACGCAAATTGGCTATTTGGAAGATTGGAGAAACGAATGAACGCTGAAGCTTTCAGCAGCCCGCTTTTCGTGAAGCGCGCAACGCACATTATCCAAGAGATTGCCGGCCTTGCGGATGCGATCGATTTTCTCAACCAATGGCCAGAAGATCGCAGAGACATGATCCACGAAGCCGCCCTGAGGGCATGCTACGATGCGTATGATGGGCGCAAGCCGGTAAGCACGGCGCGCAATGCCTTTTTCGGCTTTGCGAAGCGGGTCGCGATATTGGAAGATCCAACCTCCGCGATGCAGTGGATCGCCGCCTGCAGATCGGGCAGTGGAAAAGTGCAGGTGTAGACCTCGACCGCATGTTTGAGACTGGCAAGGCGCGTCAAACAGTGCACTATTGTCCAGGTTTCACGGCTAGAGCACGCGAATGAGAAGCAGCTCCTCACACCCACTGCAAAACCGCAGATCGCACGCAAGCTGACCATGGCCAGACGCCTCTCATGGCGATCGCTTGCCCGGCAATGGGCAGGCTCGGCGGCACGGGTGCAGCGGACGCGTTCAGCTGAGTGAAGAAAGGCGACCCGGGCTGTTTGCCGCGTAGTGGCTGTGGAGGAGGGGGATGACCGGGTTGATCAGATTTGAGAGGCCAGTCGTTGTTCAGGTCAGCCGCCGCAGCTCGGAGTGTGTCGTGTTCGACGTCAACGACGCGGCGGCTATCTTGCTGCGGGATCTGCATCATGAGACCGATAAGCGCAGAATAGCGATGGACACCTGTCTACAGGTGTTACGCGGTAAGACCCATCCACCAGCTGCTCGACGAGCTTTCGTCGCGGCCGCGCTCGAAGCGCGCATTCTGCGCAGCGATTGAGATTTAGGATGCTGCTCATCAATTTCGGCCATCTGCGCATCGCTGTTGGGCGCGGTCCGAACGTCGCTGCCGGCATCCGCTAGGAGCAAGCCAACCTCGCACTTTCCGCGATGGCGTTCCTGGTCGCGCGCCAGATATTCACCGTCAAAACACAAGGCGTCCGCCAGCCAGCTTGGGCCGCTCGGCTTCGCCTCGCGGCGATCATGATGGAGACAGAGGCAGACGGAGCCATTGAGCGGGAGTTGGCCTGATGCAGATGGGCGTCGATTCCGCCCAGTAGTCTCCAGAAGTGCCGTTTGAAGCGTCCCTCAGTTTAGCCTTGCATCCGGTTTTCCGGAACGCGCTCGGCGGACCGGCGCCGCGTGATCGCCGATGCTTCTCCCGACGGTCGGGAGCTGCGTTTCGGCGATCAAGATCGGGGAGATGATAATGCTACCTGGACTATACAAATCCGGAATAATCCGAAACTGGCTGGCGGTGAGCCGTCTCGTTTCTGGCCGGCTCATTTGAGGCCGGCCTCCTTCGATCACAGCCGACGCCGGCCTCTGGAACAGCTGACTTCGCCGCACCATAACAAGGGCCTCGGCCATACCAAGGTGCCGAGGCGCTTCGTCAGCCGCAGCCCGATTTCTTTGGGTGCGCCGGATAGACCCACCTACATTGCCCGGGTGTGGCGTCGCCGCTCATCTCACGCGAGTGACACCGAGCCCTACGCCGTCTGCGCTTTTTCGCGAATTGCGCGTGCCGCAGCCACCATGTTCACCAGGGCAGGGCGGACCTCCTCCCATCTGCGCGTTTTGAGACCGCAGTCGGGATTCACCCATAGTTGGCCATCCAACAATCGATCGCGCGCAAGCATAATGAGGTTGGAAATCTCGCCCACCTCCGGGACCCGCGGCGAGTGAATGTCATAGACGCCAGGACCGATGTCGTTCGGATACTTGAAGGTTCGAAGCGTATCGAGCAGTTCCATCTGCGAGCGCGAGGTTTCAATGGAGATCACGTCGGCATCCATTGCGGCAATCGCGTCCACGATGTCACCGAACTCGGAGTAGCACATATGGGTGTGGATCTGGGTCGCATCGCCGACGGCCGTTGAAGCCAGCCTGAAACATTCGACGGCCCAGTCGAGATAGGTCTCCCAGTCGGCCTCACGAAGCGGCAAGCCCTCGCGCAGTGCGG
Source organism: Mesorhizobium sp. WSM4832 (assembly GCF_055811115.1). Lineage (NCBI taxonomy): Bacteria > Pseudomonadati > Pseudomonadota > Alphaproteobacteria > Hyphomicrobiales > Phyllobacteriaceae > Mesorhizobium > Mesorhizobium sp. WSM4832. Next base: position 31,504 of record NZ_JBVVQH010000035.1, on the reverse strand, counting down.
CTTCGTCGATCTGGATCATCCTGGCGCCGGCCTTTTCGAGGTCGCTCACTTCATCGCGAATGGCAAGCGCGACCTGGCGGCAGACGGCTGAGCGCGGAAGGTCGTCTCGGACGAAGGACCAGTTGAGGATCGTCACCGGGCCGGTAAGCATGCCCTTCACCGGCTTTAGCGTCAGCGACTGGGCATATCGCCACCAGTGTAGTGTCATCGGATTTCGTCGCGACACATCGCCAATGATGATCGGGGGTCGCACAAAGCGTGAGCCATAGCTCTGCACCCATCCGTGTTGTGTGAAGGCGAAGCCGCAGAGCTGCTCGGCGAAATACTGCACCATATCGTTGCGCTCGAATTCGCCGTGGACCAGCACATCGAGTCCGATCTCTTCTTGCCATCGAATGGCGGCTTTTATCTCTTTCTGCAGGAACGCCTCGTAGTCGACGTAACTCAGCTCGCCTTTGGCATGAGCTGCCCGCGCCTTGCGAACCTCGGCTGTTTGCGGGAAGGAGCCGATGGTCGTGGTGGGGAAGGAAGGCAAGCCAAATGTGTCGGCCTGAAGCTTGGAGCGCACGGCGAATGCGCTCTTGCGGCGCGTCATGCCGACCTTGATGCTGGCGACCCGGCCTTCGACGAGCGGATCATGCACCTTCGCGGATGTCGAGCGAACGGCAGCAGCCTCAGCTGATGCCTCCAGTTCGGCGGCGACCGCGTCCTGGCCTTCGGCCAGGGCACGGGCGAGCACGACCAGCTCGCCGGTCTTTTGCGCCGCGAAGGCCAGCCACGACTTCACATCGGCATCGAGGGCCGTTTCCATGTCCAGGTCGATCGGCACATGCAGCATCGAGCAGGACGGGGCGATCTCCACGCGCTCCAGCGGCCAGCCGGCGACGATCGGCTTGATGCGGTCAAATATGGCAGGCAGGTTCGCTCGCCAGACATTGCGGCCGTCGATCAGTCCGAGCGAGAGCACAAGTTCTTTCTGCGCGAGGCGGCCGACCGTCTCCAACTGCTCTGGAGCGCGCACGAGATCGACGTGCAGTCCCGCCACGGGCAGAGAAATTGCGGTCTCGAGATTGTCTCCCAGCGATCCGAAATAGGTAGCGACCATGATCTTCAACTCGGGTGCTGCTTTCGACAGCCGGGAGTAGGCTAATTGGAGCGCATCCCGTTCGTTGGGAATCAGATCGAGCACGAGCGCCGGCTCATCGATCTGCACCCAATCGGCTCCCGCGAGCGTCAGCCTCTGCAGGAGCTCCTCATAGACGGGCAGCAGCCGTGGCAGGAGCGCGATAGGGTTGAAACCTTCCTCAGGTGACTTCGCCAACTTGAGAAAGGTAACCGGTCCAAGCAGGACCGGGCGAGTATGGATGCCGAGCGCCTTGGCCTCGAGGAAATGAACGACCGGTTTCGCCGACGAGAGGGCAAAGCTCTGATCGTCCGTGAGTTCCGGCACAATGTAGTGATAGTTGGTGTCGAACCATTTGGTCATTTCCATCGCGGCAAGGCCATGCCCATTGGCCACATGCTCGTCACCGGCATGTCCACAATCCACCTCCCGACCTTGATTGCCGCGCGCCATGGCGAAATAGATATCGAGTGGGACCTCGCCGTCAGTCCAGGCGTATCGTGCCGGCACCGCGCCAACCATGGCGACTGTGTCGAGCACATGGTCATAAAGCGAGAAATCGTTGGACGGGATTTTCGACACGCTGCGATCGTGCTGCTCCCTCCAGCTAACGGCGCGTAGCGTCTTCGCCGTCGCGAGCAGGTCGGCAGCGGGAGATTTTCCGGACCAGTAGCTTTCAAGCGCGAATTTCAGTTCCCGCCGTCGACCGATGCGAGGCACGCCGAGCGTTGCCACAGGAATTCGTTGAGAGACAGTCATGCCATACCCCGATGGTTGGGGCGGGGACAAGGAACGCGCGAGTAGGCGGCACAAAGCCGAGCTAGCGCGACCACCAGACACCCCGCCCGTGGACGTTGTTCGTCGTGGCAGGTCTCCTGGCTCGCGGGTCAAAGCCTCTGCCCGTCTTCCCGAGGCCGTTCGCCTCAGTGACATCAATGGGCTTGGCTCGCCGCTAACAGTTGCGGGGGCAGCGCCGGCATCCCACCGGCTTCCCTCTTAGCTCCGCTACGGCAGTGCCGCGCGGAGAACCATGACACGCGCACAATCACAGCAGCTTCGCTCCCTGTCAATACATATAACGAGATGTTTATGTGATTATGCGAATTACGCCCATGCGCTGATCGGTCTCTTTCGCCCAAAGCCGCATACGATGCGGTTTCTCATCGGCGCAGGCTCGGAGAGGTCCTTATCCCCATCGGCGACGCCGGATCAGATCGAGGTCCCCGGGCTCAAAGTGTCAAGTCGGGCCAGGTCGTCACGGTCCGCCGGGAATTCCAATAGCGTGTTCCCGCTCGGCTCGCTCAGCGTGCTCGCGCATTCGCTCACCGGCCCCCGAAGACGATGAGCGGAAGCGGGAAGGAGAGGTGGCGCCGAAGGTCGGCGGGCTGGGGCTGGGCCGCCAGCGTCTCGACCAACTGCGCAGCGATCGCCTCGACACTGCTGCGCGAGCAGCTTCACCCTGCGGTTCTTGAAGGCCCCACGATCGTGCGTAACCGGTCGTGCTCGCCACCCGCGCGCGCGACCAGCCACCCCGGTGAACCTGCCGGGCACGCGTTGACGTAGCCCGATCTTTAGTGATCGCCCGCACGCCCGCAGGCGGATCTGCCACGGCGGATTCAATCGAGGCACCCTCCCGCGGGTCGTTCCGGAAGGTCTACCGCAACGGCTTGCTGCCTACCAGCAACAGGACGACGCCCGCTGTGACTCCCCGCGATACGTTCATTGGTTTGTTGCGATAATGTTGTTTCCTTCATCGTTAGACTTCGCTGTGAATAGTTCTGCTGTGCTGATAGCTCTCTCAGAGAACTGGCGCATTCTTCGCAAATATTGCGCGCATTGTTTGCAGCACTCTCACGGATTAAAGACCCGGACTCGCTTCTTCGAAGTTCGCCTTGTCGAGCTGTGGGTCGTTAATGAACGCTATCGGCGTGCCAGCCGATCGCGCTGGCAAGGAAATCGTCGCCCAAGGCGATGAATGTGGCGAGCTCGGGATTGTCCTTGCCGTAGCTGTGCCCGCCTGCGCTGATCCCATAGAAGTAAGCGGGATAGGCACGGTATTAACGTAGCCCGAATATGCCCCCGAGGCGCTCAGGCGGAACTGCCCAGAGCTTGGCTCGCAGATCGGTGTCGTAGACGGGCGCGAGCAATAAGGGGGAGGTGGAGGGGGAGGGTAAGACGCGCAGGGGGCTTTTGGAATCGCGATTGCCTGCTGTGCCAGCAGCATCAGGACGACGGCCGCTGCTACTCCCCGCGCCACATTCATCCGCTTTGTTGCCATGATATTTTTCCTTGCTCTTCAGAATTTTACACTGTGGTGTGAATAGCCCCGTCGATTGATTGAGATCGACAAAGCGCTAGCGCGCATTTGTGCAAACTGTACTCGCATGATTTGCACCTTTGTCGCAGTCCTCGACCTGTACTCAGTCATCCGAAGTTCGCCCTTGTCGAGCGCCCGGTCCTTTATTGAAGCCATCGGCATGCCACCCGATCGCGCTGCGAAGGAAATTGGTGCCAAGACTGATGAGTGCGGCTTGCTCGCGATTGTCCTTGCCGTAGCTGTGCCCGCCGGCGCTGGCCTCGTAGAAGTAAGCGGGATAGCCAAGAGCTTGCAGTTTGGCGGCCATCTTACGCGCATGGCCCGGGTGGACGCGGTCGTCGCGTCTCATGGTGGCGAGCAGAATAGGCGGATAGGGCTGTCCCGGCGTGGCAGTGTGATAGGCCGAGATTTCCTTCAGGAAAGCCCAATCGTCAGCCTTGTCGGGATCGCCATATTCGTCGATCCAGCTCGCGCCCGCCAGGAGTTTGGTGTAGCGGCGCATGTCGATAAGTGGAACCATGCAGAACAGCGCGCCGAAGTGCTCAGGATAGCGGGTAAGCATGTTGGCGATCAGCAGGCCGCCATTTGAGCCGCCCTCGGCGGCAATCCGCCTCGGCAGCGTGATGCCCCTTCGCACGAGATCGGCGGCAACGGCGGCGAAATCGTCATGGGCGAGACGCTTGCCCTCCCTGCGCCCGGCATCGTGCCAGCAGGTGCCGAACTCGCCGCCGCCGCGGATGTTCGCCACCACACACGTGCCGCCGCGCTCGAGCCACAGCTTGCCGAGCGAGGAGTAGTAGCAGGGCAGGAGCGATATGCCGAACCCGCCATAGGCGGAAAGGTGAACCGGGGCATCTCCGTTCCCGTTCGCCGGACCAACCTGCGTATAGGGGATCATCTCCTGATCGATCGAGACTGCCTCGTGGCGCGTGACCACCAGTCCGGATGCGTCGAAAGTCTCCGGGTTGCGCTTCAGGATCACTGGAGCACCGATCGGCGGCGCGGCATTGAGATCGAATAGGAAAAGCTGCCGCGGCGTGATCGGGTCCTGAGCCGAAACGACGACCTCTCCATTGGTCTCGTGAACTGCCGCATCGAGTGACCAGAGCCCAACGGCCCCTTGCGCGGGCACTGTGTCCAGGGCTCGGCGTGTCCATTCCTGCGGGCCTGGGGTGAACACCTCGAAACGCGGAGCGAGGTTCGCCAGGTAGCCGATAATGAGCTTCCTGTCATTCCAGAAGAATGACCGCAGGGAGCGCCTCTGGGCTGGTTCAAACAGGGTACTAAAACGGCGCTCGCCAGCCAGGAAAGCGGAAAGCGAAATGCCGATCAGCGCGTCGGCGCAATAGGTTGTGCCAGCAACCGTCCATGCTTTGCGCGGCTTTACCACCAGCCAATCGCCGAAGTTAGCCCACCTGGCGTCCTTGGGAAGGTCGATCTCTGTCTTCGGCCCGCTCCTATCACCAATGCGGACTTTCTTCTCGAGCCAGGCCAACTGCTCGACGAACCACAGGCGCTCGCTCTCGGCGGTACGGTCCAGATGGCCAGACACACCGAGGGTTTCGGAACCGGTCTCGAAGATTACCGGCGCGGTGAGGGGATCCGCGTCACGCTTCCACAGTCGCACGGTGCGTGCGTAGCCGCAGCGCGTTGCCATTCCATCACCAAGCGCACTGGATAGCAGAAGCGTGTTGGGGTCGAGCCAATCAATGTCGCCCTTGGCCTCGGGGAGATTGAAACCGTCGGCGACAAAGCTGAGAGAGCTGAGGTCGAATTCGCGATGCACGACCGCATCGCTGCCGCCGCGCGACAGGCGCAGAACGGCTCTTTCCCGTCTTTCCGGCTCGATCGTCGCCGCGCCGCCCCAGATCCAGTCCTCTCCGTCGCTAGCCGCGAGGGCATCCAGATCGAGCAGTAATTCCCATTGGGGATCCGCCTGCATGTAGAGGGCAAGGGTGGTCCGGCGCCACAGTCCTCGCGGATTGCCAGTATCTTGCCAGAAATTGTAGAGGTACTGACCGCGGCGCGTGACCAGGGGAATTCTGCCGGGACGGTCGAGAATGGCTGGCGGCGCCGCCCGGTCGCGCTCGAACTGCATTCCCGCGAAGTGCTTCAGGGTCTTCGCCGACTGGCTGGCGGTCCACGCAAGTGCCCGTTCGCCTTCTACATCTTCGAGCCAAAGATGGGGGTCATCGTCAGGTGCATCCAGCGTTGGACGGAAATCGAATTCGGTCATGCCCGGACAACCAGAGGAATGAAAGCGCAATGGCTTCCGTCTGCTCGGGAACGACCGGCGTTCGCGGCGGCGCCCGCGTGTTGGAACAGCGTGATCATCAGGTGGATTCTTCTCGGTCGGCGGCGTCGCAGTGCTTTTGCGCATAGAACAGCAACCATCGTGCCAACTGGGAAAATCGTTTCGGAACAATGTGACCGCTCTGAACAGCGCTGTGTCAGATGTCAGACATCGTCGCGAATGCGACAACGAGCGTACCCCGCAATCAGCGGATCAAATTCCGGCGCGATAGCTGACGCCGTGCAGAACTCAAGCAGTGAAGCTCACAGGGAACCTGATTGGCGCCCAACGTCTTCGCTCTGAAGCGCTTCACGCACACGGATTCAATGCCAGACACCATCAGGCGATGGCCGTCGTGAGCGACCAAGCTGGCTGCGCCTGTGGTTTAGCCGCCAGCTGGAAAAAAGCAGAGATCCGAGGAGAACGATGGGCACTGCTTCGCCCGCCTGATGTTATTATGGCCTGCCAGCAGCTTCGCTGCTCGTCCCCTCGACCGTATTCCTGAAGTCTGTCGAGCACGCGAGCAAGATGCATTCGGGCGAACACATGGCAGTGGCCGCTAGGGCATTCAGCTGCTTGCGAGCCGCCGTTCAATATGCAAGGTGCGATAGGGTCTGGAGATAGGGGAGCTCCGGCTCGGCGTACTATCTATGCGAGACGGCCAATGGTCGGCGATGTTTTGCTGACGCCGCGCATTGGCTATCGGCAAACAATAGACAGTGCGGAGGCAATTCTGCCTGGAGCAATTGGCTGCCGCTGGGGCAGGCGGAGCCTGGCCGCGCTCCATCTCCATGCCAATCGCAAACAGCCGCCGTGGGCACCACCCAAAGGAGCGATTGCGCGCCTCGCCGGTTCGTTTTTGCGTTCGACTGAACAGTCGGCTTAACCTGTACAATTATACAGGTACCTTGTCGGGCGCCAGCAGGACCGTCACACGACATCGCGCTGCCGAGAGGTGGTCGAAGCGTGCACGTCTCGAAAGAGCGGCAATGCGCCTGTGCAGTCTAGGGACAAAGCAGCAGCTCAAGAGAAGGATCGAGGCTTCGTCTTTCATCCGTCTGGACACTTGCCAAGTCGGGGCGAGACGCAATCTGAATTCCGTCGGAGCACGGCACCGGGGTCACCTCGAACGCCATGCTCGCCTGGACGGCAGGAGCCCAGCACCTTGTCGCCCCAGGCAAGCCGATGCAGAACCGAATCTGCGAAGCCTTGAACGGCCGCACCGGGGACGAGCGATTGAACTCAGTATGACCTCGATCACGCGCGATCAGTGATCGCTAGATGGTCGCCGGATGCCGCGAACGGCGCCAGCATTCGGCGCTCTGGTCACACCTGCGAGCCTATCCCGCCACGCTAACAGCAACACACGGCTGCGCAACTTGACCGGCCCCGGCGATCGCCTGTTGCCCCAATCCGCTCTCAAACGCGCAATTCCCAACCGAGGAGTCGGGTATCAACCGGTGCCAAAGCCGGTCACAGCATTTGTCCGAGTTCGATTGACGACAATCTGTGTTCAGATCCAGACATCCTAGGGGTTAGGATCGAGCCGGCCAGGGGGCGACTCCTCCGATTTGTGGTCGCTGCTCACAACCCATTTGGTGGCATGCCAATTGCTTATTCATAACCATGACAGGTGTTCTGACATGGCCCGTCGCGCAGTCTTAGCCAGGAGTTCACGTGACGTTCGTCCGAACGCAATACAGGCTGCGCATCCCGAGGGACGCCCCAGCTCCGTTGGATCTCACTGCGATCGGCAGACAGGATCTGCGTCCTGCAGATCGCTTCAGCTGTCAGCTAGGGCTGCCATAAGGGTTCTCGTAAAACCAACATTCATGAGAATTTATGACTCGACCACATGATATCGGCCGCTTCGCCGGCTCTCCCAACGGCACATAACACCAGATCCTCTTCAAATCCGTGATGATCCAAAAGGATAAGAAAATGCCTACTTCCAAAAAAGACACTGTGGGGCGCTCGAGGCTCCAGAAATTGCGGTCTCATTCGCCACGAACGATACTTGCTGCCACGGCGTTGGCCATCGTAATGACCGCTCCAGCTCCAGCCGACCCTCAAGACGCTGACAAGCACTACTCCGACCAAAGCTCGGTTGTTGCAAGCTGGCGGTGTATACTTGGGCTACTGTGCATTACAGAACCAGAAGTCCTGTAAGATCTGCGGTCACTTAGTCGGGGTCGGAACACCAATGTGTTTGACCTGCCGCAACCACTCGTCAAGCGCCTCAGCGGGCGTTTTCCAGCCCAGTGCATAGCAGCCAGTGAAGGCAGATGCCTTTTGATTATCGTTCTTTCAAAAAGTCCTCGATCTGCCGCGCCCATCGGGAATGCCATAGACGGTCATGGCAAATCAAAATGGATCCAATTGAGATTAATCAGGGGGGTGCCGAGCTCCAGTTCGAGGGCAGGATCCATTCTGAACGTGACGCTACGCTGAATCTCGCGTGACGCAAATGTCCTGAGGCTTTCAGGCTGCTGTCACCTAAGGGTGTCAGAAGCCGGCTGTTGCTGCCCTGCCGTTCACCGTTTGCTTGGAGCCCCTATGCTTAATCCAAAAGCCGGCGCTATCGCCCTTTCAGTCCTAGCCCTGCTTATGGCGATGCGATTTGGTCCAGTTGCCATAGACTACGTGCACGAGCACGAAAACTATCGCCGGCTCGCCGCGGATTGGCGGAAGCTCATTCCAGAGCGGCGCGACGCACTCTTAAATGACGCCGCTGCGCCATCTGCTGGCAACCCGAATGGCGACGTCGCCCTCGTCGTATTTTTGGACTACAACTGCCCGCAGTGCCGGGCGGAAGACAGTATAATCCAGCAAGCCCTCAGGGATGATCCCAAGCTGACGGTTGTATACAAACATTATCCGGGCGAGAGACCCGGTTCCAAATTTGCCGCACTGGCGGCGCTCGCCTCCATCAAACAGGGAAAATATGAGGCGTTCCATCACGCCCTGATGGCTACTAGCGGCCAGCTCAGCGAATTCGACATTTTGACTATCGCACGAGACCTGGGCCTCGATGTTGAACAGCTCAAGCGGGAGATGGGAGACCCCGCCCTCCAAAACCTCCTCGAGCGCAATCGCGCGGTCGCCAAGGATCTGTACATCGACGGCACGCCTGCGTTCGTTCTCGGCCTCGAAGTGATCCCAGGCGTGCCCAACATTCACAAGCTGGAACGCCTAATCGCCGAAGAGCGGGAGAAAGCTAAGCGTCCTGCCGGATCACCAACTTCGGCATTTTGATAGCGCCGGCGGCCGGTGCAATCCCGTTCTCTCGCCACGAGTATCGCCTCTCGCGCCGGGCCAAATCTCTGATATGCCGGCAACATGGTAGTGGCCGGACCACGCGGTCTATGCAGCGCATCAGACCAAGAGCAATGCCAGGCCGTCCTGGACATCGTATCGGAGTTCAAGGTCTTTGCAGGAACCCCAAGAATGATCCCCGCGACAATAACTCCTGCGAACGGGGTTGAGAGCCCCGTCGTTCAACGAAAGATCACCCAACGCCATCCCGACGAGGCTGCCTCATGAATCGCGGCGCATCATTATTTGCACTTCTTGCTTTCGGCACGTTCTGCACATCGTCGACCATCGCCATGGCGGCGCATTCGACCATCTATTCAGCGCCCGATAAAAGCGTCACCATTCTTGGTGGTGTTGGCTACACATGGCTAAAGGGCAACGAGCTTGCCTACGACGAAGTGGGAAATCGTATCAGCAAATTAATCTGGGAAACCGGCGCGCCGGTTCTGACCACCGGGCTAAAGGCCGAGGTCTGGAACAACTGGATCATTTCAGCCAACGCCGTCTTCGGTTTCTCTGGCAACAGCCATATGGAAGACTATGATTGGGCGAAACGCTTTGGGTTTGCCGAAGGAGATTGGTCGGCACGCTCGATCAGCCCCGACACCGAACTTCACCGATACATGGATCTTGACATCGCAGCAGGCCCAGACTTTGTGATCAACGATGCCACGGTTATCAACCTGCATGGCGGTGTCAAATACACTAACATGAAGTGGAAGGCCTATGGCGGCTCCTACACCGACAGCAGCAAGCATGGCTTCCGGGATCTCTCCGGCGACTTCGCCCATGGCGAACCGATCATCGATTACGAACAGCGCTATTTGGGCCTGTTCCTGGGTGCGGAAACGACCACGACGCTCGGGAACTTGACGCTCTCGGGGCTGCTCCGCAGCGGCTTGGCCGTTGATGCAAGCGCTGTTGACCATCACTGGCTGCGCTACGGGGGGCGCGGTCTGCGATTTGAGGACGACTTCTTCACGGTGCCGTTCATCTCGGCCGGCGCCAAGATCGATTATCAGATGACCGACCGCGCCAGCGTCTCCCTGGCCGGCAATGGCGATAAATATTTTCGCAGGAAAGGCGACACAACGACCTACAGCATCGCGAGCGGCCAACAACAAGGAGCCTACAAGGATAGCGCTGGCATGGACTTTTATGCCTTCACCCTGTCGGCCGGCTTCAAGCTGACGTTTTGAGCGCAGTCGTGTCTGACGCTGAGCCGTAAAGATGATGCGTGGAGTGATGATTTGGAGTAAGGACGCACAATACATCTGCGGGCAATCCTGATCGAGAACGCGCTGCACTGGATCCTCGACGTCGCCTTCAGCGAGGATCAATCCCGCCTCGGAAAGGGGGGCACGGGGCGCGCAACATGGCGATCGTCAGGAGATTTCGCCATCAACCGTGCCGTCAGCGACAACCGCTTCATCAAGCTCAGGGGCAAAAAGGCCGGTTGAAGCACCGACTCTCTCGCTACAATCCTCGGAGAACTTCGCCGTTAACCCCGATTCGGAGCCTGCCCAAAGGGCGCCGAGTTCGGCCAGGATCTCAGGATTATCCGGGCGGGCGTGACCCGGCGGGCGTGAAGGTGTTGTTCGCCGGCCGACAAAATTTTCAGTTCCGGCGGGCGTCTGGCACTGGTGTGCGAAGCCGCTTCGAAGCGCGCATATCCGTAGCTCAGCGCATGGCCCCGCCTAACCAAACCCTGGCAGGCCGCGGTCGTTCTGACCTAATAGCTAGGTAGGTCCAAAGAGCGCCCAGGCGCTTTGGATCGGCTCACCACAGGTCAGCTACGGCAGCGAGTTCATCTCGAACGCCATTCTCACCTCGGCGGATCAGCACCGGTCGAATGGCAAGCGGTTCAAGATCGTGCCGTTTCGGTTCTCCCCACGACTGTACGGTTGGGGTTGTGCGGACATGCGTCGATTGTGCCCATCTCACCCGCGTGGAGCATTCGGCGTGATCAACAGCGCTGAGTCCTTGGAGGAGATGCAACGACGGATTGCGAGATATTGGCGCGAGCCCGTCGGACATCGAACCGATTACTCCATCCGAGCGCGGGTGGAGCAGCCGTTCTTCTGGCCCGGGAGTTGTGGATTCCCATTGCCGACGGTTGTGTGCGTCAAGTTCTGCAAATTGGGGCGGCCATGATGCTGGTCATGCGGCTTGGCGTAGAGCGAGCTTCTTGTGCTCGCGCAGGTCGTCCATGTTGATGTAGCGGTTGGCCTCCATCCAGTTTTCGTTGGTCTCGACAGCCAAGGCCCTGACGAGGCGCAGACAGCTCTCGGCGTTGGGGAAGATGCGTACGACATAGGTGCGCCGGCGGATTTCCTGTTGAGGCGTTCGAGCATGTTGGTGGACTTGAGATGCTTGTGGTGCTGTCTCGGCAGCCTGAAGAAGGTCAGGGTCTGTTCGATGGCATCCTCGGCCCAGCCTGTCAGGCGCGGATAGCGAGGCGACCATTTGGCGAGCCATGCGGCGAGATCGGCCCTGGCCTCGGTGAGATCGCGCCGGTCGTAGAGCCAGCGCAGTTCCTGCAGGCAGTCGTCGCCGTGCTTGCGCGGCAGGTGATCGAGCGCGTTCCTGAGGAAGTGGACGTAGCAGCGTTGCCAGGCTGCTTCCGGGATCACCTCGCCGATCGCCGCGACCAGGCCGGCATGGTCGTCGGAGACGACCAGCTCGACACCCTTGAGGCCGCGCGCCTTCAGCGCGACGAGAAAGTCTTTCCAGGCCGAACGGCTCTCGCGATTGGCCATCTCCACAGCCAGGATCTGGCGCCGGCCGTCCCAGTCGATGCCAACCGCGATCAGCACCGCCTGGCTCATGACGACGCCGGCTTCACGCACCTTCTCATAGCGCGCGTCGAGGATGAGGTAAGGAAACGGCTCTTGAAGGGGGCGCCTGGCAAAGGCAGCGAGGCTCTCGTCCAGCCGCTTGTTGATGGCCGAGATCGACGAGGCCGAGAAGGCATGGCCGCACAGCTCTTCGGTGATCGCCTTGACCTTGCGGGTCGACACACCCTGCACATACATCTCGGCCAGCGTCGCCACCAAGGCCCGCTCGGAACGCTGGTAACGCTCGAATAACTCGGTGGAGAAGCGCCCGGCACGGTCCTGCGGAACCCGCAGCTCAAGTTTGCCGACCCGCGTCACAAGGGTGCGGCCGTAATAGCCAGAGCGATAGCCCAGACGCTCCGGCGTGCGCTCGCTCTTCGAAGCACCCAGCGCTTCGTCCATCTCGGCCTCGAGCACCTCTTGCATCACCGCGCGGATCACTTCGTGCAGTCCGTCCGGGTTCGAAAGCAGAATGTCTTTGACGGCAGCGCTGGCGGTCTTACTTTCAATCTTGGTCATGGTGGCGTTCCTTCGCGGGAATCGGTGACGTGAACAATCACCAGCCTGCCATGACCGCCCCTCTCTCAGCGAATTTGCAGAACTCTCAGCACACTACCTTGCCGACCGCTGGTTCCCAGGCCTGGGATGCGTCGGTGGCGAATGGAGACGCATCAAATGGACAGATGTATTTCTATGCATCTCTGCGGCGGAGACGGTCAGCAACTATTGTAGAGGCGGGATTATTCGTCGTCACGGGACACCCGTAAGGAGCGGGCCCACGCTCATAATCGCGGGCTCGGCAGAAAGCAGCTTCTTCGCCGCCGCCCTGACCTGGTCGAGCGTCACCTGCTCGATGAGGGCCGGGCGGCGCTGAATGTAATCTATGCCGAGCTTGTCACGCTGCAACGCGAGAAGCGTGGCTGAAATAGAGCTGGAGGAACTCAGATTGCCGATAGCATAGGCGCCGACCAAATACTTCTTGCTCGCATCGAGCTCGGCCGCTGTTGGGCCCCTGTCCGCCAGCTCCTTGATCACTTGTCTTATGAGGTCGAGGGTCTCGGCCGCCTTGTCAGCACGGGTCGACGTGGTCACGACGAGCGTTTTGGACCCCAAGCTAGATGAGACGCCGTAGGCAAGGCCGCGCTTTTCGCGCACTTCCTGGAACAGACGTGAGGTAAATGGCGAGCCTCCGAGTACATCGTTCATCAGCTCTGCGGCATAGAATTCCGGGTCAGTGCGTCCGATGCCGGGGAAAGCCAGCTGGAGCGAAGTCTGAGGCAGGTTGTATTCGACCAACATCCACCGGCCCAGTTTCGGGGTGACAGCAGGTACCCGGGCGAGGGCCTGCCTCTGAGGCAAATCGCCGAACAACTGGTCGAGCCTTGCACTCAGGGCTTTGGCATCAATGTCGCCGACGATCGCCACGTGCAGCCCGTCGCGCGCGAAAGCGGCCTTATGGAAGGTGCCAAGATCGGCGGGCGTAATGCGGGCGAGGCTTTGCTTGGTGCCCTCGTTCGGCCTCGAGTACGGATGCGTGCCGAAGAGTTCGCGCCGCCATGCAAGCTCGGCGATCGCGCGAGGTTCGCGCTCGTTGGCTATGACATCGGATAGAATCTGGGCGCGGATGCGGTCAACTGGCTCCTGGTCGAAGCGAGGCCTGTTCACCGCGAGCCTGATGAGATCGAAAGCGGCGCCCTGACGTTCGGAAAGCATGCGCACCGAGCCATAGATGCCGTCACGCCGCGCGCTGAAGCTCATCTCAACGCCCGCATGATCGAGCCGCACCTGAAAGGTGTCGCCGTCGTAATCACCGGCGCCCTCGTCGAACAACCCGGTCATCAAATTGGCAAGCCCCTCCTTGCCGACTGGGTCCTGGGTGGTCCCGCCGTCAAAGAGGAAATGCAGCGTGACGGTCGGCCGCGTATGGTCTTCCACCAGCCAGGCGGTGATGCCCTTTTCAGATTTCACCTCCTGGATGTTCACCGCAGCACGGGCAGTAAGCGCCGGCAGGATGAGGAAGAAAATAGCAAAGTAAAGGACGGTCAGCCCCCAGGCGGCCATGCGCTCTGCTCCAACAAGAGAGGCGCCCAACGGCTGTGCGATGGCGCTGCGGAATTGGTTTGTCATGGTCTCAATTCTCCTTGGGCAAGAGATAGCCAGTGGTTGAATGGTCGGACACCAGGTAGTGCGCGGCAACGGCCCTGATCTGATCGGCGGTGACTTTGCGGATGCGGTCCGGCCGTTCCTCGACCTCTTTCAAAGTGCCTCCGGCGGCAAGCGCGGAGCCATACATCATGGCTATGGAAGCGTGATGGTCGTACGCAAAGATTACCCTGCGGACATAGCGGTCTTTTGCCATGTCTAGCTCGTCGGCAGTGACGCCGTTCCTGACGATGCGGGCGATCTCCGCGTTGACCGCAGCCTCGACGTCGGCAAGCTTGGCATCCCCCCGCGGCGAGGCATGAATGTTGAAGCTGGTTGCATCCAGCATGTCGCCCTCGAAACCAGCGGCGGCTTCGGCGGCAATGCCCTGTTTCACCACCAACTGCTGGTACAACCGGCTGCGGTTGCTTCCGCCGAGAATGTCGGCCAGCAGGTCCAGCGCCTCGGCTTCGCCGGGCTCAGCGGTGCGATAGGACGGCACCACCCAATGGCTGGAGAAGAAGGGGACCGAAACGCGGTCGTCGCTCAGCGTCAATACGCGCCTGGTGTTCTGCACCGGCTCAGACGCGCGCTCACGCGGCGGCAGCTCCGGTCCACGCGGGAGCTTGCCATAGGTCTTCTCGGCGAGCGCCTTCACGCTCTCCGGTTCGACATCGCCCGCCACCACCAGCACGGCGTTATTCGGCCAGTAATATTTGTAATAAAACGTCACCGCGTCGCTGCGATTCAACTTCTCGATCTCGTGCATCCAGCCGATCACCGGGATGCGGTAAGGTTGGCTCTGCCAGAGCGTAGTGAATACCTCCTCGTCGAGTATTTCTTTCGGATCGTTGTCGATGCGCGAGCGTCGCTCCGCCAGGACCACGTCCCGTTCGGCTTCGATCACATCATCCGTAAGGGTGAGGTTGCGCATGCGGTCGGCCTCGAATCCCATCATCTGCTCCAATGCCGAGGGCGGCACCGTTTCAAAGAAGGCGGTGTAATCGTAGGAGGTGAAGGCGTTGTGCGAGCCGCCGATCTCGGCCACTGCGCGGCTCAAGTCGCCGGCGGTATGATTGGCCGTCGCTTTGAACATCAGATGCTCGAAAAAATGCGCGATGCCGGATTTGCCGGCCGGCTCGTCGGCGCTGCCGACCTTGTACCAGACCACGTGCGTGACGATGCGGGCGCGGTGGTCCGGAATGACGACCACTTCCATGCCATTGTCGAGCAGGAAATTCGTTGCCTTGATGTCATCAGTGGCCGCCAGAACAGGAGCGGTGGTGACGAAAGCCAGCACGATCGCAAAAAGTGTCCGGCGCGGCCAACCGGACAGGAGGTTTGCTGATGGCTTCTGTTGTCGCGACCGGCCAATGGGCAAGGTTTGATGCAAGGTGAGTTGTCCCTTGTCTTGAGGGTGCTGCGTGCTCGTTGCACTGAGTGAGACAGAGTCGGGCGGGGGGCAGCCCCGAGCCAGACGGGTCATCAGCATGTTGCGAGGCCTGACCCGAGCGTCATCTTTGCGTGAATCAACGTGAGGGGGATACTTTGGTGGGTGATCATGGGATGGCTTCTCCTTAGTCTGTGGGGCGTTGCGGGGCCGCGCACATGCCGCCAAACGAGAAGACTCGTTTCGGCAATGTGAGTGATCGGACTCTGCTATGCGAGTGCCTGCTTCTCAGGCAAATCGCGAAACAACTGGTCGAGCCTTCCACTCAGAATCAATGAACCCGGGGTGAATGCCGCACTCTCTAAGCGATGGAGGGGCGGAAGGTGACCGGCAGGCTCTGCGGGCAGCGAATGACGTAAGACGGCATGTAAACGACGTCCTCCGCGGCGATGGTCAGCGCCAGATCCTCCAGGCGCCCGAACAGCGCGGGGAAGGCGCAGCCCAATTCCAGGCGCGCCAGCGCAGCGCCGAGGCAGGAATGCGGTCCGTCGCCGAACGCCAGGTGCGGGTTGTGCTGCCGGGTGACATCGAACCTGTCGGCGCCGGAACCGAAGGTCCTTTCGTCCCGGTTCGCCCGCATGGAACGCCATCAGGACGGCGTCACCGCGGCGGACCATGCAACCGTCGATCTCCACATCCTGGGTGGCATAGGGGAACGGCAGATTGGCCGCTGAGCTGCCCCAACGCAGGATCTCCTCGATCGCCTGTGACCACGGAACTTGGCCGCTGCGCACCAGATGCAGTTGCTGCGGATGCGTCAGCAACGTCAGCACGCCATTGCCGATGACGCCGGTGGTGGTCACGAAGCCTGCAGAAAGCACCATGAACAGCATGTCAATGAGCTCGGTATCGGAAACGAGCTCGCCCTTCTCGCGCGCGACGATCAGGGCCGAAGCCAGATCGTCGCCGAGCTGTCCCCGCTTGAGCGCGATCAGGCGACGGAAGAATTCCGGGATGCGCTGCCGCGTCTGTCGCACTTCTGCGGCTGTGGCGGAGGTGTGGGCCAGGCTGTAGGTGAGCGCGACGATCTCCTCGCGCTGTTCGTCCGGCAGACCGAACAGTTCGGCGATGACGTTGATGGGCAGCGGAGCGGCGAACTCGCGCATCAGATCGGCCCTGCCGCCGCGCCGCGCCATCTCGGTCAGGAGTTGATCGACGCATTGTTCGATCTGTGGCGTCAGCAACGCGATACGACCCGGCGCGAAGCTCCTGGACAGCAGGCCGCGCAGGCGCCGGTGATCGGCGCCATGCGCCGTGGCCATGTTGTCCACTTTGCACATCCCGATCAGCGGATAGTCCTCGGGAATCTCGCCGTCCTGCAGCGCCCGCCACTGTCGCCAGTCCCTGTTGAAACCCTGGTCGGAAAGCATCCGCCTGAGCGTCTGGTGACGGCCTGCCGCCCAGGTCACCACATCGCCTGGCAGCGACACTCGCGCCATCGCTCCCTGCTGCAGAATCGCAGAAGACAGACTATCAAGTTGTTTGGGAGCGACCGGCACGCCGATCACGTCGCAATGATCGTTTTCCACGCGCATGCCAGCACTCCTTTAAGAACCATCGCGGGTCCACTTCTCGGCACGGATCATCCGCGCGCGGACTTCGAAACGCGCCGCCTTGAGTTGCTTCGTCCTTAGAAGCGGTAGGTGAGACCTGCGCCTACCAGCCAGGGATCAAGCGCGGCCTTGCCTGTGAGCTTGGCGCCGGCGACAGTGACGTCGAAGTCGGGCTTAAGGAAAAGCTTCTTCACGTCAAAGTTGACGCCCCAGTGCTGGTCCACCATGTAGTCGAATCCGACCTGCAGCGCGGCGCCGAATGTGTTCTTGACCTTCAGATCATCGGCGCTGCCGGTTTGCTGATGATAGAAGATCGTATAGTTCACGCCAGCGCCGACATAGGGCTTGAAAGCGCCGAAATCGGTAAAATGATACTGCAATGTGAGGGTGGGCGGCAGCAGCCAAACTTTACCGATATCCCCCAGAGGGCCGATCGAGCCTTGGCCTGTGATGTTGGCATAGGTGGTGCCCAGTATGAGTTCGGTGGCGATGTTGTCCGTGAAGAAATACGAAATATCGAGTTCCGGCGTCACGGTGTTCGAATACGAAAGACCGGAGCCGGGCACCGCGTTGACGTAGCCCGAATCCTCCGTGATCACCCCCAACGCCCGCAGACGGATCTGCCAGGGGCTTGGCGCTTCCGTGAATACGGCACCCTCATCCGGGTCGCATGGGACTTCTGGAAGGTCGGCCGCAGCCGCCTGCTGCCCTACCAGCATCATGACGACACCCGCTGTCACTGCCCCAGCCACCCCAATTCGCGCTCTCGCCATGCTCTTCTCTCCTTGATCTTCAGAAACGACGCACTTCGCCATGATTCAATCCCGCTCGCATCAATCGAGATTGGCGGAGCGCTCATGCGGGATTGCCTCCGCAAAGGTCGTGCCAAATGAGAAAATCATTGCAAAACAACGCGATCATTCTAATGGCGCTATGTCTCGTGTCCGACTTCGTCGGAGATCCGACAACGACCAACTTCTCAACCTCAATCTTTTCCGTTCGCCCGGTGCTCCCGAACTGGCGCTGGCGAAGAATTTTCCCCGCAAGGTAGATTGCTACGCAGCGCTTTACGCGCGCATGCACAAGGGCGTGAAACCGCACGCCACCAGGGTCAAGGCTGACAACATTGACGAATTTGCAGCTTATGACTTCGTCTTCGTCTGTGTTGACAAGGGATCGTCGCGGCGCGTGATTGCCGAAGGGCTGGTTCGCCTGGGCATTCCATTCGTCGACACTGGCATCGGTCTCGGACACGATGACAACACGCTCGACGGTTGCGCACGGGCGACTTTCATTGCCGCCGGCACGCCGTGGGCGGAGGTGGCGACCCATCTGTCGTTCGGTGACGACGATGAAGAGGCCGATGTGTACGGAACCGAAATCCAGACCGCCGAGCTGAATTCGTTGAACGCGATCATGGCGATCATGCGCTGGAAGCGCTGGTTGACCTTCTATCGTGATGAGCGCAACGAAAGGAATGCGACATACATGATCGAGGGCAACAACATCACGAACCGGGGGGCATGATGGCTCGGGTGGACTGTCTTACAACAGTCTTTGTCGAAGACATTCCCGAACAGCTGGAAGACGGGCTCCTTTACGTGTCGCGCCAATGCCACGTTGCCCTCCATAATTGCGCCTGTGGGTGTGGCGAGGAGGTTTCAACACCGCTCGTTCCAACCGAATATGACCTTGTCATGGAGGACGAGGGCGCCTCGATCTGGCCCTCGATCGGCAACCATGACTTCCCTTGTGGCTCGCACTACATCATCAAACGTGGCCGAATCCATTGGGCCGGCAAGATGTCTCGCGAGCAGATCGAAGCCGGCCGCGCCTATGACCGCCTTCTCAAACGCGGCGCCCAGCCGAAGGGGCTCAGGGCCGTCCTCGCATGGTTCAAGCGCCTGTGGATCAAGTTGATCGGCTAATCAGCGTGCGGCCGACGGCATAGCGTTTGCAGCCACAGATCAGGTTGGCGACGGCTTCGGGAAAGCCGGCCTCCCGCGAGCGCAACTATTGCGCCTGCAACTAGCGGCTGTTCGGCAGTAGGATGATCCGCGGCCTCGAGAGGCGATGGCCCGAACGCAGCTCCGGCGCGAACCTCGGTGAAGCCGAAGGTGGTTGCGCGCTGGGTCGAGCGATTCGCGGCTGAGGGCTGCGCTGGCATGTGCGGCCGCTCATCGAGACCGAGACAACTCCAAAGCGAACTGCAGCAGCAGTGGCCGACCAGATTTGGCCCTGCGCCGTCAACGGCGGTTGGGCCAGCACATCGCCAAGCGTACAGGTGTTCGCCAACGACTGTGAGCAGGGCGCTCACACGTACCGGCCTGTCACGGCTGAGGGACATGGAGCCGGCCGAGCCTGTTCGCCGCTATGAGCGCGACACGCCAGGCGAGATGATCCACATCGACTTCAAGAAAGTCGGTTCGATCGTCTGGCCACTGCATCACCGGCGATCGAAAGGAACAATCAACAGCCGCGGCATCGGATGGAAGTTCGTCCATGTCTGCATCGACGACGCTTCGCGTGTCACCTTCTCGCAAATCTGGCCCGACGAGAAGAAGGAAAGCGCCATCGCCTTCGTTAAGGCTGCTCTCGCCTTTTATGCCGGTCTCGGGACTACCGTCGAGCGCGTCATACCGACAGCGGCTCCTGCTACAGGTCCAAGGCTGCTTGCCGCAAGCTCGGGCTCAAGCAGGTCCGCACAAAGCCTTATACGCCGGCTTCGAGCCTATCCATGGCATGGATGCATTCCATCCAAACAACCAAGTTTACGGATGTGTCATGATGCTGCATAGCGGAAATACCGGCAGGCAAGGATCAATCACTCCGCTGCTTGATCATTCGATGAAGCGCGCCAAGAGATTCCAATAGAAGGACAGCTGTGGATGCCCCGACTGCCAGTGGGAGGCTCCAACTTCCGTTTTGAGTTCCTGTTTGGATAGTTCGGCAAATTTGATCGGCAGTTACCGTGTTGTAGAAGCCGCATATCTGAACAGCAGGTGGCTGAGAACGATGGCGCTTTCAATAGAAGCACTAGCCCACCGCAACGTTACACCACCGTGCCTGTCCACCAGCAAAGCGAAATCATGAAATTCGGGTCAAGCGGCATTCGAGGTTTGGGGTCGGAATTGGTCGGCAAGGCCAGCGGACTTTATACCGAAGCTTTCGCCTCGCATTTGATTTCGAGCGGGGTTCAGCCGAATAGCTCGGTCTTCATAGGCCGCGACCTACGTGACAGCAGTCAGGCGATAGCCAACAATTGCATGGCAGCATTGGCCGCAAATGGTTTCCAGCCGATCGATTGCGGCGCCATACCTACGCCTGCCCTGGCACTATATGCACGCAGACACGGCGCGGCGGCTCTTATGGTCACTGGCTCACACATTCCAGCCGATCGCAACGGCATCAAATTCTACGGCCCGAATGGTGAGATCAGCAAGGCGGATGAGGCCGCGATTACGCGCTTTGTAGCCGAAAGATCAAATGCATATTGCTTGCCACCGGCTCTTCTGGAAACGACGTGGCCCATCCGCCATGAAGAAGCGATGGCCTCTTATCGAGAGCGCGCCAATGACATGCTGGAGCCGGGCTCCCTTTCCGGCATGAGACTTGGCGTCTACCAGCACAGTTCGGTAGCAGCAAGACTTTTGGTGGAAGTTCTTCAATCTCTCGGCGCCGGCGTGGTCGCCTTCGGGAAAACCGAAACCTTCGTGCCAGTCGATACTGAAGCGGTCGACGCCGACACGATTGCGAGATTGAAAGGCTGGGTCCGCGAATTCGCCCTCGACGCCATCGTGTCGACCGATGCGGACGCTGATCGGCCACTCATTGCCGATGAAAATGGCGATCTGTTTCGCGGCGATCTGGTTGGGCTCGCCACGGCTCTCTTCCTGAAGGCGGATACCGTTGTGACGCCGGTGACCTCAAACTCAGGCATTTCGAAAGCCTTTGGCTTCGAAGTCCGGAGGACGAAGGTCGGTTCTCCATTTGTCATCGAAGCCATGGAAGCATCGTCCGCCGCCGGCGGCGTCGTCCTCGGCTTTGAGGCCAATGGCGGCGTTCTCCTGGGGTCGGATTGCACATTGAACGGAAAGACTTTGACCGCACTGCCGACACGGGACTCTCTTCTCCCCATCCTGGCTGTTCTTGCCTCCATGGCATCGACAAAAAAGAAGCTGTCCCAACTGCGCGAGCTCTGGAGCCTTCCGGTGTGCGCGAGCGACCGGCTCCGGGATTTCTCCACGGAAAGTTCAAGCAGATTGATGGATCGGCTCGCAAATTTCGACGTGCTGCAGCAATTTCTCACCCCGTTCGGGACGGTAGCCGAGGTTGACGAAACCGACGGCTTCAGGGTGCGCATGCGCACAGACGAGATCATACATCTGCGGCCCTCCGGCAATGCCCCGGAACTGCGCTGCTATTCGGAAGCTTCGACCGAGAGCAGAGCCACGGCGATCGTCGCCTCGGTGCTGAAAAGGGCACAGGCATTCGCGTCAAAGACGGTAGAGGGCATTCGATGAAAGTGGTTCCGGTCATCATCAGCGGCGGAGCCGGCTCGCGACTATGGCCCGCCTCCAGGCAATCGCATCCCAAGCCTTTCCTCAAGATGGCGGACGGGCATTCGCTCATCCAGCACACCGCCTTGCGCGCGGCCTCGATGGTGGAGGCGGCCGAGCTCGTCACCGTGACCTCCAAGGACCATCTCTTCGTCACGAAAGACCATTTTGACGAGCTCGATTCCGTCGTGCTGCCGCGCACCTTCCTGCTCGAGCCGGAGGGTCGGGACACGGCCGCCGCTGTCGCCGCGGCGACCATCCACGCCAAGGCGACACAGGGCCCGGATGCGATCCTGTGCATTTTTCCCGCGGACCAGATGATCGGCGACCTTCCGACTTTCCGAATCGCCATGAGTCGGGCAATCGAGCATGCGCGGCAGGGGCGCATTGCTGCCCTAGGCATAAATGCGGACAGGCCGGACACGGGGTTCGGCTATATCGAGGCCGATGGCGAAAACGTCGTCCGTTTCGTCGAGAAGCCTGACGTCGAGACCGCCAAATCCTATGTCGCCTCCAAACGTTTCTTCTGGAATGCTGGCATCTTCTGCTTCAAGGCGCAGGTCATGCTCGATGAGATGGCCCTGCATTGCAAGGAGGTAGTCGATGCCGTTCTCGGCAGCTACGAGAACGCCGAAATCGTTGACGGTGAGCGCTTTGCCAGCATCGAGCTTTCGGCCAAGCATTTCGCCCTGGCTCCGCGAATCTCGCTCGACCGGGCGGTGATGGAAAAAGCGGAAAATCTCGCCGTCGTTCCTTGCGAGATGGGGTGGAACGACATCGGTTCCTGGAACGCAATGGCCGAACTGATCCCTCCCGACGAGAGCGGCAACAGGATCCGCGGCGATGTCCATGTGGTGGACACCCTCGACACCTATATAAGCTCGGACAAACGGGTCATCGGCACGGTCGGCGTCAGCGACCTGGTGATTGTCGATTCTCCCGATGCGCTGCTCGTCGCATCCCGCGATCGCGTCCAGGACGTCAAGAGACTGTTCGAGGGGCTCAAGGCTTCGGGGCACGAGGCGCATCTGCTTCACAGCACGGTGCACCGGCCATGGGGCACCTATACTGTGCTCGAGGAAGGCAAGCGCTTCAAGATCAAGCGCATCGAGGTGAAGCCGGGCGGGCGCTTGAGCCTGCAGATGCACTACCATCGTTCGGAGCACTGGGTCGTGGTCAGCGGCACCGCCAAGATTGTCAACGGGGACCAGGAACTGCTGCTGACAACCAATCAATCCACCCATATCCCGTGCGGGCACAAACACCGGCTCGAGAACCCCGGCAATATCGGATTGGTGATGATTGAGGTCCAAAGCGGCGAGTATCTAGGTGAAGATGACATTGTGCGGCTTGAGGACGTATACGGTCGAACCTGACAGTCCAACGTCTAGGGGTCGTGATCAGAAGGGAACTTCGTTCACGTTTTCCTTTCCTCGTTAAGCTGATGGCGTGCCGAGTTTAGCGAGAAGATTGCGTTGGAAGGCGCTACAGCAGGCCGGATCCGCTCATCCCGCGGATCCTGGCGTTGCCTCCCGTCCGGCGGCCGGCATCGCGTTGGCGGCCGAGTAGCCGCGCGATGGAGTGGCCGTTCCGACGGCCCTCTACCTGGACTTAGACTCCTAGTGAGACGGCGCCGCCACTTCGTCCTCCATCTCGAGCGATTTTTCGACTGCCTCCAGATTCCGGGCGATGGTCCAAAGGAGAGTATTCGCCGCTGCATCCGGTTCCGAGCGACCTTGCTCCCAGTTTCGAAGCGTTGCCAGATCGAGGCCATACCTCACGGAGAACGCCTCCTGGGACAGCTTCGTGCTACCCTGGACTTCGCGAACGCTTATCGGCCGCGGCGCATGACCTTCGCGATCACTCCTGCGGACGAGAGTTCGTCCTTCAGTGCCCGCAGGTCGTCGACGCAAGGAACAGTCACGAACGCCTTGCCGTGATCGACCATCTCCGTGAGGACCGCATGGGCCGTCCTCAGCGGCAGCTGTCTCCTGACGAGAATCCGAGCAGCCTCAGGAGTATTCGCGCCGTGTAGAAAGCTGAGGCTCAGCCGGACGGGAGAGCCTGACGACACCCGGACGACGTCCCGGGTTCGCACCCGTTGTCCGAACCGCTCCATGAACTTCGATGTAGTCGACATTAAGCTCTTCTCCGCGATCACTCGACCGAGCTTGCGCAATTTGGACCAACCCCATCGGACCTGGGTATCGCCCCCCAATATGGAGGTCACGGATGACCAGATGGTTGCTACCCATCTCCACGTCCCCCAAGAGCTGAAGCACGCCATCGGGGGTGGCGACATCAAGGAGGACGTATGGGTCCTCCGAAATGTCAGCGTCCAGAACGAGATCGATGTCATCGGGCCGCACACGCGATCCCTACGCAAGTTGCTTATGGAAAGTATGTCAGGTGCTGGCGAGCGCCAAGGCCTGAGCGATCTCCAAATTGGCCGGATGCTGGCAACACCGAATCGTGCCTAGTCTAGTGCCCATCCATAAACGGCAAGCTGCTGAATTTGTTGGAAGAATCGCGACATTTCCGCAGGTAAAGCCCGGCGGTTTCAGGTACACTTTAGATCAAGCGACTGATTCTAAAGACAAACCCGCAACCGCCGGAGCCAACAATGCGTCAAGAACGCACCGTCCAGAGCAGTATATTCGATCTTTTCTGCGGACACGAGATCGGCTGTGAACTGAAAGCGATGTCGCAATGGCTGGACGCCCATCGCGACCTGCTCGAGTTAGCGGCTGGGGACTTGCGCCGGCATGGGGTCAAGGAAACCGGCCGCGAGGGACTGCCGGCGGAGGCCGTGCTGCGCTGCGCTTTGCTCAAGCAGCACCGCCAACTGAGCTATCAAGAGCTGGCCTTCCATCTGGAAGACTCCGCCTCGTTCCGAGCTTTTGCCCGGCTGCCGTGGGGCTGGAGCCCGAAGAAGTCGGTCTTGCACAAGACGATCAGCGCGCTTCGGGCCGAGACCTGGGAAGAAATCAATCGGACGCTGCTTTTGAGCGCCCGGCGGGACAAGATGGAAAGCGGCAAGCTCGTGCGTGTCGACAGCACCGTCACTGCAGCGCTAATGCACGAGCCGAGCGACAGTAGCCTTTTGTGGGACTGCGTGCGGGTGATGGTGCGGCTTCTCGATGCGGCCGATGCCTTGGGCAGCATCATCCCATGGCACGATCACTGCCGCGCGGCAAAGAAGCGGGCCCGGACGATCCAGTATGCCCGCGGTCGCCCGAAACGGATCAAGCGCTACCGCGAGCTGCTCACAATCACCCACAAAACCCTGGAGTATCTGAACCAGGCGGCGGCGCAGTTGCCCTTGGCGTCGGGCCCGGCCGGCGAACTGTGGCAGGCCGTTGTCGGCCACTACCGGCTGCTGATCGAGCGGATCATCGCCCAGACCGAGCGGCGGGTGCTGGCCGGCGAGGCGGTGCCGGCCGGCGAGAAGCTGGTGAGCTTGTTCGAGCCGCATGCCGAAATCATCATCAAGGGCAGCCGCGACGTCCAATATGGCCACAAAATCAACCTCACCAGCGGCAGAAGCGGACTGATCCTCGATCTCGTCATCGAAGCCGGCAACCCGGCTGACAGCGAGCGTCTCTTGCCGATGCTGGAACGCCACATCGCCTTCTATGGCGAGGCGCCGCAGCAGGCGGCAGCCGACGGCGGCTATGCCAGCCACAACAATCTGCGCCAGGCCAAGGAGCTCGGCATCAGCGACATGGCCTTCCACAAAAAGGCCGGCCTCAAGATCGAAGACATGGTCAAAAGCCGCTGGGTCTACCGCAAGCTCAGAAACTTCCGCGCCGGCATCGAGGCCGGCATCTCCTGCCTCAAGCGGGCCTATGGTCTGGGACGCTGCACCTGGCGCGGGCTCGACCACTTCAAGACTTACGTCTGGTCCTCAGTGGTGGCTTACAACCTCGCCCTCTTCGCGCATCTCAGGCTAACCTGACATCCCCATTCGACCAGGTCGAGATGGACCGGCGAGCGCCGGTCGCTGGCTGTGCGCGTATTCTCGCCAGAAAGCCCTTTCGCCGGCGATTTGCACCCATCATGCCGACCACACAGCTTCGAAGGCGCTGCCCATTGAGTCGCAAACTATTGTAAACGCAATAAAATAGTGGGTTTATGGACGGGCACTAGTCTACGCTGATCGACTGGGAGAAGGAGGACAGACGCAGCACCATATATTGTGGCCACCCGAGCAAACGGGATGAGCGGCCTTATCCGAACAGCGTTTGCCTCACGCAAGGCTATTGTGCATTGCACAAAATCCGACCCACGGCTAGACGTCCTTCCGTTGCGGGAATCGGGCTTGGATCCCAGCGGCGAGGCAGCGAGAACCGATGCTTCGTCGATATCGCATTCTAGCTGAGGACCTTCATGACCCTTTCGAGCCCTGACAAATCCGGTGCCGCCAGTATCGAGGCCATCGCGCGAAACGGCGGCGTGCTGCGCCGCATCGCCGTGCGCATTCCGACCTATCTGTCGGACATTCGCGAGAACCCGGCATGGCTGCCGATGTTCGTGCTCGCTCGCACCATGCCGGCCCGCAGGATGCACTGGCGTGGGGCAAAGCCGGTTCGCGTGTCGCAAAAAGCCCATAACACGATGTTTGCCGGCGTCAGTCGCCAGGACGTTGTCGAGGCGCTGCGGTCGGACGGGCTGTTTTGCGGGCTCGCCCTGCCGACCTTCATCCATGAGGAGATCGCCGCCTTCGCCCGGTGCACGCCTTGTTTCGGTAATTTCGATCGCCGTCTCGAATTCATGCCGGAGGACCATGCCGAGGCCGAGAAGCGTTTCGGCCGCTCCTTGCTCAGTGGCCACTATTTCGAACGCATCCTCGGCTGCGAGGCAGCGGTCGCCATCCAGAACGACCCGCTGCTGCTCGACATCGCCGCGCATTATCTGGGTGCTCAGGCAAAACTGATCACCACACGCGTGTGGTGGAGCTTTCCGACCGGCCAGGCTTCCGACGCCGACAAGAACCGTGCCTCACTCGGGAAGTATCATTTCGATCTCGATGACTGGCGGATGCTGAAATTCTTCTTCTATCTGGCGCCGGTCGACGAGGGCACCGGCCCGCATGTCTATGTCCGGGGCAGCCACAAGCGGCGCATCCTCAAGCATCAACTGACGCTGCTCGTCGGCCATCCGGCGCAAGAGGTTCTCAAGGTCTATGGCGATGACAGCCCCGTCACGCTGACCGGTGAAGCCGGCCTCGGCTTTGTCGAGGATCCGTTTGGCTTCCATATGGGCACCGTGCCTTCGCGCACGCCGCGGCTGATGATGGAAGTCGGCTTCGGCGTGTCGCCGCCCTCGCGCCGGCGCTTCCATGGCGAGCCGGTTATTCGCTGATCTCGCAAAGGTCCTGAAACAGCCTTCCCCAGATCAGACGCCTGGTTCTTCCTTGGGCTGGCTGATGCCATGGCATCGTCATGGCGTCAGCTGGCACATGACTGGATCGAGTCATCCGACGCCGGTGGGCCTCGACTGACCCAGATCAAGGCGAAGTCGTGGTCGGCGTGGTTTGATCGACCAGTCCTTCAGGGAAAAACGCATGTGCTGACCGACAGCCTGGTCGTCGCTCCCTAACGTCTTGACAATCCGGACCGTACGGCGGGCAAATGACGCTTCACCAGCCAAGAACCGACGTGAGAAACGCGCTCGAGGCGATGCGGCGGGCAATGGATCGCAGCGCGTTCGACGCACGCCATGCGGCTCGACTCCAGCAGCGTCTCGCGAAGAGAGCCGACGCGCTGGCGACACGCTGATGGCCGGCTGTGACGACAGCTTCGACATCATTGTCGTTGGCGCCGGGCCGGTCGGACTTTCCTTCGCCGCATCGCTTGCCCACGGCGAGTTCAAACTGGCGGTTGTCGAAGGGCAATCCCTGGAAAGACTGGCAAGTCCCGCTTTCGACGGTCGCGAAATCGCGCTCACCCACGCCTCGATTGGCATCCTTCGCGAGCTCGGCGCCTGGGATGTTATCCCTGCTTCGGACAAGTCACCGCTTCAAGGCGCACGCGTGCTCAATGGATCGAGCCCTTTTGCGCTGTGTTTCGATTCCCCCGACGGATCCCCCGAACCACTGGGCGTTCTGGTCCCGAATTGCCAGATCCGCGATGCCCTTTTCAAGATCATCCGCTTGCAGGGCCATGCCCGGCTGCTGTGCGGCCACGCGGTCGTGCGTGCAACAAACAGCCGCCAGGGAGCAGTCATAACGCTCTCCAATGGCAGGCGGCTGACCGCTCGGCTTCTCGTTGCCGCCGATTCGCGTTTGTCCGCCACCCGAAATCTGCTCGGCATCAGCGCCGACATCAATCGGCTTGGCAACTCGATGCTGATTTGCCGCGTGAGACACGAGCGCCCCCACCACCAGATCGCGATCGAATGGTTCGATCACCGTCAGACGGTAGCGATGTTGCCCCTCGCGCAAGGCGTGTCGTCGCTGCTTTTGACTTTGCCCTCAAACGATGCCGACGGACTGCTTGCCCTTGACGACGAGTTGTTTCTGATGGATTTGACAAAGCGGTGTCGGGGGCGCCTCGGCAAGATGAGCTTGGCAAGCCGACGCCATATTTATCCGTTGGTCACGACCTGGGCGCACAGGTTCCGGGCGCCGAGCGCCGCATTGATCGGCGACGCTGCGATCGGCATGCACCCGGTGACCGCGCACGGCTTCAACATCGGCCTCGGCAGCCAGAAGCAGCTCGCCCGTGGTATCCAGACAGCATGGCGTGACCGTCGCGACATTGCCGATCCCGACATGCTCCACAGATATGAAAGCCGATTGCGCCTGTCGGCGGCGCCGCTCTATCATGCTACGAATATCCTCGTCGGACTCTACTCAAGCGAGCATCCGGCGGCACGGCTTGCAAGGCATGTGGGACTGCGCCTCGGACAACATCTTCCCTTTGTCCGTCATGGCATTGCGGCGATGCTGAGGCGGTGAACCCCAGACACCATAGTCTCATCATCAGCGTGCCGGCGTATCCGCAATTTTGGACCCGCAGCGCGCAGCCGGTTCCGGTTGCGCGCTTGTCGTTCTCCGCCATGCTCAGCCGGATAAGGCGCAGCCGCACCAGACCTGTCCACCGCCCGAATTGGAAGCAGCGATCCACGGCATTTCCACCTCGGGGTCTTTCAGAATCCGGCTCGCTCCGCGAAGCCGACAAAGGCATCGCGGACCACGCCGATCGGCGTCAGGCGTCTTGTGCTTGGTAGCACCGGTGAGGGGTGTTTCATGGATCACATCGCGGAGTCCCTCGGCCAGTGCTCAACGTCGATCGCGTCTACGAGATCGACAATGCACAAGGTAGGGGTCCATGCGTTGATGAAGACGGGGCTGCTGAATGCCGCGAGCCTCTTACATTGCGGATCGTCAGCGGATCAATCGCTGTGTGTGCGGAATTCCGTCCGCCGCCAAGCGTTTGCCGGCCGCCGCCACACAGGCGCGGACCCAGCCACGCCCGACTCCGCCTTCGATGTTTTTAGGGCGTGGATGACAGTCATCCGAACAATCAATTTTCACAATCCTGCCGACCCTATTAGGGATGTGACCGAAATCAAATGCCTCGGCCTGCAGGCACACCCGAGGAAAAAGCCTGAGCATCAACCACCTATGCCCTTTGGAGTACAGAAGGCAACGATCCGAAGACAGTGGAAATTGGTGCCGAATGGTCCCAGAAGGGCGCGAGGTGGGCAACCACACGGGGAAGCGCTTAGTATCCGCGCTGTGCCGAGTGTTATGTCGAAGTTGAACGGCCGCGCTGGTCCGCCGTCACGGCGACCGTATCCAGCCCAGCGAAGTATTACCTACCAACTTTTTTGACGATATTGCGATGCAACTTTGATCTAGAAGCTCGTTCGCCGATCACGGCAAGCGTGCACCCATATCGACAACGCGCCGAGTTAGAAGACGCGGCCCGGCCGAACCCCGCGCACTGGAAAAAACGACGATGCCGAAAATCAGGCCTCACAAGCTTGCAGCCATTGCCGTGCTTGTCGGGTTCGCTGCCTGGATGGCTACGGGCGAGTTCTGGTCCGTGGGCAGCGCCACCGATCACCAGAAGGCGGGAGAAGCAGACCAAGCAGCGCAATCCGGCGCTGAAAAGCCGAAGACGGCAGAGGCCGAGCCGAAGGCCGCACCGCGCACCGTCGCGGTGGTGACGCCGCCGCGCAAGACCTATGCTCGCGCCATCCGCGTCTCCGGCCTGACCGAAGCCGACAAGCGCGCGGTGCTTGCGACGCGCGTCGCCGGCGTCATCGAAAAACTGCCGGTCAAGCAGGGCGATCACGTCAAGACCGGCGACCTTGTGCTGATGCTCGCGGCGGAAGAGAAGATCTCCAACGTCGACAACGCCAAGCAGCTCCTGGTGCAGCGCAAGGCCGAGCTCGACGCTTCCGAGCGGCTGGCCAAGACCGGCAATTTGCCCAAGCTGCAGCTCGACACCGCCCGCTCCAATCTGACCCTGGCGCAATCCCAGCTCGATACAGCGCAGGCCGAACTCGACCGCAACGAGGTCAAGGCGCCGTTCGACGGCGTGATCGATCGCATCCCGGTGGAGCTCGGCAGTTCGGTGATGCAGGGCGAGGTCGCGACGATCCTCAAGCTCAACCCGATCATCGCGCGTGGCGAGATCAGCGAGCGCGACCTGCGCCATCTCAAGATCGGCGACGAAGCCGATGTGCGCCTGGTCAACGACCAGAAGGTCACGGGCACCGTTCGCTATATCAGCCGCGATGCCTCTTCGCAGACCCGCACCTTCCGCGTCGAAGTGGCGATCCCCAATGGCGACGGCTCGATTCCCGCCGGCATGACGGCCGAGATCGCGCTCAGCGCCGAGCCGACCGATGCGGTGCTGTTGCCGCGCTCGGTGGTGACGCTCGGCGACAAGGGCGACCTCGGCATCCGCGCCGTCGGCAAGGACGACAAGGTGGCTTTCTTCCCGATCGACCTCGTCGACGACACGCCGCACGGCCTGGTGCTGGGCGGCATTCCACAAGACGCGCGCATCATCGTCGCCGGCCAGGAGCTGGTGAAGGAGGGCGATCTGGTGAAGCCCGTAGAGGCCGACCAGGCGACCATCCAAAAGTTGTTGGGCGAAGCGACGACCGGGACGCAGTAATCATGGACATCGTCAAACTTGCAATCAGCAATGCTCGGCTGACCATTTCGGTCCTGGTCTTCCTCATCCTTGCCGGTGCGGTCGCCTATCAGTCGACACCGAAGGAAGCGGAGCCGGACGTTCCGATTCCGACGATGTATGTCAGCTTGATCTACCAAGGCATCTCGCCGGAAGACTCCGAGCGCCTGCTGCTGCGGCCGATGGAAAGCAAGCTCAAGAGCCTCAAAGGGCTCAAGGAGATGCGCTCGGCCGCCTTCCAGGGCGGTGGCTACGTGCTGGTCGAATTCCAGCCGCAGACCGACCTGGCGACAGCGCTGCAGGACACGCGCCGCAAGGTGCAGGACGGCAAGGCGGACCTGCCGAAGGCCGCCGAGGAGCCCGTCGTTACCGAGGTCAATGTCTCCGAGTTCCCCGTTTTGGTGGTGACGCTGTCGGGCGACGTGCCCGAGCGCGTGCTGACGGCTGCCGCGCGCCAGCTGCGCGACCGCATCGAGCAAGTGCCTGGCGTGCTCGAGGGCTCGCTGCAGGGGGCGCGCGACGACCTCGTCGAAGTGGTCATCGATCCGATGAAACTGTCGTCCTACGAGCTGCAACTCGACCAGTTCATCGGCGCCGTCGGCGCTTCCAACAGCGTGGTCGCCGCCGGCAACATCGAAGGGTCGCAGGGCAAATACGCGGTCAAGGTGCCGTCGTTGATCGAGAGGCCCGAGGACGTCGCCAACCTGCCGGTCGTGGCCACGCCGAACGCCGTTGTCCAGGCCAAGGACGTCGCCACCAT
>NZ_JBVVQH010000034.1:0-47405 GCF_055811115.1 Mesorhizobium sp. WSM4832 | reverse complement strand
ATCGGCGAAAACGCGGTAGCGCCGCTCGGCGTGGAGCTGGTCGATCGCATCCTCGAAGAACCGCTGGTAGTTCATGTCACTTCCCGATTTTGGGGCCGGATCATAATCACTGCCCCCTGCCTCGTCCACCGGACCCGACCGGTCAAAATGCCACGCCCTTGCCCTGTTCCTAACGATGCCGGATCGTGGCCTATTCCCGGCTGTCTGAAGCAGTTTTGTTTCAGTACGATGCCTCAGGCGGAAGGAACTGTTACGGACTTAACATTTGGGAGGGTAATGGGCTTGCGGCGGGGTTTCCAGCGCGGTGGCTGTTGAGACAGTTTCCGATAAATCTTGATCAGCGAGGTAGGTGATGACGGTTTTGGTGACAGGCGGTGCCGGTTATATCGGCAGCCACATGGTCTGGGAGCTGCTCGACGCCGGCGAAAGCGTGGTTGTCCTGGACCGGCTTTCCACCGGCTTCGAATGGGCGGTCGCCCCGGAAGCAAAGCTCGTCGTCGGCGATGTCGCCGACCGCGATCTGGTCGGCCGGATCATCCGCGAGAACAAGGTCGACGCCATCATCCACTTCGCCGGCTCGATCGTGGTGCCGGAATCGGTCGCCGATCCGCTCGGCTACTACGAGAACAACACCTGCAAGACCCGCACGCTGATCGAAACCGCCGTGCGCGAGGGTGTGCCGCATTTCATCTTCTCCTCCACTGCCGCCGTCTATGGCGGCGCCGGGCTGGAGCCGGTGCGCGAGGATGCGCGGCTGGCGCCGGAATCGCCCTACGGCCTTTCCAAGCTGATGAGCGAATGGATGCTGCGCGATGCGGCGCTGGCGCACGACATCCGCTATACGGCGCTGCGCTATTTCAATGTCGCCGGCGCCGATCCAAGGGGCCGCACCGGCCAGTCGACGCCCGGCGCCACGCATCTGATCAAGGTCGCCTGCGAGACCGCGCTCGGCAAGCGGCCCTTCATGCAGGTCTTCGGCAAGGATTATCCGACGCCGGACGGCACCTGCATGCGCGATTACATCCATGTCAGCGATCTGGCGGCTGCGCACCGGCTGGCGCTGCAGCGGCTGCGCGACGGCGGCGGGAGCCTCGTCGCCAATTGCGGCTACAGCCACGGCTATTCCGTGCTCGAAGTCATCGACAGCGTGCGCCGCGCCTTCGGCCACGATTTCGACGTTCGCATGGGCGACCGCCGGCCCGGCGACGCCGCCGCCGTGGTCGCCAATTCCGACCTTGCGCGCAAGGAGCTCGGCTGGACGCCGCAGCGCGACGATCTCGACCAGATCGTCAACGATGCGCTGGCCTGGGAGCGTATCCTGACCGGCAAGAACTCGGCGCGGAGCTAGTCACAGCGAGCTGTTGGGCCAAGGGCTCGTCCGGCGCGTTCATAAGCGGTATTGAGGCTCGTTCAGCGGTGCGCAAAGCGCGCCGCCGGCATGATCCTTGAGGGGAAGGCATGAAGGTCCTGGTTCTCGGC
Organism: Mesorhizobium sp. WSM4832; assembly: GCF_055811115.1. Taxonomy (NCBI): domain Bacteria; kingdom Pseudomonadati; phylum Pseudomonadota; class Alphaproteobacteria; order Hyphomicrobiales; family Phyllobacteriaceae; genus Mesorhizobium; species Mesorhizobium sp. WSM4832. Next base: position 45,926 of record NZ_JBVVQH010000034.1, on the reverse strand, counting down.
GCCGGCGCGGTTGGCACGGCGGCCGCCTACTATCTGGCTGAAGACGGTCACGAGGTGACGGTGATCGAGCGCCATGAGGCGGCGGCGCGAGGCACCAGCCAGTCGAATGCCGGCCTTGTGTCGCCTGGCGACGCCACCGCCTGGGCCTCGCCCGCCGCGCTGAAAACTTTCCTGCGCGCGCTCTGGAACCACGACCTCGGCATCAAGGTCAGGCTGCGCCTCGATCCCTATTTTTATGCCTGGAGCCTGCGCTTCCTGCGCGAGTGCACGGTGGCAAGGCTTCGCGCCAACACCGACGTCAAGCTGAGGCTGGCGCTCTATTCGCGCGAGTGCATCAATGCGTTGTCGGACGCGACCGGCATCGATTACGACGAGCGCCGGAAAGGCATCCTCTATTTCTTCCGCTCGCAGAAGAGCCTCGACACCGGCACCGACAATTACCGCTATCTCGGCGAGCATGGCCTGCCGATCGAGATCGTCGGCCGCGAGCGTCTGGTCGAGCTGGAGCCTGGCCTGGCCGGCGTGAAGGAAAAGATCGCCGGCGGCATCTATTCGCCGATCGACCAGACCGGCGATTCCAAGCAATTCGTCGACAAGCTCGCCGCCTATGCGGCCGAGAAGCTCGGCGTGAAATTCCTGTTCGGCACGACAATCCAGGGCCTCGACGTCGAAGGCGATCGTGTGCGCGCCGTCATGACCTCGGCAGGGCCGGTGACGGGTGATGCCGTCGTCATCTCCATGGGGCCGGAAAGCGGCCTGCTCGGCCGCCGCTACGGCATCGACCTGCCTGTCTACCCGGTGAAGGGCTACACCGCGACGATTCCCTTGGAGGACGAGAGCAAAGGGCCGACCATGGGCGGCGCCGACGAGGACCGGCTGATCGGCTATTCGAGGCTGGGCAATCGCCTGCGGATGTCCTCGACGGCCGAATTCACCGGCTTCGACCGCAGCTTCAAGCCCGGCGATTTCAGAACCATCCTGGAGACCGGCAAGGACCTTTTCCCGGGCGCCTTCGACGAGAAGAAGGCTGTGCTGTGGGCGGGTCTGCGGCCGATGATGCCGAGTTCGGTGCCTGTCTTCGGTCAGGCGAAATACCGCAATCTCTATCTCGATACCGGCCACGGCCACCTCGGCTGGACCATGGCCTGCGGCTCCGGAAAATTCCTGGCCGACATCGTCGCCGGCCGCAAGCTGGAGATCGATCCGCAGGGATTGCTTTACGGGACAGCGCGCTGAGCCAAGCACGCGGCCGGCTCAGAGTTTCACGGCCTGCCGCCAGGCCAACGCGTATTCGCCCCAGGCGCGCTCGGCCGGCGGTCCGCAGCGTTCGCCTTTGCTCATTGTGGTAGCGCCATCCGAGGCCAGCAGCGCGGCGCCGATGCTGGTCCCGGTCGACGTCTCCGACGCGACGACCGGCCTCTCCGTCGCCGCCGCCAGCATGCGGACGAAAAGCGGGTTCCGCGCGAAAGGTCCCTCGACCGTCGTCGGCCCATCGCCGCCGATCAGCTCCAGGCAGGTTGCGGTCATCAACGCCAGATAGAACGAGATGGCGGCGAAGCGCTGGCCGGAGCTTGAATCGTCGACATTGCGCCATTGCGCGGCGCGGTGCGGGAACGGTCCAGACCCCTGTTGGGTGGAAGGCAGCAGCAAGGCCTGGCGCGCCAGAACGGCGGCAACATCGGCTTCGCTCCATTGCTGTGGCTGGCCCTCGGTCAGCAGCGAGAATTCGCGCCCGCCCATGAAGCGCGCCGAGGGCACGGGGTCGCCGAGCGCATTGACGTTGACCAGCGTGTCGCGCGCCGGGTCGAGTTGCACCTTCTTGCCGCCAACCGCCATCGACACCACCCATGTACCGGTCGATACGACGCAGAAGGGTGGTGTATCGGACAGCAGGTGCGGCAGCAGCGAGGCGTTGGAATCGTGCAAGCCGCAGAATACCGGTGTCTGCGGGTTGAGCCCCGTCCGTTGCACGATCGCCGGCAAGATCGGCCCTAGCCGATCCTTGGCCGGCCGCACCGGCGCCATCAGCCGGCGCCAGTCCATCCTATCGACCAGGGAGGAGTAATCGGACGTCCAGGGGTTCCACAAATCGGTGTGGCAACCGAGCGACGTCACCTCATTGGCGGCGACGCCCGTCAATCGCAAGGCCCAGTACTGCGCATACATCAGGATAGTGGTGGCCCCGGCAAATTCGGCGGGAAAGCGCTTCTGCTGAAAGAAGAGCTGCGCGCCGACGTTGAGGCCGGCAGGCAGGCGCGGCGTGCCCGTCTCGGCAAAGGGAGGACGTACGGCGTCATAGTCCGGCGCCAATTCGTCGATGCCGCCAAACTCATAGTCGATCACCGGCAGCGCTAGCTCGCCTTGGGCAGCGACCAGCACTGCGGTGGCGCCATGGGTGGTGATCGAGATCGCGTCGACGCGTTGCTCGCGATGAAGCGCCGCTACGCTTTCGAGGATGAAAGCCCATAGCCGTTCGACATCGTGATGCCGATAGGGGCCATCCGTGGAGGCAGCGTTGGCTGTGCGGCGGACCGCCACTTCGCGCATGCTCTCCAGGTCGACCAGCGCCACCTTGGCGTTGGTCTTGCCGATGTCGATGACGGCGACGTGGCGGATCATGCCATATGGAACATGGTTTCCAGCGGCATCGCCACCGGCTCGTTGTCGGCCTTGGTTTGCATCACATCGGCCATATGCGTCCACCAGCGCTGCATGACCGGATGTTTGGGCAGGTCGGCCATGCCGTGGTCGTCCAGCCGCCACAGCACGCCGAACAGGATGTTGGTCTCCTCGTCGAGATGGATCGAATAGTCGGAAACGCCGGCCTGCTTCAAAAGTGCCACCAGTGACGGCCAGATCTCGTCATGACGGCGCTTGTACTCGGCCTTCATGCCGGGATTGAGCTTCATCTTGAAGGCATATTTTTCCATCAGGCGAAGCGACCTTCGCGCAGCCGCCGCCAGACGATCGGCAGCGCAATGACGATGATCAGCAAAAGGCCAATGAAGATCGACATGACGATGCCCGGCACGTTGAGCAGCCCGAGGCCGAAGGTCACCAGTCCCATGATGAAAGCTGCGAGCACGACGCCAAGGATGCTGCCGGCGCCGCCGAGGATCGAGACGCCGCCAAGCACAACCATGGTGATGGCTTCGAGTTCGTAACCCTGCGCGATCGACGGCCTGGTCGAGCCCAGCCGCGAGGTGATCAGCACCGAGGCGATGCCCGACATCAGCCCGGTCAGGCAGAACAATGTGAACTTGATACGGTCGACGCGCACGCCGGAAAACTGGCAGGCGACGGGATTGTTGCCGATGGCAAAGACGCGGCGGCCGAAGCTCGTCCGATGCAGGATGAACCAGTAGATCAAAGCCGCGACGAGGAACAGCGCCAGCTCGAACGAGAACACCCACCAGACATAGCCCTGGCCGAAGAAAGCGAAACTCTCCGGATAGCCCTTGTAGGCCTGGTCGCCGAGGATGATGAAGGCGATGCCGCGGAACAGGCTCATCGTGCCGATGGTGACGACGATGGACGGCAGGCCGAGCCGGGTGACGAGCAGCCCGTTGAAAGCGCCGCAGCCGAGCCCGACAACGATGCCGATCAGCACCAGCACCGGCGTGCCGGCGCCCGCCTGCACGGCCATGCCCATCATCGTCGAGGCTAAAGCCACGATCGCGGCGACCGACAGGTCGATCTCGCCGGAGATGATCAGCAACGCCATGGCAAGCGCGATCAGGCCCTTTTCGGTGAAGTTGAAGGTCAGGTCCGACAGCGACCACGGATCGAGGAAATAGGGCGAGGCGAAGCTGTTCACCGCGAAAATAAGGATCGCGATGATGACGAGCAGCGCCTCCCAGGAGAAGATCGCCGAGGAAAGCGGCTTGTCGAGCCGGTCGGGGATATGGCGCGGAGCAGGGGTATCGGTCATGCCGTTTCCGCCTTTCTCAGGATGATGCGGCCCTGCCGGCGTTCGCCGCGTGCGTTGAGCACCACGGCCAGGATGATGGCGCTGCCCGAGATAGCCATCTGCCAGAAGGGCGAGATGTTGATGACCGGCAGCGCGTTGGAGATGATGCCGAGGAACAGCGCGCCGAGCACAGCGCCGCCGACCGAGCCGATGCCGCCGGCGATCGAGATGCCGCCGATGACGCAGGCGGCGATGATGTTGAGCTCGTAGCCATTGGCGACCTCGACCGATGCGATCACGTAGCGCGAGATCCACAGATAGCCGGCGAGCCCGCCAATCATGCCGGAAATGCAGAAGACGATGAACTTGGTGCGGCCGACATCGATGCCGGCATAGACCGAAGCGGTCGGATTGACGCCGATGGCGTAGATCGAGCGTCCGATGGCGGTGCGCGTCATCACCAGGAAGAACAGCGCGATGACCGCGATCGCGATCCAGGACAGCACCGGCAGGCCGAGGAAGGCGGCGCGCTGGAAATTGATGAAGTCGGGGCTCATCTGGTCGGCATTGACCCAGGCGCCGCCGGAGATGACGAATGTGGCGCCGCGATAGATGGTGAGCGTGCCCAGCGTCACCACGATCGACGGGATGTTCAGCCGCCACACCAGCAAACCGTTGATGGCGCCGAGCGCGAGGCCAACGGCGAGAGCGACGACGATCAGCACCGGGATCGGGATCGCCGGATGCGCGGCGTTGAGCATGGCCACCACCATGCCGGTGAAGCAGAGGTTGGACGCCATCGAAAGGTCGATCGAGCGCGTCAGGATCACCGCCATCTGGCCGAGCGCCAGGATCATCAGGATCGAGGTGTCGTTGAACACCTGGCGCAGATTGGCCGGATCGGCGAAGCCCGGGAAGCGCGTCGAGATCAGGCCGACCAGAACGACGATGCCGGCGAGCAACCAGATCTCGCGGTTTTTGAGGAAGCTCTTCATGCCGCGATCCCCGCTGCCGTCCGAACCAGCGTTTCGGCGTCCAGGCCTTTGTTGTCGTAGGTCGCCGCGATGCGGCCCTCGCGCATGACGACGACCCGGTCCGACATGCCGAGGATTTCGGGCAGTTCCGACGACACCATGATCACTGACAGGCCTTGCGCGACCAGCTCGGCCATGAAGCCGTGCACGGCGGCCTTTGAGCCGATGTCGATGCCCTTGGTCGGCTCGTCGAGGATGATGACTTTCGGCGTCGTCGCGAGCCATTTGGCGATGACAACCTTCTGCTGGTTGCCGCCCGAAAGCGTGCCGACATCCTGGCTGAGCGAGGAGGCGCGCAGGTCGAGCCGCTCGGTGTAGGAGCGGGCGAGCGAGAACTCTTCCGCGAGCTTGAGCACGCCGGATCTCGAGGTGCGATTCAGCGACGGCAGCGAAACGTTCTGGAAGATCGGCAGGCCGATCACCACCCCCTGCTTGCCGCGCTCTTCCGGCACATAGACGATGCCGGCCTCGATGGAGTCCGCGGCCGATTTCGGCGCGATCGTCTGGCCGTCCAGCGAAATAGCGCCTCGGCTGGTGCGCGTGATGCCGGCGATCGCCTGCATCACCTCGCTGCGCCCGGCGCCGACCAGCCCGTAGAAGCCGAGGATCTCTCCCTTACGCAGCTCGAAGCCGATGTCGTCGAACTCCGTCGGATGCGACAGGCCGGAGACGGAAAGCACCGGTGCGCCGATCTTCGGTTCGCGCTGCGGGAAGATGTGGTCGACATTGCGGCCGACCATCATGCGTACGATCTCGTTCTGGCCGGTGTCTTTCAGAAGGCCTTCGCCCACCATCTCGCCGTCGCGGAAGACGGTGTAGCGGTCGGCGATGCGGTAGATCTCGTCGAACTTGTGGCTGATGAAGAGCACGGCCTTGCCTTCGCTCTTCAGGAATTCGATCAGAAGGAAAAGCTCCTCGATCTCCTTCATCGAGAGTGCGGCGGTCGGCTCGTCCATGATGACGATGCGCGCGTCGATCGACATCGCGCGGGCAACGGCCACCAGATGCTTGTTGGCGATGCCGAGGTCCTTCAGCCGCGCGTCGGCGTCGATATGGCTGGCGCGCATCGTCTCCAACACCTCGCGCGCATTCTTGCGCATGGTGCGCCAGTCGATGGTGCCGAATCGGGTGCGCGGCGCATGGCCGAGGAAGATGTTTTCGGCGACCGAAAGATCGTCGAACAGCACCGTTTCCTGGTGGATGGCGGTGATGCCGTGGCCGAAGGCGGCATGCGCGCTGGGCAGTGTGGTGGCCTGGCCGTCGATCCCGATCTCGCCTGAATCGGGCTGGTAGATGCCGGTCATGATCTTGACCAGCGTCGACTTGCCGGCGCCGTTCTCGCCGATCAGCGCCGTCACCTGTCCCGGATAGAGCGACAGGCTGACATTGTGCAGGGCGCGGACACCCGGGAAACTCTTGGAGATGCCTGAGAGCGTCAGGCGGGGAGAGGCGCTCGGAGCCGGGCCTGAAGGCTCGGGCAGCTGCGTCTCCATTTTGTGCTGGGCTGTCGTGTCCATATTCGTATCAGGCCCTGAGAGAAGGTCCGTTTGAAGATGCGGCGGGACAATTGTCCCGCCGCATGGGCTTGAAGTCGATCCGGATCAGTAGATCTTGGAGAACTTCTCGATGTTGGTCTTGTCGAACTGGAAGGGCGGAGCCATCGCAGCCGAGTTGGTGTCGTCGAGCGTCACCTTGCCGACGCGGCCGATCGACAGCGTCGCACCCGGCTTGGCCTCTTCCTTCTTCACCGCAAGGTCATGGGCAAGGTAGATCGCCGAGTAGCCGAGGTCGATCGGATTCCACAGCGCGACCGCCTGGCTGGCGCCGTTGTCGATGAACTTCTTGAACTCCGACGGCAGCGCGAGGCCGGTGACATTGACCTTGCCGATCAGGTTCGCGTCGGTGACGACCTGCGCGGCGGCGACGACGCCCACGGTGGTCGGCGCAATGATCGCCTTGAGGTTCGGATAGGACTTCAGCAGGCCCTTGGCTTCGTCGGTGCTCTTGGCCGAATCGTCATCGCCATAGACGGTGGCGACCAGCTTGATCTTCGGGAACTTCTCCGGCAGCACCTTCTTGGCCGCTTCGATCCAGGCGTTCTGGTTGGTCGCGGTCGAGGAGGCCGACAGGATCGCGACGTCGCCGCCTTCCGGCAGGTAGTCGGCGGCGAGCTTGATGATCGTCTCGCCGATCAGGCCGGTGTCGGACGGGTTGAGGTGAAGCTGGCGGCCTTCCTTGGCGACGCCGGAGTCCCACGAGATCACGGTGATGCCGCGGTCCATCGCCTTCTTCAGCACCGGCACCAGCGCGTCGGCGTCATTGGCAGAAACGGCGATCGCGTTGACCTTTTGCGCGATCAGCGAGTTGATCACCTCGATCTGGGCCTCGGCGGTCGCCTTGGTCGGGCCGGTGTAGATCACGTCAACATCGCCAAGTTCCTTGGCCGCTTCCTCGGCGCCCTTGTTGGCGGCGTCGAAGAAGCCGTTGCCGAGCGACTTCACGACCAATGCGATCTTGACGTTCTCGGCATAGGCGGCATTCACGAACATGGCGGCGGAAAAGGCCGCCGTAACCAGCAGTTTCTTCAAAAAGCTCATCGAATATCCTCCCTTGAGCGTTGCATTCCATCGCCGCTGCGGGCGTGAGTTTCCCTCAGGCCTGCAGTGAAGATTCTTCCTTGTCGCTTGACTGTTTGCGGGCGACGATCAGCGCCACGCCCGCTGTTTCCAACATCTTGGCCTCGCGGTCCTCGATGCCGTCGTCGGTGATCACGGTTGCGATGCGCGACAGCCCGCACAGGATCAGGCTGGAACGCATGCGGAATTTCGAGGAGTCGACCAGCACCACCAGTTCGTCGGCCTGGTCGATCAGCTTCTGTTCCGCCTGGATCAGCAGCGGATCGCCCTCCATCAGTCCGAGCGGCCCCAACCCCTGCGCGCCCATGAACATGCGCCGCGCATAGAAGTTGCGCGTCACGTCATTGTCGAAGGGCGACAGGATGATGTTCTGCTCGCGGTAGATCGTGCCGCCCGACAGCATCACCGTGTTCTTCGAGTGCTTGAGCAGGTGCTCGGCGATCGGGAAGGAATTGGTGAAGATCGGCATGCGGCGGCCGGTCAGGAAATGCACCATCTGGAAGGTCGTGGTGCCGCCATTGATGATGATCGGTTCGCCGTCCGTGCACAGGTTCACCGCTTCCCGTGCGATCGCCCGCTTCTGCGCGGCGTTGAGCGTCTCGTTGACGGAGAACGGCCGGCCGGCAAGGCCGATGAACTGCGGCGGCGAGATCGCCTCGGCGCCGCCGCGCACGCGCCGAAGGCGCTTCTGGACATGCAGCGCCGCGATGTCGCGCCGGATCGTCGCTTCGGAAGATTCCGTCAGCTCGACCATCTCCTGCACCGTCACCACAGGCTTTTCCTGGACGGCGGACAGAATGATCCTGTGGCGCTCTTTTTCGTGCATGGTTCCTCCCTGCCCCAGCATCAGGCCTTAGAAAACGCGCAGTGTCAATCATTTCCGATCATATATTTTCATTGTGCAGTGCAATATGATCGATGTTGATCGTTTCTGATTGACAAGCGGGGCGCTTGCGTAGACATTCCCAGGCGAGAAATGAGGGGTGCGGCGTTCGCGCTCCAAGGGAGGATACCTATGCTCGACAAGCGCTCCGGCTCGCGCCTCGCCAATCTGTGGGACGACGCAAAAGCCGAAGGGATGAGCGGTCCCGAACTCCTGGTCTATCGCTCGAACACGCTGGGTTCCGACAAGCGCGTTACCAATTATGGCGGCGGCAACACCTCGTCCAAAGTCTGGCAGAAAGACCCGCTGACCGGCGAGGACGTCGAGGTCCTGTGGGTGAAAGGCTCGGGCGGCGACAGCGCCTCGATCAAGCTGGACGGTTTCGCTACCCTTTACATGGACAAGCTGCGCGCCCTGAAGGGGCTCTATCGTGGCGTCGAGCACGAAGACGAGATGGTGGGCTATCTGCCGCACTGCACCTTCAACCTCAATCCGCGCGCGGCCTCCATCGACACGCCGCTGCATGCCTACGTGCCGAAGGCTTGCGTCGACCATATGCATCCCGACGCCATCATCGCCGTTGCTGCCGCCAAGGATTCCAAGGCGATTACGAAGGAGATCTTCGGCGATGCCATCGGCTGGTTGCCCTGGAAGCGGCCGGGCTTCGAGCTCGGCCTATGGCTGGAGAAATTCTGCCTCGAAAACCCCGATGCCAAGGGCGTCGTGCTCGAAAGCCACGGCCTGTTCACCTGGGGCGATACGCCCAAGGAATGCTATGAGACGACGATCTCGGTGATCAACCAGGCGATCGACTGGTTCGAGCGCAAGTCGCAAGGCAGGGCGATCTTCGGCGGCGAGGTGGTGAAGTCGCTCGATGCCCCGGCGCGCCGCGCCATCGCCGCAAAGCTGATGCCGAGGATCCGCGGCCTGATTTCCGAGAAGAGCCACAAGCTCGGCCATTTCGACGACCAGCCGGCGGTGCTGGAGTTCGTCAATTCGAAGGATTTGCGGCCGCTGGCGGCGCTTGGCACGTCATGCCCGGATCATTTCCTGCGCACGAAGATCCGGCCGCTGGTCATCGAGTTCGATCCGGCAAGTCCGGATGTCGACGCCGTCATCACGCGGCTCGCCGACGACATCGCCGCCTATCGTGTCGGCTACCAGGCTTATTACGACAGCTGCAAGCACCCGGACTCGCCGGCCATCCGTGATCCCAATGCCGTGGTCTATCTGATGCCTGGCGTCGGCATGTTCACCTTCGCCGGCGACAAGGCGACGGCGCGCATCTCCGGCGAATTCTACGTCAATGCCATCAACGTCATGCGCGGCGCTTCGACCGTATCGTCCTATGTCGGCCTGCCCGCGCAGGAAGCCTTCGACATCGAATATTGGCAGCTCGAGGAAGCCAAGCTGCAGCGCCTGCCGAAGCCGAAGGCGCTGGCCGGCCAGATCGCGCTGGTTACGGGCGGCGCCGGCGGCATCGGCCGCGCCACCGCCGACCGGCTGCTGCGCGAAGGCGCCTGCGTGGTGCTCGCCGATATCGACGAGGCGGCGCTGGCCGCCGCCAACGAAGAGCTATCGAAGGCCTTCGGAAAAGATTTCGTCCGTCCGGTGCGGATCGATGTGACGTCAGAAGACCAGGTGACTGCCGGCTTCACCGAAACATCAGTCGAATTCGGCGGCATCGACATCCTGGTCTCCAATGCCGGCCTGGCGTCCTCCGCGCCGATCGAGGAGACGACACTGGCGCTGTGGAACAAGAACATGGACATCCTGTCCACGGGCTATTTCCTGGTTTCCCGCGAGGCCTTCCGGCTGTTCCGCGCCCAGAAGATCGGCGGCAACATCGTCTTCGTCGCCTCCAAGAACGGGCTCGCCGCTTCGCCGAATGCGTCCGCTTACTGCACGGCCAAGGCCGCCGAAATCCATCTTGCCCGTTGCCTCGCGCTGGAGGGCGCGGAAGCGCAGATCAGGGTCAATGTCGTCAATCCGGACGCGGTGCTGCGCGGTTCCAAGATCTGGACCGGCGAGTGGAAGGAACAGCGCGCCGCCGCCTACAAGATGTCGACCGACGATCTCGAGGAGCACTACCGTTCACGCTCGATGCTGAAACGCTCGGTCTTCCCGGAAGACATCGCCGAAGCGATCTACTTCTTCGCGTCCGACATGTCGGCCAAGTCGACCGGCAACATCGTCAATGTCGACGCCGGCAACGCGCAAAGCTTTACGCGCTAATTTAGAGCGCTTTCCTTCTCCCCGTTCACGGGGAGAAGGTGCCGGCAGGCGGATGAGGGCAGCGCCGGCCAAATGTAGTCTTGGGAGGAACAGCACTTGTCCGAAACCATCATTTCCACCGACGTCGTCGCCGGCCATAACGCCAAGCGCCAGGCAGACCTCGAGCGCGACTACGCCTCGCTTGGCGAGCGCCTCGACCGCCGCGGCATCGCCATCGACGCGATCCTGGGCAAAGTGGAAAAATTCGGCGTGGCGATCCCGTCCTGGGGCGTCGGCACCGGCGGCACCCGCTTTGCCCGCTTCCCCGGCGTGGGCGAGCCGCGCGACATCTTCGACAAGATCGAGGACTGCGCAGTCATCAGCCAGTTGACGCAGGCGACACCGACCGTCTCGCTGCACATCCCGTGGGACAAGGCCGACCCGAACCGGCTGAAGCAGGCGGCCTCGCGCTTCGGCCTCGGCTTCGACGCCATGAACTCCAACACGTTTTCCGATGCCAAGGACCAGGAACGTTCCTACAAGTTCGGCTCGTTGTCGCATGCCGATGCCGGCACGCGCCGGCAGGCGGTCGAGCACAATCTCGAATGCATAGAGATCGGCAAGACGCTCGGTTCAAAGGCGCTGACGGTGTGGATCGGCGACGGCTCGAATTTCCCGGGCCAGGTCAATTTCGCAAAAGCCTTCGAGCGCTATCTCGACGCCATGCGCGAAATCTATGCCGGCCTGCCGGACGACTGGCGGCTGTTCACCGAGCACAAGATGTACGAGCCGGCCTTCTACTCCACGGTCGTGCAGGACTGGGGCACCAACTACATCATCGCGAAAGAACTCGGCGACAAGGCATTCTGCCTGGTCGACCTCGGCCATCACGCGCCCAACGTCAACATCGAGATGATCGTGTCGCGGCTGATCCAGTTCGGCAAGCTCGGCGGCTTCCACTTCAACGATTCCAAATATGGCGACGACGACCTCGATGCCGGATCGATCGATCCCTACCGGCTGTTCCTCGTCTTCAACGAGCTGGTCGATGCCGAGCTTTCCGGTGCCAAGGGCTTCAATCCCGCGCATATGCTCGACCAGAGCCACAACGTCACCGATCCGATCGAGAGCCTGATGCTGTCGGCGGTCGAGGTGCAGCGCGCCTATGCGCAGGCGCTGTTGGTCGACCGCAAGGCGCTGGAAGGTTTCCAGGAAGCCAATGACGCGCTGATGGCGACGCAGACGCTGAAGACGGCTTACCGCACCGATGTCGAGCCGATCCTCGCCATGGCGCGGCTGAGGACAGGCGGCGCCGTCGATCCGGTCGCCGCCTATCGGGCAGCGGGCTATCGCGCCAAGGCCGCGGCGGAGCGTCCGGCGGTCGCCGGCGGCGGCGGCGGCATCGTCTGAGGTGAGCTGATCTTCCTCCTTGTGGGGGAGATTGGCAGCCTACCTCACCGCGCGGCGCGGAAATGCTTGGAGAGCTTCAGACCCTGCGCCTGGTAGTTCGAGCCGAGATCGGTGCCGTAAAGCGCCTGCGGCCGCTTCAGCATGTGCTCGTAGACGAGGCGGCCGACGATCTGGCCATGGTCGAGGATGAATGGCACTTCGTGGCTGCGCACTTCGAGCACGGCGCGGCTGCCGCTGCCGCCGGCGGCGGAGTGGCCGAAACCCGGATCGAAGAAGCCGGCATAGTGGACGCGAAACTCACCGACCAGCGGATCGAACGGCGTCATCTCGGCGGCGTAGAGCGGCGGCACGTGCACGGCCTCGCGGCTGACCAGTATGTAGAATTCGTCCGGATCGAGGACGAGTTCGCCGGCGCCGCTCTTGTAGATCGGTTCCCAGAAATCGACGACGTCCTGCGCGGCGCGCTTGTCGACATCGACGAGGCCGGTATGATGCTTGCCGCGGTAGCCGACAAGGCCGTCCTTGTCGCCGTCGAGGTCGATGGACAAGGCGATGCCGCCGCCGGAAATGTTGGGCGGCTCGGTGGCGACCAGCATCTCGGCGCGGTGGAGATCACGCAGCTCGCTTTCCGAAAGCACCGCATTGCCGGTGCGGAAACGTATCTGCGACAGGCGTGAGCCGGCGCGCACCACGATCGGGAAAGTGCGCGGGCTGACCTCGAGATAGAGCGGCCCGTGATAGCCGGCGGCGATCTTGTCGAACTCGTGGCCGCGATCCGTCATCACGCGCGTGAATATGTCGAGGCGCCCGGTCGAGCTCTTCGGATTGGCCGAGGCGGATACGTTCGAGGGCAGCGCCAGGCTTTCGAGCAGCGGCACGATGTAGACGCAGCCCGTTTCCAGCACCGCACTCTCGGTAAGATTGATCTCGTGCAGCTTCAGCCGCTCGAGCTTGTCGGCGACCAGATGATCCGGTCCCGGCAGGAAGGAGGCGCGCACGCGAAACGCCGTGTCGCCGAGCCTCAGATCGAGGCTGGCCGGCTGGATCTGGTCGGCATCCAGAGCGCGCGGCGACCTCAGCGCCTTCGCCTCGAACAGCGCCGCGATATCCTGATCCGGAAGAATGCCTGTCTGCCGCAAAGGCTGGCTCCGTTAAGGCCGGTCTCTTTGTGGCGGGTTCTTGCTGCAAAACCGCTGGACACTTTTGCGGAACCTGCCTGGTACAAACCTCTTAATGAAGCCGGCAATTGACGCAAGCGCGGCGCGGGTCTAAAGGGTCGTTATCCCGTGGTGATTTGGCCGGTCGGCTTGCAGCCACGTTAAACAAGTCGCTAAAGGACCGTCGGGCCGCGAGGCCGTATGGACCGGTTGCGACTTTCGCGGCCGGTTTTTTTGTGTCTGGAAGCAGGGCTATGAGCACCAAGAAGCGCAACTGGAAACCTCAGACGGCACTCGTGCACGGCGGGACATTGCGTTCCGGCTTCGGCGAAACGTCCGAGGCGATGTATCTCACCCAGGGCTACGTCTACGAGACGGCGCAAGCCGCCGAAGCCCGCTTCAAGGGCGAGGAGCCCGGCTTCATCTATTCGCGCTACGCCAACCCGACGGTCGACATGTTCGAAAAGCGCATGTGCGCGCTCGAAGGCGCCGAGGATGCCCGCGCCACCGCATCCGGAATGGCGGCGGTGGCCGCGGCACTGCTTTGTAGTGCCAAGGCCGGCGACCATATCGTGGCGGCGCGCGCCCTGTTCGGCTCCTGCCGCTGGGTGGTCGAGACGCTGGCGCCGCGCTACGGCATCCAGGCGACGCTGGTCGACGGCACCGACATTTCCAATTGGGAAAAGGCGGTCAGGCCGAACACCAAGCTGTTCTTCCTGGAAAGCCCGACCAACCCCACGCTGGAAGTTGTCGACATCGCCGCGGTCGCCGCCTTGGCCAACTCCATCGGCGCGCGCCTGATCGTCGACAATGTCTTTGCCACGCCGCTGCAGCAGAAGCCCTTGCTGCTCGGCGCCCATATCGTCGTCTACTCGGCGACCAAGCATATAGACGGCCAGGGCCGCTGCCTCGGCGGCGTCGTCCTGTCCGACAAGAAATGGATCGACGAGAACCTGCACGACTATTTCCGCCACACCGGCCCGAGTCTGTCGCCCTTCAATGCCTGGACGCTGCTGAAAGGCTTGGAGACGCTTCCGCTGCGCGTGCGCCAGCAGACCGAGAGCGCCGGCAAGATCGCCGATTTCCTGGCTGGCCGGCCGGAGATCGCCCGCCTCATCTATCCTGGCCGCGCCGACCATCCGCAGGCGGATGTCGTCAAGAAGCAGATGTCGGGCGGCTCAACGCTGATCTGCCTCGACGTCAGGGGTGGCAAGCAGGCGGCCTTCGCCTTCCAGAACGCGCTCGACATCGTGCTGATCTCCAACAATCTCGGCGACGCCAAGAGCCTGATCACCCATCCGGCGACGACGACGCACAAGAACCTGAGCGATGAGGCCCGCGCCGAACTCGGCATCGGGCCCGGCACGCTCAGGCTTTCGGTCGGCCTGGAGGACACCGACGATCTGCTGGAGGACATCGAACAGGCGCTGAAGGCGGCGAAATAGGGGGCGGCAAGCCGAGCAAGAGAACGCGCGAGCCCGGCTCAAGCGCCCTCTTCCAGTTCGGTCATCGCCTTGGTGCGGATGTCATGGCATTGCCGCGCCATTCGACGGCGCCGCCGAACCAGGCGCGCGCGCAGAAGGGCTGACGGAGCGAGCGCGGCTGCGATAGTCAGTTCCATCGAGATCCGGTCACTCCCGAAAGGCCGCATGCGGCCGTTTCATCAGTCGACGGAGCGCCCGAGTCGCCCGGCACGGTTCGTGCACACCAACATTGTCGTGTGTCACTTAAATGACATTGTTTTTCGGCACTTGCGCTTAAAGGCTGGCAGGATGGTCGGCGCTTCGCCTACTTTAAGAGTGAGCGTGACGAACGTCCCGCGGCGGCAACCGGAGTAGCCCATGTATCGCGCCGTGACGCGCAACATCGAAGTGCTGGTCAGGCCCTTCTATCTGGAGGACCGCTCCGATCCGTCCGAGAACCGCTATGTCTGGGGCTATCAGATAACGATCGACAACCGTTCCGACGAATTCGTGCAGCTTGTGTCGCGCTACTGGCATATCACCGACGGTCGAGGCCGTGTCGAGGAGGTGCGCGGCGCCGGCGTCGTCGGCGACCAGCCGGAACTCAACCCCGGCGACAGCTATCAATACACCTCAGGCTGCCCGCTCTCGACCCCGTCGGGCATCATGGTCGGCCACTACACGATGCGCAACGGCCGCGGCGAAACGTTCGATATCGCCATCCCGGCTTTCTCGCTCGACATGCCGGGGACAAGGCGGACCGTGAATTAGGTCTTTGTCCCCGTCTCTATACGGGAGAAATGCCGGTCCACCCTCCGTAGCTGCAGCGCAGCTGCTGCGGAGGACGGGCAGGGCATGGGGGGCAGCACCAAACTTCTGAGATTTTCTTAGGTTCAACGACAGCGCCGGCGGCGGCATCTTCCCCGACGTTCGCGCCGCCCCTCATCCGCCCTTCGGGCACCTTCTCCCCGTGAACGGGGAGAAGGAAGAAGAAGCCTTACTTCGCCACGAATTCCGCCGGATCGAAGTCGTACTGCGTCGAGCAGAACTCACAGGCGACATGGATGCCGCCGTCCTCGGTCGATTCCTCGATCTCCTCAGCCGAAAAGCCTTCGAGGATGCCGCGGATCTTGTCGCGCGAGCAGGAGCACTGGTCGGCGACTGGCACGCCGCGGAAAACCCGCACGCCGTGCTCGTGGAACAGCCGGTAAAGCAGCCGCTCGGCGCCGACCGTCGGGTCGATCAGTTCCGTCGGCTCGACCGTGCCGAGCAGCGCCAGCAATTCCTGCCAGGAATTGTCGGACGGGTGCTCCGTCACCTCGCGATGGTCGCCGTCGCCGCCCGAAATATCGGGAATGCGCATTCGCTCCGGCGCCTGCGGCAGGAACTGCGCCAGGATGCCGCCGGCGCGCCACTGCTCGCGCGCGCCAGCCGGGCCAGGCGTGACCAGCTTGGCGACCGACATCTTGATGTCGGTCGGGATCTGCTCCGACTGCCGGAAATAGGTGCGCGCGGCATCCTCCAGCGAGTTGCCGTCGAGCTGGACGATGCCCTGATAGCGTTGCGTATGCGCGCCCTGGTCGATGGTTAAAGCCAGCACGCCGTTGCCGAGCAGCGTCTGCTGCGAAGTCTCGCCAGCGGCGATCAGCGCCTGCAGCCGGTCGGCATCGAAGCGCGCATAGGCGCGCAGCGCATGCGGCGTGGCGAAATCAGCCACCAGCATGTCGACCGGGCCGTCGGTGCGGGTCTGCAGGATGAACTTGCCTTCGAATTTCAGCGAGGTGCCGAGCAGGACAGTGAGCACGCAGGCTTCCGCCAGCAGGCGGGCGACCGGCTCCGGATAATTGTGGCGGTTCAAGATAGCGTCGAGCATCGGCCCGAGCTGCACGGTGCGGCCGCGCACATCGAGCGGCGCGACCTCGTAAGGCACGACATGATCGTCGCCGGCGAAGCCGAATTCGCCGAGTTGGGGTTTATGTTCAGCCAAGGTCTGGGTTTCCAACATGACAATACTCCGGGGCGCAACCGTGCAACCCGATGAGCCGCATGCGTCGAAGCGCGTTCAATTTACGTGATGGCCCGCAAATAGGCATCACATATCCCCGGATCAAGTCGACGTTTCCCCTGCCAGTCGCGTCGGATCAAGCGCCCAGGCACCAGGCCAGCACCGCCTTCTGCGCATGCAGCCGATTTTCGGCCTCGTCGAAGACCACCGAATGCGGCCCGTCGATCACCTCGTCGGTGACTTCCTCGCCGCGATGCGCCGGCAGGCAGTGCATGAACAACGCATCGGGCTTGGCCTTGGCCATAAGCGCGGCATTGACCTGATAGGGCAGGAAGACGTTGTGACCGCGCGCGCGGTGCTCCTGGCCCATCGAGACCCAGCTGTCGGTGACGACGCAATCGGCCTGGTCGACGGCGTCTTCGGCGGACCTGGAAAAGCGAACCTTGCCGCCGTTGGCCTTCGACCAGTCGACATATTTCCCGAAAGGCTCGCTGCCTTCCGGCACCGCGACATTGAGGTTGAAACGGAACCGCGCCGAGGCTTCCAGCAGCGAATGCAGCACATTGTTGCCGTCGCCGGTCCAGGCGAAGGTCTTGCCCGTCACCGGACCGCGATGCTCCTCAAAGGTCATGATGTCGGCCATGAGCTGGCAGGGATGCGTGTCGTCGGTTAGCCCGTTGATGACCGGAACGGTGGCGTTCTCGGTGAGTTCCAGCAGCCGGTCATGCGATGTGGTGCGGATCATGATGGCGTCGACATAACGCGACAGCACTTTAGCCGTGTCGGCGATGGTTTCCGAGCGGCCGAGCTGCATCTCGGTGCCGGTCAGCATGATGGTCTCGCCGCCGAGCTGGCGCATGCCGACGTCGAAGGACACGCGCGTGCGTGTCGACGGCTTGTCGAAGATCATCGCCAGCACCTTGCCATCGAGCGGCTTTGAACGCTCACCGGCCTTGAGCCTGGTCTTTCGCGCCACCGCATCGTCGAGCATGACGCGCAGGTCGCCGGCGGAAACGGCGGATAGATCGGTGAAGTGGCGAACACTCATCGGCACGGGTTCCAGAATTATTTCGCGGCTTCGGCCGCTATCGCGTCGGTCAGGCCCTTGGCGCCGCCGCGGATGCGCTCCAGCGCCTCGCCGATTTCCTCGTCGGTGACAGTGAGCGGCGGCAGGAGACGGATGACGTTGTCGCCCGCCGGCACGGCAAGCAGGTGCTGGTCGCGCAGCGCCATGTTCACCTTGGTGTTGGGCATGGCGCATTTCAGGCCTAGCATCAGGCCGGTTCCCCTGATGCCTTCGATGACATCGGGAAATTCGTCGACAACTCCGGCCAGACCCTGCTTCAAGAGCAGCGCCTTGCGCTGCACGTCCTCGAGGAAGCCGTCGGCGAGCACCACGTCGAGCACGGCGTTGCCGACCGCCATAGCCAGCGGATTGCCGCCAAAGGTGGTGCCATGCACGCCGGAGGTCATGCCGGTCGCCGCCTCGTCGGTGGCAAGGCAGGCGCCCATCGGAAAGCCGCCGCCGATGCCCTTGGCGATTGCCATCAGATCGGGCGTGACGCCTGTCCATTCATGCGCGAACAGCTTGCCGGTGCGGCCGATGCCGCACTGGACCTCGTCGAAGATCAACAGCAAGCCGTGCTTGTCGCAGAGTTGGCGCAGCCGCTTCAGCGAATGCGTCGGCACCGGGCGTATGCCGCCCTCGCCCTGCACCGGCTCGATCAGGATCGCCGCGGTCTCCGGCGTGATCGCCTTTTCGGCGGCATCGATGTCGTCGAAAGCCACCTGGTCGAAGCCCTCGACCTTCGGGCCGAAGCCTTCGAGATATTTGAACTGACCGCCGGCGGCGATCGTCGCCAGCGTGCGGCCGTGGAAGGCGCCCTCGAAGGTGATGATGCGGAAGCGCTCGGGATGGCCCTTGACGAACTGATAGCGACGCGCCGTCTTGATGGCGCATTCCAGCGCCTCGGCGCCCGAGTTGGTGAAGAACACCTTGTCGGCAAAGGTCGCATCGGCCAGCCGCTCGCCCAGCCGGCGCTGTTCCGGGATCTCATAGAGATTGGAGACGTGCCAAAGCTTGGCGGCCTGCTCGGTGAGCGCCGCGACCAGGTGCGGATGGCTGTGACCCAGCGAATTCACCGCGATGCCGCCCGCGAAGTCGAGATATCGCTCGCCCTTGTCGGTGACCAGCCAGGTCCCCTCCCCGCGGTCGAAAGCCAGGGGTGCGCGAGCAAAGGTCTCGTAAAGCGCCGAACCGCTCATTATATGCGTCTCCGGAACCGGAAATCAAAAAAGCCGCCAATGCGGCGGCCTTTGCGGCTTATGATGTTTTTCGGCCATGAAGTCAACGAAAACGTCACGCAGAAGCGCGTGGCAAGCCCCTGGCGCCACGCCGGCTCATGAATAGAGCGGCAAGTTGGGGAAAACCGAAAAAACCGAATCGTGTTGCCCTGGGGACTCTTGTCACCGAGTCAGCGCATAAGGTATTTGTAGTAGAGAAATAACTAGATTTCGTGCGGCGGACCTAGATCACCCGGTATATGTGGTGTTGTTTGCCCGGCGAGAGCCGGGTCGGGAACGGATTCTGACTACCGCACGCTTCACAGGAGCGCGGCCCCATGAACTGGACTGACGAGCGGGTAGAACTTCTCAGGAAACTGTGGTCGGAGGGTCTGAGCGCAAGCCAGATCGCCGCGCAGCTTGGCGGAGTGAGCCGCAACGCCGTCATCGGCAAGGTGCATCGCCTGAAATTGTCGGGCCGCGGCCGCGCGACGGCCGCCCCGGCGCGGCAGAAAAAGACGGTGCAGGGCGCCTCGATGCAGAAATCGGTGTCCCGCGCCGCAAGCGCTTCTCGCCATGTGACGTCCTCCGTCGGTGCAACGGCGCTGCAGATACAGTTCGACGCCGAACCGGTGGCGCGGCACTATATCCGCCCGGTCGAGAACGTCGTCGTGCCGATCTCGCGCAGATTGCAGCTCGTCGAACTGACCGAGCGCACATGCAAATGGCCGAACGGCGATCCGCTGTCGGAAGATTTCAACTTCTGCGGCAACGACGCCGGCGAAACGGGACCGTACTGCAAATACCACTCCCGCGTGGCGTTCCAGCCGGCGGGGGATCGGCGCAGGAGCCGCTAAGGAGTGAGTAGTGAGTAGGAAAATGGGCGCACAGAGCGCTGTTTCACTACTCACTAATTTCCACCGACTCTCTTACAGCCACCCGTTCTTCTTGAACCGCCAGTACAGGAACGTGCAGATCAGCGCGATCGCCACCAGCACGGCGGGATAGCCATATTCCATCTTCAGTTCCGGCATGTCGGAGAAGTTCATGCCGTAGATGCCGGCGAAGGCCGTGGGCACCGCCAGAATGGCGGCCCATGAGGCGAGCTTCTTGGAGATCGCGGTTTCCTGGCTCTGCCCGACAAGAAGGCTGGCTTCGAAAGCGAAGGCCAGCACCTCGCGCAGGCTGTCGATCTTTTCCTGTACGGTGCGGATGTGGTCGGTCACGTCGCGAAACAACGGATGCATGGCGGCATGGATCTGCGGCAGGTCGGCGCTGGTCAACCGACGGCAGACCTCCACCAGCGGCAAGGCTGCATTGCGCAGCCGCAACAGATCCCGGCGCAACATGTAAAGCCGCTCGATATCGGAACCGGTCATCGGCTTTAAAAGCACCTTGTCCTCGATCGCCTCGACCTCGTCCTCGATCTGCTCCAGCACCGGCATGTAGTTGTCGACGATGAAATCGAGGATGGCGTAAAGGACAAAGTCCTCGCCTTTGGCGAGCGAATGCGGGCAGCTTTCCCAATGCTGGCGCACGGCGGCGTAGGAGGTCGACGGGCCGTGCCGGACGCTGACGATGTAGCCGGTGCCGACGAACAGATGCGTTTCGCCGAAGGTGACGCGGCCGTCGATCAATTGCGCGGTGCGGGCGACGATGAACAGGGCGTCGCCATATTGCTCGATCTTCGGGCGCGCATGCGGATGCTCGGCATCCTCGATCGCCAGGTCATGCAGGTGGAATTGCGCCTGCACCCTGAGCAGAAGGTTGCGATCGGGCTCGAGCAGGCCGATCCAGACGACATGGCCGGGTCTTGCCGCCCATTCGCCGGCCTGTTCGACCTCGATGTCGGCGACGCGCTTGCCGCCCGAATAGACGCTGGACGCTATGATGCCCGACATTGGCTGTGGGGCCGGGGTCAGGTTTCGAACTTGTTCCATCGCAAACCTCCCGAGACTGCGACTGACAAATCGCCGTACCTGGAAGAGCTTAGCCTAAATCAGAAAACCGTTCGAGTGGCCTGAATTCACTTAGCCGGGACGATGCCCGGGAGAACGACCTTGTCGGTCTTGTCGCCCTTCGGCCGGTCGGCGGGCATCTGGTCTCCGGTGACGATGTAGTAGATGGTCTCGGCGATGTTGGTCGCATGGTCGCCGATGCGCTCGATGTTCTTGGCGCAAAACAGAAGATGCGTGCAGGGCGTGATGTTGCGCGGATCTTCCATCATGTAGGTCAAAAGCTCGCGGAACAGCGAGGTATACATGGCGTCGATCTGGTCGTCCCGGTCGCGCACGAGGCCGATCCTCTCGACCGAGCGCGAGGCGTAGACGTCGAGCACTTCCTTGAGCTGCGTCAGCGCCAGGTCGGCAAGGGCCTCCAGACCGCGGAAAAGGCTGTTCGGCTGGCGGCCGTCGACAGAGGCCACGCGCTTGGCGACGTTCTTGCCGAGGTCGCCGACACGCTCGATATCGGCCGAGATGCGGATGGCGCCGACGATCTCGCGAAGATCCGTCGCCATCGGCTGGCGCCTGGCGATGATGATGATGGCCTTGTCGTCGATCTCGCGCTGTCCCTCGTCGAGGACGAGATCGTCCTGGATGACCTTCTGGGCGAGGCCATGGTCGGCGTTCACTAGGGCCGCGACCGCCTGCTCGACCATGCGCTCGGCATGGCCACCCATCACGGCGATGCGCTTCGTCAGGAATTTCAGCTCTTCATCATAGGCACTGACGATATGGACGGACTGCATGGACATGCCTTCCCGGTTTGCGCCGGCTGGTGCGTTCCCTCGATCTGTCGCTGATACGCGAACCGCGTGACAGAAAGAAGAAAATCCCGGTTGGCAACCGGTACACGATCAGCGAGCCGGCAAATGAACCGTGAACGCCGCGCCCTTGCCGACTTCCGACTTGATCGACAATCTTGCGTTATGACGGGTCAATATATGCTTGACGATCGAAAGGCCAAGCCCGGTGCCTTTCTGGGTGCGGCTGTTTTCGACGTCGACGCGGTAGAAGCGTTCGGTGATGCGCGGGATATGTTCCTCGGCGATGCCCGGGCCGTAGTCCCTGATCGTGACGTCGAAGCCCGGCTGTTGAGCGTCCTCTGCACCGGCAATCGATACGGTGACGTGCCCGCCCGACTGACCGTATTTGCAGGCGTTCTCCAAGAGGTTCTCGAAGACCTGGAACAGTTCGTCGCGGTCGCCGGGAACGACAGGCCGCCCATTGGCGAACTCCCGTTCGATGACGATGCCGTTCTCGGCGGCCAGCGGCCCGAGCGAGTCGATGACGCTGTCGATCGTCTGGCGAAGATCGACCTCCGTGCCCGGCCTTAGATAGGGTTTCATCTCCAGTCGCGACAGCGACAGCAGGTCGTCGATCAGGCGGGCCATGCGGCCGGTCTGGTTCTGCATGATCTGCAGGAACTGGTCGTGGGCCGCCGGGTCATTGCGCGCCGGCCCGCGCAGCGTCTCGATAAAGCCGGCGATCGAGGCGAGCGGCGTGCGCAGCTCGTGGCTGGCATTGGCAATGAAGTCGGCCCGCATGCGATCGATGCGGCGCGTCTCGCTCTGATCCTTGAACACCAGCACATAGAGGCCGGTGGCATGGCCGACCGTGGACGCGCTGACCCGGTATGTCCGTTCCACCGGCAGCTTCTCGGTGTAGTCGACCGCATCGGCGGCGACCCGCCCCGACAAGATGCTGTCCAGCAGCGACTGCATTTCCGGCGCGCGGAACTTCAACGCTAAAGACATGCCCGGCGCCAGCCCGCCGAAGGCGGCGAAGGCGGCGGCGTTGGCATGAACCATGGTGGCGGAATGGTCGAAGATGATCAGCGGATCGGCGACTGCGGCCGCCAGATACTCGCCGGAAAGCCTTTGCAGCCCGCTGGCCTCGATCGCGGCGGCCGTATCGGCCGAGCGGCGCTCGGCATCGGCAGGCAGCATCGCCGCGATCGCCAATGCGGCCAGGGCCAGCAGCGGCACATAGGCGGAGGCGCCGGCGAAATAATAGACGGCAACGACCGCGACAACGCCAGCGGCAAGTAGCCAGCGATTGCGCCAAAGCCGCGCCGCCAGGGCTTGCCCCTTGCTTCCTTGCCCCGCGCCCGTCTCTGCCATAGGCCCGCGCTACCCCGCATCTCGTCGACCGATCAGCGACCGGCTGGACTGGCCTGGCGCATGAGGCCCTGAAAATCAGGATCGATTTTCGCGAAGGTTCATGCGCAAAATCAAAATGCTACGGCGTGTTTGCGCCCGGATGGGCGCGCTACGCTGCACAGGCTCCATAGCATGAGTCCGCAAACTGGAAAGGTTCGTCTGGATGAAAAAAGCCAAGGAAACGGCTGAAGCATTGCCGGCCGCGGCACCGATCAAGATCAAGGTCGGCGACAAGGAGCGCGAATTCGACATCGACAATCCAGTGCTTCCGGACTGGATCGAGGACAACAAACTGACCGCCGGCGGCTATCCGTACGACAAGAAGATGAAGGGCGAAGACTACGAAAAGGAGCTCGAACGGCTGCAGATCGAACTGGTCAAGGCGCAGGCCTGGCTGCAGGCGAGCGGCAAGCGGGTGATGGCGCTGTTCGAGGGGCGCGACGCGGCCGGCAAGGGCGGCACGATCTTCGTGCTGCGGCAGTACATGAACCCTCGCACGGCGCGCAACGTGGCGCTGACGAAGCCGACGCCGACCGAGACGGGGCAATGGTATTACCAGCGCTATGTCGATCATTTCCCAACCTCGGGCGAATTCGTCACCTTCGACCGCTCCTGGTACAACCGCGCCGGTGTCGAGCCGGTCATGGGTTTCTGCACGCCGGAACAGCACGAGAAATTCCTCGACGAGACGCCGCATTTCGAGCGCATGATCTGCAACGAGGGGATTCACTTCTTCAAATTCTGGCTGAACATCGGCCGCGAGACGCAGCTCGAACGGTTCCATGACCGCCGCTGGTCGCCGCTGAAGAACTGGAAGTTCTCGCCGATCGATATCGCCGGCGTCGGCAAATGGGACGACTACACCAAGGCACGCGACCAGATGATCGACCGCACGCACAAGGAGTTCTCGCCCTGGATCGTCGTGCGCGCCAACGACAAGCGCCGAGCCCGGCTTGCGGTGATCCAGCGTATCCTTCTGTCGCTGCCTTATGACGGCCGCGATCTAGATGCCGTCGGCAAGCTCGACAAGAAGATCATCGGCGAAGGGCCGGAGTTCCTGAAGGACTAGACCGCGGATTGCAGCGCCGCGCGCCTTTCGGCCCGCGCGGCGCTGAGATTGTCGATCAGGCGGCCAGGCGAGCGATCCGTTGCAGCCGCTTCAGCGTGGCGTCATCCTGAAGCGCCTGTTGGAACAGGGTGATCTCGTGGTCGATGCGGTCGCACAACACGTCCGTATCGCCCTTGAGCAGGCTCCGCGTCTGCAGCAGTGCGGCGACCGGCTTCTTGGCGAGCTGTTTCGCTCTCGCCAGGGTAGCCTCCTCCGCGCTGCCTTCCGTCACGATTTCGCCCACCAGTCCGAGCGCCCTGGCGTCCTCGACCCCGAGCGTGTCGCCCAGGCAGAAGAAGCGGAAGGCGCCGGCATAGCCGAGCTTCTGGGGCGCCAGGATGCTGGTCGCCGCGTCCGGCACCAGGCCGAAGTCGACAAACGGCACCCTGAAGGTGCTGCCCTTCGAAGCGATCACCATGTCGCAGTGGAACAGGATGGTGCAGCCGACGCCGACGGCATCGCCGTCGACACAGGCGAGCACCGGCTTGGGGAAGGTCGCCAGCATGCGGAACATGTCGGTGACAGCGGCGATCAGCTCTCGGTGCTTGGTGGCGTCGAGGAACTCCGAGAAGTCGCCGCCAAGGCAGAAACATCCGGCGAGGCCACGCAGCATGACGACGCGGACGTCGTCATTGACGGCGGCTTCGTGGAAGGTCCTGGCAAGGCTCGCATAGGCGTGCCTGTCGAGCACCGGCCGGCCGTCATGCGAGGACACCGTGACGACCAGCGTATGGCCGCGCAGTTCAGGTTCGGGATGGAAACTCATGACCGCCTCCATCACGAAGCCTGCTTCAGGCCGAGCAGACCGGGATAGCCCCGGTTCAGCACCGGCAGGAAGTGGTTGCGGCGGGCTCGCACGGTATCGAGCGTATGCTCGGTGAAGGTGAGCAGCGTCGCCACGACCTGCTGGTTGCCGTAAGTGCGCTGGTAGCCAAGCGGCTGTGCCAGGAAGTGCAGTTGCAGCGCCCGCAACACCCACATCGGCTCGAACTCGATGATGACCTGGTTGACGTTGCGCTTCAGGCCCCATTCGACGAAGCCAGCGATCAGTTCGGTGCCGACAGTCGAGACGCCCCGCTTGCCGTCGCGAAAACCCGGTGCCACCGCATAGCGGGTCAGCTCCCAGACATTCGGCCCCGAGGGGGACTGCCCCTCGCAGAGATCCGACAACACGTCCGTCAGAAGGTGCGGCCGTGTCGTCGGCAGCATGCGCTGGTAGCCGGCAAGCTCGCCATTGCGGATGACGAGGTGGTGTTCTGCCTTGTCATGGTCGAACTGGTCGATCTCGAGCTGGTCCGGCCGATCGAGATCGGTCCATCCCATCTCCTCGACGAAGATCTTATGACGCAGGCGATGAACCGCTTCCCAAAGGTCGGGGCGTTCCATCAATTCCTGAGTGGTAAGGGAAAAAAGCATTAGCCGTCTCCTGGGCTTAAGAGGAAGATACGGCCGGGCTTTCCCGAAAACATTACGCGATCGCGTAGGCAAGAATTTCTAGGTCGGCACCGGCCGACCTAGCTAATATAGCCGCGCATAATCGCCTCCGCGACTACCTGTACGCAGTTGGCAACGCCCCGTTGCTTTTGGCGTTAAGAAAGCATTAGCCGTCTTGAGGCTTAAGAGGAAGATACGTCGGATTTTCTGAAAATTTTATGCAATCGCGTGGGCAAGAATTTCTAGGCCGCACGCCGACCTAGCTAATATAGCCGCGTCTAATCGCCTCGGCGACTGCCTGTACACGGTTGGCAGCGCCCAGTTTGCTCTTGGCATTAAGAAGGTGTTTCTCGGAGGTGTGCTCCGAGATGCCGAGAATCTGCGAAATCTCCCACTCGGACTTGCCGACAGCCGCCCATTGCAGGCATTCCCGCTCGCGCGGCGTCAATTCAATGTGATCGATGATGTTGTCGGCCTTGGTGTGCAGTTGCATGGCGCGGCCGATCGCGTAGGTCGACGCCAGCGAGACCATTCCGAATTCGGCATCCGACAGTTCGACGGACTCGCCGCCCAGCGAGACCATGACGATCTGGCCGTCGAGCGTGACCAGCGGAAACGCCAGGCCGTCGCGCAGCTTGAACTCGCGCGCGTCGCCCATGACTTCGTCGCTGCTCTTGTCGATCACGGCGTTCTTGGAAGCATCCCGCCATTGGAACGGCGCCTGAAGCTGCTTCATGTGGCTGACAACCGGATCGTGGTCGACATAGTTGCGCGCCACGTAACGCTCGAGCCAATCACCGGGCCAATCGCAAAGCAGAACGTGCTGCTTCTGCCGGCCGCGTGGCGTGCCCGGCTGCGGCACGGTTCCCGCCATCAGGGCCGTCAGCCCGAAGTTCGAAGTGACACCCAGCAGCCTTTCGCAAACCGCTGCCGCGGTGCCAGCGTCCTGCAACTGGTCTATGTATTCCAGAGTTCTGTCGAACAGGCCCATGGCAACATCTACCCCATGTTGCTTCTGCTTTTTCGTTACCGACGGTAGATGCCCGAACCGCTCTTCGTCATCAACCCCGGATCGCAATCTCCTCTACAAACCGGTAGCTTCCCCCTCTTCCGGCGCGCGAGGTCACATGCAAACGCTCTAAACCATACGCCTAATTTGGCCGCTTGAAATCAAAAACCGTTGTGTCTGCCCCGTTTTCATACGAAAAGCCAAGGAAGCTGTCTGGGCGGAGCTATATCGTGATGTTGCGGTGGATATTTCTGACCCTGATGTCCGTACTGACCGGCGCGTTGCCCTTTGCCGGCGCGACTCAGGCAGCGGAGCCGCAGGTGCCAGTGCTGTGGGATGCCAAGGAGCGGCTGCCGAAACCCGACCTCTCCGCACTGCCGCGGCTCAGATTCCTCACCACCACCGATTTTCCACCCTTCAACTTCCTCGACGGCTCGGGCCGCCTGTCCGGTTTCCACATCGATCTGGCACGGGCGATCTGCGCGGAATTGGGCGTCGCCGAGAAATGCCAGGTGCAGGCGCTGCCGTGGAACGAGTTGGAGGATGCCCTCCAGAAGGGCGAGGGCGAGGCGATTATTGCCGGCATCGCCGCGACGCCGGAGAGCCGCGAGAAATACGCCTTCTCGCGCTCCTATATGCAGTTCCCTGCGCGCTTCATCATGCCGAAGGCGAAGGCCTTCGCCGAGCCGATCCTCGACAAGCTGCGCAGCAAGCGGGTCGGCGTCGTCGCCGGCTCCGCGCATGAAAAAATGCTGCGCGACTATTTCAACACCGTGCAGGTCGTGACCTTCGACAAGCCCGAGGGCCTTTATGCCGATCTCAAGGCCGGCAAGATCGACGCCGCCTTCGGCGACGGCATGCGCTTCGCCTTCTGGCTGGGCGGCTCCGATGCCGCCGGCTGCTGCCGGTTTGCCGGCGGTCCGTATCTGGCGCCGGAATATCTGGGCGCGGGCATGGCGATCGCCACCCGCAAGAGCGACACCGCACTTGCCGCGGCCTTCGACTACGCGCTGCAGGAAATCTCGATCAAGGGCACCTTCGCCGAGTTCTATCTGCGCTACTTCCCCGTCAGCTTTTTCTAGAGCGGCTCACCGTTTGATCGAAACGGCAAACCGCTCTATCCCTTTGATTTGACACAACTCCTAACGGAAAACCGCTTCACACTTTTCCCGGACTTGCTCTAGGTGAGCGTGCGCAGTCGCGCCTTGGCCGCGCGCGCGATCGCGGCCACCGTCAGCGTGTCGAGATCGAGCTTGAGCCGGATCAGTTGCAGCACCCTGACCTCCTCCATGCGCATTTCGAGATCGACGGCGGCGACCTCGAAAGCGGCGGCGTAAGCGGTGTCGCGCAGCCGCTCCGGCAGCGCTTCGGCGACGTGCGCCAGCACGCCTTCCAGCCCGTCCTTCTCATGCAGCGCCTTCTGGCAGGCCTGCGCCACTTGAACCAGCCTATCCTGGTTGAAGTCGACGAACACCGGCCAGGAGCGGACGACGTCGCCGATCCGCGTCAGCTCGACATCGGTCATGTCGCGATCGGACGCCGACGTGATGACCATCAGGTGGATCAGGGCTTCGTGCGGGCTCAGCAAAGGCATTCAAAACTCCTGGATGCGTGCATGTCGTTTCCGCCAATCCGCGAGGCACTTTGGGGCGACATGCACGGGATAATCCCGCTTCAACGTAGGAACACCATTATGACGCCGCAAGGAAAACCACCGCAAATCGTTGACGCTCCGGTCTCGCGCGCCTAGAGACCGGTTGAAAATCATATCCGCCGCGAAGACGGCCATGACTGGAATTTTTGACATGACGGGATCAAACATCATCGATCTCAATCCCGAGATGCTTGCCGCGGCGGCCGAGAGCAAGGCCTGGCCGTTCGAGGAAGCAAAGAAGATCATCGCGCGATACAAGGGCAAAGACTTTCCCGAGACCGTCCTGTTCGAGACCGGCTACGGACCGTCCGGCCTGCCGCATATCGGCACCTTCGGCGAGGTGGCGCGCACGACCATGGTGCGCCACGCCTTCCGGGTGCTGACCGGAGACAAGGTCAAGACCAAGCTTTTGTGCTTCTCCGACGATATGGATGGCATGCGCAAGATCCCGGAAAGCGTCCCGGATCGCGCAGCGCTCGAACCCTATCTGCATATGCCGCTGACGTCGGTGCCCAATCCGTTCGGCGGCGACCATGCGAGCTTCGCCGACCACAACAATGCGATGCTGTGCCGCTTCCTCGACACGTTCGGCTTCGACTACGAGTTCGCCAGCGCGACGAAGTACTACAAGGCCGGCCGTTTCGACGAGGTGCTGTTGCGCGCCGCCGACCGCTACGACGAGATCATGGGCGTGATGCTGCCGACGCTCGGGCCGGAGCGCCAGGCGACCTACAGCCCGTTCCTGCCGATCTCGCCGAAGAGCGGACGCGTGCTCTACGTGCCGATGAAGCATGTCGACGCCAAGGCCGGCACAGTCACGTTCGACGATGAAGGCACCGAGACGACGCTGCCCGTGACCGGTGGCCATGTGAAACTGCAGTGGAAGCCGGACTTCGGCATGCGCTGGGCAGCGCTCGGCGTCGATTTCGAGATGTTCGGCAAGGACCATCAGACCAACGCCGTGATCTATGACCGCATCTGCAACATCCTCGGCGGACGCGCGCCGGAGCATTTCGTCTACGAACTGTTCCTCGACGAGGAAGGCCAGAAGATCTCGAAGTCGAAGGGCAATGGCCTGACCATCGACGAATGGCTGACCTACGCGCCGACGGAAAGCCTCGGCCTTTATATGTACCAGCGGCCGCGGCAGGCGAAGAAGCTGTATTTCGACGTCATCCCTAAGGCGGTGGACGAATATTATTCCTTCCTCTCCGCCTACCCGCGCCAGGACTGGAAGGAGCGGCTCGGCAATCCGGTCTGGCACATGCATGACGGCAATCCACCGGCCATCGACCTGCCGGTGCCGTTCGCGCTGCTGCTCAACCTGGTCAGCGCTTCCAACGCGCATGACAAGGCGGTGCTGTGGGGCTTCATCTCGCGCCATGCGCCGGGCGTGGCACCGAAGACGCATCCGGAGCTCGACCGGCTGACCGGATACGCCATCCGCTATTTCGACGACTTCGTGAAGCCGACCAAGGTCTACCGCGCCGCCGACGAGGTGGAGCGCGAGGCGCTGGGCAAGCTTTCCGAGGCACTCGGCGCGCTGCCGCAAGGCGCCGACAGCGAGGCGATCCAGAACGCCGCGCTCAATGTCGCGCGCCGCATCGAACGCTACCAGGACCATTCCAAGCAGAGCCCGGAAGGCGGGCCCGGCGTGTCGGTCGCCTTCTTCCAGATGATCTACCAGGTGTTGATCGGCCAGGAGCGCGGGCCGCGCTTCGGCTCGTTCGCGGCGCTCTATGGCATTGCCGAGACGCGCGCGCTTATTGGGCGGGCGCTGGCTGGTCAGTTGGCGGCGTAACGGCGCCGCCTTCCGCCGGCAGGATCGAATCCGGCGCCACAGGCGCCGGTTGCGATGCTGCCGGCAGCGCCGGCAAGCCGTCGAGGTCCGGCGCCTGGCCGAAAATGCCCTTCTTTGCGGCACGGGCCTTGTTCTCGGCATCGACATAGGGGCCGCCTTGCGCGGCGCGCGCCCAGCCGTTCTCGACCAGCCACTGGCCGATGTCCTGGTTGCCGATATGGCATTCGGCGGAAATGGTGTCGCGGCCGCCTTCCGGCGGCACCTTGCAGGCTAACGCCCGGCCGCGCAGGAAGGCGCGGAAGGCTGTCCTGGCGCGCGCGCCGCAAGCCCATGCCTTGCCATCGTCGCTGCAGGTTTCGTCCGCCTTGACGACATCCACGCCGGACACGGCGACGGCGTAGCCCTTTGCCTCGATCAGCCCGGCGGCCGTGGCGACCGGCTGGAAGAGCTTGGTGCCGTTCCAGTCGCCCGGCATCTTTACTTTCGGCGGCTTGGGCGGCCCGGCCAGCGCCAGATCGCCGAGTGGCGCGCGCGGTTCCACCCGTTCGAGCTCGTTGTCTGTGAGGGCAGGCGGCGCCACCATTTCGGGATCAATGGCCCTCGAGTGGACAGGCGGCTTCGGCGGCTGCGGAGCGGCGGGCGCGGGAATGGCAGAGGTCGCCGGCTCCCGCGGCGGCGTATCGGCCCCCGGATCGGCGATCGCGGCCGGATCGATCTGGTCCACGGCGATCACGCTCTCATGGCCTTTGACCACGCGGCCGCCGGCAATGACGAGCGCCGCCATAGCCGGAATCGCCAGAACCGCCAGGGTTGTGTGAAGGAGCCGCACCAGCCCGGGCCTACTGGCTCGCCCAGACGATGCGCGCCACCCATTCGATATCGCGCGTCGGGATGTCCCGGTCCGGGTGAGCGGGGTTGAGCGAAACCAGCACGATCGATTTCACCGTTTGCCGGTCGAGCACCTTGGCCATGACCTCGCCGGCGGTGGTCTTTACGACGACGCGGTCGCCCTTGCGCGTCGGCGCGCCGGGTTCGACGATCAGCACATCGCCATTGCGGTAGAGCGGCAGCATGGAATCGCCCTGCACCTGCAGCGCGTATGACGTCTCGGTCGCCCGCGCCGGAAGCTCGACCAGATCCCAGCCCTGCCCTGCCGGATAACCGGCATCGTCGAAGAAGCCCCCCGCGCCGGCCTGGGCGAAGCCAAGCAACGGGACGGCGCTGCGTTGTCGGGCGATAGCGGCGCCGACGCGCCCTTCGACCAGCCCGGTGAATTCCTCGAGCGAAGCGCCGGTGGCCTCGATGATCTTGGCCAGCGATTCTGTCGAGGGCCAGCGCGGCCGGCCGTCCGACGACAGACGCTTCGACTTGTTGAACGCCGTCGAATCGAGACCAGCGCGCCGGGCGAGGCCGGAGGCCGACAGCGAATAGCGCTCTGCAAGAGCGTCGATTGCGGCCCAGACGCGGTCGTGTGAAAGCACGCGCACTCTCCTTCAAAACAGGAAAAAATGCCTCGACCTGTCTAGCGCGCGACCGCAGCGTTGTCCACCGGTAGCGATGGACCGAAGAATAGAAGTGATCCGCCGGCGCGCAAAAGGGTGAGCTGGTCTGGCACGGCCAATTGACCCCGAAGACCGAATGATTTTATGGTCGAACCGCGGTGCAGGCCGCATCCGGGTCCGCGGGAAGGGTTGAACCCACTTGCTTCGATGAGCTGACAGCCAAACCTTTGTGCAGCCGGATTTGCGGACCTTCGGCGAACAACGCACGGAGGTTTTCATGAGCCAACTCCCCAACCGTCCCAATCTCGACCTGTTGAAGAAACAGGCCAAGGATCTGCTCGCGGCCTATCGGCGCGGCGAAGCGGACGCACTCGCCCGTTTTCGCCAAGCGCTACCCTCGGCGACGGACAAAGACGATGCGACCATCGCGGCGCTCGCCCTGCGCCTGCATGACGCCCAGTCTTGCCTGGCGCGCGAATATAGCTTCCCTTCCTGGCGCGACCTGAGCAGCTTTGTCATCGCGCAGCGCGCCTACGGCGCCGACCGCGCCGCTTCGATCCGCAACTGGGCGGGGCTCGTCTATGCCGGAGACATAAGCGGCAGCACCAACCGGGCGAGCCCTGCTGCCGCCGCACGCTTGATCGAACAACATCCCGATCTCGTCCGAGGCGACGTGTATGTGGCCTGCGCGATTGGAGACGAAGCGATCCTGCGGGATGCGACTAAGCGGGACGCCGGCTGGGTCAACCTCCCGGGCGGCCCACTCGACCTGCCGCCGCTGGTGGCGGTTACCCATTCCAGCCTGGTGCGGCTGCCGCGCTTTCGCGACGCGCTTCACACCGCCGCCAGATTGCTGATCGAGGCCGGCGCCGATCCCAATCAGACGGTTGGCAGCCGCTGGCCGCCGGCCTCGCTGGAGAAGCCCTCGGACGAATACAGGCTGTCGGCGCTCTACGGCGCGGCCGGCCAGAACCACGATCCGGTTATGACGGAGCTGTTGCTCGATGCCGGTGCCGATCCGAACGATGGCGAGTCGCTCTATCACTCGCTCGAGAACCCGGCCTGCACGCGGCTGCTGCTCGCAGCTGGAGCCCGCGTCATGCGTTCGAACGCGCTTTATCGTGTCCTGGATCTCGATAGCCTGGAGGCGCTGAGACTGCTGCTCGCCGCGCCGGATGCCGATCCGAACGAGCCAGCCGGAAGCCAGCCGACCTCTGATTGGGGCAGGCCGCTTCTGTGGGCAATCCGCCGCCGCCGCTCGCCGGCGCATATCGAAGCCCTGCTTGCGGCCGGCGCCGATGCGTCGGCGCGGACGCCTGAAGGCCTAAGCGCCTACCGGGTCGCACTGCGCTTCGGCCTG
The DNA here is from genome assembly GCF_055811115.1 of Mesorhizobium sp. WSM4832. Taxonomy (NCBI): domain Bacteria; kingdom Pseudomonadati; phylum Pseudomonadota; class Alphaproteobacteria; order Hyphomicrobiales; family Phyllobacteriaceae; genus Mesorhizobium; species Mesorhizobium sp. WSM4832. Next base: position 12,901 of record NZ_JBVVQH010000034.1, on the reverse strand, counting down.
CCGGACGTCGCTGCGCTGCTGCGGCAACCGGGAGACGACGAACCGCTGCCCGACGAGGAGCGGTTCGTCGCCGCCTGCGCGGCCGGTGACGAGGCGACGGCCAGCAAGATCAAGGCCCGCCGGCCAGACCTGCCGGAGTCGCTGTCGGGTCAGCAGTTGCGGCTGCTGCCCGAGCTTGCCGCACAGGGCTGCCGAGACGCGGTGAAGGTGATGGTCAGGCTCGGCTGGCCGGTTGCCCGGCGCGGCGGCGACTGGGACGCCTCGGCGCTGAACCATGCCGTCTTTCACGGCGACGCCGACCTCGCGCGCTTCCTGCTCGAACACGGCGCGGACTGGAAAGAGCAGCATGGCTTCGGCAGCGATGTGCGTGGGACGCTCGGCTGGGCTTCCGTCAACGAGCCCGAAAGCGATGGCGACTGGGTCGGTTGCGCCGAGGCGCTTTTGGCGCACGGAATGCCGTCCGGGCGGCCGGATCCCCAAGGCAGGCGGACCGTCGCCTTTGAAGACGGGCTGATGGTCTTTTCAGATGAGGTGACCGACTTTCTGCTCGGCAGGCCGGCCTGACCCGATCAGACCTTTTTGGCCTGCTCGCGCAAATTCCGGTGCGACAGCATGAACGCCCGCTCGGCCTCGGTCGGCGGGCGTGGACTGGCGGAGTAGCCGAGCGCCGCAACGACCTCGTCGATGTCGAGGAAGCGGCGACCGCCGCGGTCGTAGACGCCACCGGTGGTCAGGATCAGCGCCGCCGTCTCGCCGCCATCCAGGACGAAACGGTGCCTGCCGATGACCGACGTGCCTTCCCAGGTCCCGATCGACGACACCACCTCGAAGCGGCGCCACAGCTTGATCTCGCGCACATAGGCCACCTGCAGCCCACCGATCATCGGCGCCCAGCCATTCTTGCGCGCCAGCGCGATGAGACCGACGCGCAGGAAGATGTCGATGCGGCCAAGATCGGCCAGCATCATGTAGCGGGCGTTGTTCAGATGCAGGTTGAAATCGATGTCGATCGGCAGGCAACGAAAGGCCAGCCGGCTTTCATCGCCCACCCGATAAGGGCCACGGCTAGACGCCGTGGCCACGGTGCGGGCCATTCGCCCCCAGACATACATCCCGGGTTCGTTCGTCAGGCCGCCTTTCTGACCTCACCCTTCTGGTAGGGGTCGAAGCGTTGGTAGAAGGTCTCGTCCTTCTCGGCCATGTCGAGTAGAAGCTTCGGCGCCTTGAACTCGGCGCCATACTTCTTCTGCAGCCCCTTGGCGATCTTGACGAAGCGCTTGGCGCCGATGCCGTCGATGTAGGACAGCGCGCCGCCGGTGAAAGGCGCGAAGCCGAAAGCCAGGATCGAGCCGACATCGGCTTCGCGCGGATCGGTGACGATGCCTTCTTCCATCACCCTTGCCGCTTCCAGCGCGATGGTGACCAGCAGGCGCTCCTTCAGCTCCTCATAGTCGACCTTCTCGGGCTTCAGCTGCGGATAGAGGTCCTTCAGGCCCGGCCAGAGCTTCTTTTTCGCGGGTTTCGCCGGATAGTCGTAGAAACCCTTGCCGTTCTTGCGGCCGAAGCGGCCATGCGCGTCGACCATGGTGTTGATCAGCGCCATCTGCTTGGGGTCGACAGCCTTCTCACCGAGATCCCTGATGGTCTGCTTCATGATCTTCTGGGCAAGGTCGACGGCCGTGTCGTCGGTCAGCGCCAGCGGGCCGACCGGCATGCCGGCGGCCTTGGCGGCATTCTCGATCATCGCCGCCGGGACGCCCTCGATCAGCATCTTGTAGGCTTCCGACATGTAGCGCAGCACGCAGCGGTTGACATAGAAGCCGCGCGTGTCGTTGACGACGATCGGCGTCTTCTTGATGGCGCGCACGAAGTCGAACGCGACGGCCAAGGCCTTGTCGCCTGTCTTCTTGCCGAGGATGATCTCGACCAGCATCATCTTGTCGACCGGCGAGAAGAAGTGGATGCCGATGAAGTTCTTCGGCCGCGCCGAGTTCTTCGCCAGTGCGGTGATGGGTATCGTCGAGGTGTTGGAAGCGAAGATCGCCGACGACTTCAGCACCGCCTCCGCCTTCTCGGTGGCCTCCTTCTTGACGCCCGAATCCTCGAAGACCGCCTCGACGACCAGATCGCAGCCGGCAAGGTCGGCATTTTCCGCCGTGGGCGTGATCAGCGACAGAAGCTTGTCCTTATCTTCCGGCTTGGCGCGCCCCTTCTTGACCTGATCGGCCATCAGGCCGTCGGAATGCGCCTTGCCCTTCTCGGCCGACGGCAGATCGCGGTCGAGCAGCACCACCGGAATACCGGCCCTGGCCGTGACATAGGCGATGCCGGCACCCATGAAGCCGGCGCCGAGGATGCCGATCTTCTTGAATTTGGTATCCGGCACGCCGGCCGGACGACGCGCGCCCTTATTCAACTCCTGCAGCGACAGGAACAGCGAGCGGATCATAGCCGCCGCTTCCTTCGACTGCATGATCTCGGTGAAATAGCGCTGCTCGATCCTGAGCGCTGTGTCGAAAGGCACCAGCAGGCCTTCATAGACGCATTTCAGGATCGCCGCCGCGGCCGGATAATTGCCGTAGGTCTCGCGGCGCAGAATGGCGATCGCCGGCGGCCAGAGATTGGCGCCGGCCGCCGAATAGATCGGCCCGCCCGGCAGCTTGAAGCCCTTCTCGTCCCAGGGCGCCACCGGCTTCAGGCCGTTCCTGATCATTGCCTTGGCGGTCTCGACGAGCTTGGAGGGCTCGGCGATCTCGTGGATCAGGCCCATTTGCTTCGCCTTCTGCGGCGTCAGGTTCTGGCCACTGGTCAGCATCTGCAGCGCCTGCTGCTGGTCGGTCAGCCGCGGCACGCGCTGGGTGCCGCCAGCGCCGGGGAAGATGCCGATCTTCACCTCGGGAAGTGCCATCTTCACCTTGTCGGAATCGGCGGCGACACGGCCATGGCAGGCGAGCGACATCTCGAAGGCGCCGCCCATGCAGGTCCCGTTGATCGCCGACACGAACGGCTTGCCGCACGTCTCGATCTTGCGGAACAGGCCGGTCATATAGCCGGCATTGTCGAACAGCGCCCTGGTCGCCTTGTCGAGATCATGCTCCTTCTCGGCGGCGAAGGTCGCCAGCATCTTCTGCAGCATGGTGATGTCGGCGCCGCCGGAGAAGCTGTCCTTGCCGGAGGTGATAACCGCGCCCTTGACGGCGGCATCGCCGGCAACGTGATCGACGATGGTGTTCAACTCGCGCATCACCTCCTCGGTGAACACGTTCATCGAGCGGTCCGGCATGTTCCAGGTGACCAGCGCAATGCCGTCGGCGTCGATGTCGAGGGTAAAATTGGTGTAGGTCATCTCTTCTCTCCCCGTCAGACGCGTTCGATGATCGTGGCGGTGCCCATGCCGGCGCCGATGCAGAGCGTGACCAGCGCGGTGTTCAGGTCGCGGCGCTCGAGCTCGTCCAGCACAGTGCCGAGGATCATGGCGCCGGTGGCGCCGAGCGGATGGCCCATGGCGATCGCCCCGCCATTGACGTTGATCTTGTCATGCGGGATGTCGAAGGCCTGCATGTAGCGCAGCACCACGGAGGCGAAGGCCTCGTTGAGCTCGAACAGGTCGATGTCCGACAGCTTCATCTTGGCGCGCTTCAACAGCTTTTCGGTGACGTCGACCGGACCGGTCAGCATCAGCACCGGCTCGGAGCCGATGTTGGCGAAAGCGCGAATGCGCGCGCGCGGCTTGAGGCCCATTGTCTTGCCGGCCCTTTTCGAGCCTAGCAGCACAGCCGCCGCGCCGTCGACGATGCCGGAGGAATTGCCGGCGTGATGGACGTGGTTGACCTCCTCGACCTCCGGATGCTTCTGCACGGCTACCGCGTCGAAGCCGCCCATCTCGCCGGGCATGACGAAGGACGGATTGAGCGAAGCCAGCGACTGCATGTCGGTCGAAGGCCGCATGTGCTCGTCATGATCGAGGATGGTCAGGCCGTTCTGGTCCTTGATCGGGATCACCGAATTCTTGAAGCGGCCGTCAGCCCAGGATTTTGCGGCGCGCTTCTGGCTCTCGACCGCATAGGCATCGACATCGTCGCGGCTGAACCCGTATTTGGTGGCGATCAGGTCGGCCGAGATGCCCTGCGGCACGAACCAGCCGGGCAGGCCGACGGACGGGTCCATGAACCATGAACCGCCGGACATGCCCATGCCGACGCGCGACATGGATTCGACGCCACCGGCAATGACGATCTCGTCCGCCCCTTGCGCGATCTTGGCGGCGCCGAAATTGATGGCGTCGAGACCCGAGGCGCAGAAGCGCGAGATCTGCATGCCGGGCGCCGAGGTCGCGTAGCCGGCCTCGAAGGCGGCGGCGCGCGGAATGACGGAGCCTGCCTCGCCGACCGGGTCGACGCAGCCGAAGATGATGTCGTCGACATTGCCGGTGTCGAGCCCGTTGCGATCGCGCAGGGCCTCGAGCGTCCTTGCGGCCAGCCGCACCGCCGGCACCTCGTGCAGCGAGCCATCCTTCTTGCCCTTGCCGCGCGGCGTGCGCACGGCGTCATAGACATAAGCCTCAGTCATTTTCGTGCTCCTTGGCTTTGCCGGCCGCCGCGCTCAGAGAGAGCGCCCGATCAGCAATTTCATGATTTCGTTGGTGCCGCCGTAGATGCGCTGGACGCGAGCGTCGCGGTACATGCGGGCGATCGGATACTCATTCATGTAGCCATAGCCGCCGTGCAATTGAAGGCATTCGTCGACTACTTTGCCCTGCAGGTCGCTGAGCCAGTATTTGGCCATCGAGGCGGTCACCGGGTCGAGGCCGCCATCGATATGGCGGGCGACGCAGTCATTGTAGAAGACGCGGCCGATCGTGGCCTCGGTCTTCAGCTCGGCCAGCTTGAACTGGGTGTTCTGAAAATCGATGACCGCCTTGCCGAAGGCCTTGCGTTCCTTGACGTAGTCGATGGTGATTGCCAGCGCCCGCTCGATCATGGCGATCGCCCCGGTGCCGATCTGCAGCCGCTCCTGCGGCAATTGCTGCATCAACTGGACGAAGCCCTTGCCCTCCTCGTGGCCAAGCAGGTTCGAGGTCGGCACGCGCACGTCGTTGAAGAACAACTCGGACGTGTCGTTGGCCTTGAGCCCGATCTTGTCGAGGTTGCGGCCGCGCTCGAAACCCTCGACCTCGTCGGTCTCGACAACGATCAGCGAGGTGCCCTTGGCGCCCTGTTCCGGATCGGTCTTGGTGACCACGATGACCAGGTTGGCGAGTTGGCCATTGGTGATGAAGGTCTTGGAACCGCTGATCTTGTAATGGTTGCCGTCCTTCTCGGCGCGGGTCTTGACGCCCTGCAAGTCGGAACCGGCGCCGGGCTCGGTCATCGCGATGGCGCCGATCAGCTCGCCGGTCGCGAGCTTGGGCAGCCATTTCTCTTTCTGCTCCTCGGAGCCATAATGCAGGATGTAGGGCGCGACGATCGAATTGTGCAGGCCGATGCCGAAGCCGTCGACGCCGACATGGCCGATCGCCTCGATGATGGCGCTCTCATGCGCGAAGGTACCGCCGGAGCCGCCGTATTTCTCCGGCATGGAAGCGCAGAGCAGGCCGGCAGCGCCGGCCTTCAGCCAGCTCTCGCGGTCGAACATCTCGTTCTTCTCGAACTCGTCATAGCGCGGCGCGATCTCTTCCGACATGAAGCGGGTCGCCATGTCGTAGAGCATGCCGACCTCGTCCGCCGCCCAGGCGGGCTTCGGAAGGCCAAGAACTTCGGCTGGATTTGTCGCCACGATTTCCTCCGCGTTCCGACAATTATGGGGGCCGGCCCAGGGCCGACCCGCCAAACCTAGAACGCTTCCGCCGGCAGCGCCATTAGCGTGTCCGCGCCACTCGAAATGCGGGCGAGACGCGTCGCCGTTTCCGGCATGATGCGCTCCATGAAGAAGCGCGCCGTCACCAGCTTGGTGTCGTAGAACACGCTGGCGCCATTGGCGCCTTCCGCGAGCTTTGCCTGCGCGGATTTCGCCATCTGCGCCCACATATAGCCCAGCGCCACCAGGCCGAAGAGATGCATATAGTCGGTTGAGGCCGCGCCTGCATTGTCGGGCCTGGCCATCGCGTTCTGCACCAGCCACATGGTGGCCGCCTGCAGGTCGTTGAGGCCCTTCTTCAGGGGCTTGGTGAAGGTCGTCATCTTCTCGTCGGCACGGTTTTCCTCGCAGAACTCGCCGACCTCCTTGAAGAAGGCCTGGACGGCGCGGCCGCCATTCTGCGCCAGCTTGCGTCCGACGAGGTCGAGCGCCTGGATGCCGTTGGCGCCTTCATAGATCATGGCGATGCGGGCATCGCGCACGAACTGGCTCATGCCATGCTCTTCGATATAGCCGTGGCCGCCGAACACCTGCTGCGCCATCACCGCGTGATCGAAACCCTTGTCGGTGAGCACGCCCTTGACCACCGGCGTCATCAGGCCGGTGTAGTCGTCGGCCGCCTGGCGGTCCTTGTCGTCACCCGAGCGATGCGCGACATCGGACTTGATCGCCGTCCACAGCGCCAGCGCGCGGCCGGCCTCGTTGAAGGCCTTCATCGTCATCAGCGTGCGGCGGATATCGGGATGGACGATGATAGGGTCTGCCTTCTTGTCCGGCGCCTTGGTGCCCGACAGCGAACGGCCCTGCAGGCGCTCCTTGGCGTAGGAGACAGCGTTCTGATAGGCGATCTCGGAGACCGAAAGCCCCTGCAGGCCGACGCCGAGGCGGGCTTCGTTCATCATCGTGAACATGGCCTTCAGGCCGCCGTTCAATTCGCCAAGCAGCGTGCCCTCCGCCTCGTCATAATTCATGACGCAGGTCGAATTGCCGTGAATGCCCATCTTCTCCTCGATCGAGCCGCAGGAGAGCGTGTTGCGCTGGCCGGGATTGCCCGCGGCATCGAGCTTGAACTTCGGGACGATGAACAGCGAGATGCCCTTGACGCCTTCCGGCGCGCCCTCGGCGCGGGCCAGCACCAGATGGACGATGTTGTCCGACATGTCGTGCTCGCCGGCTGAGATGAAGATCTTCTGGCCGGAAATCCTGTAGGTGCCGTCGCCGTTGGGAACGGCCTTGGTGCGCAGCAGGCCGAGGTCGGTGCCGCAATGGGGCTCGGTGAGGTTCATGGTGCCGGTCCAGACGCCTTCGATCAGCCTGGGCAGCCAGGTGGCCTTCTGCTCGTCCGTGCCGTGGGTGACGATGGCCGCGATCGCGCCTTGCGTCAGGCCGGGATACATCATCAGCGCCATGTTGGCGGAGATCATGTATTCGGAGACGGCGGTATGAACGGCGTAGGGCAGGCCCTGGCCGCCGAACTCGGCAGGTGCTGCGAGCCCCATCCAGCCGCCTTCGCGATACTGGTCGTAAGCATCCTTGAAGCCCTTGGGCGTCGTCACCGAGCCGTCGTCATGGCGCACGCAGCCTTCCATGTCGCCGATGCGGTTCAGCGGGTGCATGACGTTCTCGGCAAGCTTGGCGCCTTCGGCGAGGATCGCCTCGAGCACGTCGGGCGTCGCGTCCGAGAAGCCCGGAAGATTGGAATAGCGCTGATAGCCGAGCACGTCGTTGAGCACGAACAGCGTGTCCTGGATCGGCGCCCTGTAGATCGTCATGCCTTCCTCCACCCTTATAGTCCCGGCCTGCCGGCAAGTTGCCCTGTCCACGTCCTGGACGGGAGGCCGGCCAATGTGGATGCTCCGATAGCAAATATTGACGTTTGCGTAAACGTCAACTTCGTCGCAGTGGAAAATTTTGTGAGCGGTCAGGCATTGTGGCGACAAAAAAGCCGCGCGGCTATAACCACGCGGCTCTCGATTCTGGGTCGCAATTGAACGCGAGCGTTCAGCCCGCGGCGCTAGCCTGCGGCGCCGCGGTGCGCTCGACGAGCATCTGGCGAACGACGGACATCGAGTTGCTCAACTCATTGATGGCGTCGTCTATCAGCGCCCGCTGCTTCTGCAGGCGGGCGAGCTGCTTCTCCGACTTGTCGAGCGCCAGCCGCAACTGCTTGGTGTTGGTGCCGGTCGGATCGTAGAGATCCATCATCTGCTTGACGTCGCGCAGCGAGAACCCGACCTTGCGTCCGAGCAGGATCAGCTTCAGCCGAGCCTTGTCGCGACGCGTATAGAGACGGGTCGAGCCGTCGCGATGCGGATTGAGCAGGCCCTTGTCTTCATAGAAGCGCAGCGTGCGCAAGGTCACGCCGTATTTCTTGGCCATCTCGCCGATGCGGACGAATTCCTCGCCGGTCTCGGTCGGAATGTCATTGGTATTGGCCGCGGCTTCGCCGGGCGAAACAAGTTTCATGGTCACTGGCTTTCCCCTGGTGGCGTCGCGGTCGCGGACCAAGCGTCGCCTGAATGGAAGCGGGGGCGTGCTTCCAATCGTGGTTGCAACAAGTCAATCGCAAGAGGCACGGCTTCGCACCTATTACGTTTACGTCAATCCTATATCGACAGCCGCAGGGTGACGCAAGGGCGTTGTCAAATCCGACCTTTATGCCGCACCCGACAGGAGGCTCATGATTTATACGCGGCTTCTTAAGCTTGGTTAACGCCTTGTTTACCACGTTGGGCGAAATGTGCGCATGTCGGTCACCCGTGTTTATCCTGTAGCGAATTTTTCACGGTTTTCGAAGCGTGGGTGAAAACCCGGAAGCCCGTCTTCCTCCGCAGCAAAACCGCTCGGCTCGCTTCGTTCCCGGCAGGACTCTGGGAAACCGGTCTTTGGCCGGCCATTCTGAACACGGGCGCATCGATGAACAGCAAGCGGTCCTATCTCGATACACTCAACGCCGGCAGGCAACGCCGGCCGCACGCCTCGCTCGAAGACCTGAACCGCTCGCTCGAAACGCTGGAGCAGCGGCTGGACCGCACGCGCGCCGACATACCCGATCGCCCCGACCTGCGGCGGCCGCCGGTCGAGCCGCGTTATCCCAGCACGCAGCCTTACGGCCAGCCGCGCTGGTACGAAGATACCCATTCCGCGCAAAGGCCTCTGGACCAGCCGCCGCAAGATCCGCCGCCGCAGAGTCCACGGCCGCAAAATCGCGCTCCGCAAAACCCAGCGCCCGCCGCGCCCGCCTTCGGCCAGAGCTATCACGCGATCGCGCGTGACATCGATCGCGTGCGCGGCCAGGAAGACAGCGTCGCGATGGTCGGCAAGATCGCCGTCGAGTTGCGCGGGCTGCGCGAGGAACTGCGCCACCAGATGACCGTCGGCCTGCAGCGCGAATTCGAAGCGTTTCGCCAGGACATCGACCGCGCCATGCAGGCCAACAGCCAGCGTGGCCCCAACGGCCTGCCGGACAAGAGCAGCGCCGAGCTCAGTCTCGAATTCGAGCGGCTTTCGGGCGCCATCCAGACGCTCGCCGAAAAGAGCGACGACCGCAGCGTCAACCTGCTGAGGCTGGAACTGGAGCAGGTGAAGGGTGCGCTGGACACGCTGGCGCGCGAGGAAAGCCTACAGAAGGTTGATCGGCGCTGGGACGATTTCGACCGCCGCTGGAGCGCCTTCGAGGACCGCGTCGACGCTGACCAGCGCAAGCGCGCCGAAGGCCCGAGCCTTTCGGTGCTGACCGACCGGCTCGAACAGATCAGCAGCGCAGTCAGCAACCTGCCGGAATCGCTTTCACTGCGCTCGCTGGAGGAAAAGGTGCGCACGCTTGCCGGCGCGGTCGACCGTTTCGCCGGCCAGCAGACCGTGCGCGGCGGCGAAACGCTCGCCATGATAGACGAGCGGCTGGACGAGATTTCCCGCGCCATCGTCGCCTCGACCGTGGCCGCGCAGGCCAATGCCTTCGATCCCGAGACCTTCGGCCGAATCGAGAAGCGCATCGCTTCCCTGGCGATGCAGATCGAAGAAGTCGCGCAGTCGCGGCCGGGGGCGGAGGTTCTCGACCACCTCAACCTTTTGTCCAGCCGGGTAGACCAGTTGGCCGGCAGGGCCGACCTGCCCGAGCAGGCCATGGAGCGGCTCGGCAAGCAGATCGCCTTGATCACCGACAAGATGGACCGGGTGCCGGGCATGCCCGACGCCGATCATATCTTCCAGGGCCTGGAGAAGCGCTTCGACGCGCTGTCCATGCTGCTCGAGCGCCGCCAGGGCGATGCTATGGAACAGGGCAATATCCTGTTCCGCGATCTCGAGCGGCGGCTGGACGAGGTCGCGGACAGGCTCGACCAGCGCATGCGCCAGGACGACAGCGCCAGCATCATGGACGCGATCGACGCCCGCTTCACCGCTTTGGCCAAGCGCATCGAGACACGCGCGCCGGATCCCGCCAACGACATGGCGATCCGCGGGCTGGAAAGCCGGCTCGAGGATATTTCCAGCCGGTTGGAATCGTCCGCGCAGCAGGTCGCGGGCATCGATCCGGCCCTGATCCGCAGCCTGGAGGCGCAGGTCGCCGGCCTTTCGGCGCATCTCTCCAAGCCCGGCACGCCGCTGCCCGAATTCGAGGACATAAGCCCGCGTCTCAACGAGATCGAGAAGTCGCTGGCCGGCACGCGCGATTCCATCCTGAGCGTGGCGCGAGAGGCGGCCGAGGGCGCCGTCAGATCGCTCGCCGAGTCGACGTCCAGCACGGCCCAGACCAACGCGACCGCCGTTGCCGGCCTCGCCCAGGACCTGAAGACGCTCGAGGCGCTCACCCGCCGCTCCGACGAGCGCAACTCGCGGACATTCGAGGCGATCCACGACACGCTGCTGAAGATCGTCGACCGGCTCGGCTCGATTGAAGCGACCGAGACCAGCGAAGCGGTCAGCGAACTGGTCGATCCGCAACCGGCCGGCAAGCGCGGCGGGCGCGGCGGCAAGATCGCGGTGCAGGACGCGCCTTCGATGGACATCGACCAGCCGCTGCCGCTCACGGGAGACATGGCCAGCCTTGAAGGCCGCGCCGCGGCGATCATGCGCGATGAGCTGGATGCGCCGCGCTCGCCCGCCGAGGCTGCGGCTGCAGCGGCCATGGCTGCGCTGGGACCGGATGCGATTGGCGAGAAGAGCGAGACGGCCGGCCGCAAGAAATCCATGTTCAGCGGCCTGGCGCGCGCCTTCAAGGGCAAGAAGGATGCGGACACGCAGCCGCTTGCCGGCTCGGCGCCGGTCGGCGACGTGCCAAGCGTCGACATAGACGAGCCGCTCGACCCCAGGGCCGCCAACCGGCCATTGGAACCCGGGTCCGGCGCGCCGGATCTCAACGCCATCATGAAGCGCGTGCGCGACGAGCGCGGCGGCCAGCCGGTCAGGCGCAACGAGGGCGATGCCGCGAAGTCCGACTTCATCGCGGCTGCCCGCCGCGCAGCCCAGGCGGCGGCCGCGGAAGCCGACACGCTGAAGCGGCAATCGACCATGACCGGCCCGGTGAAGGCACTGAGGATCGGCGACCTGCTCAAGGCGCGGCGCAAGCCGATCCTGATGGCGGCGGCCGCGATCATGATGGCGCTGGCCGGCCTGCAGTTGGGCAAGGCCTTCTTGTCCGATCCCGTCGAAACGGCCGCCAACCAGCCCGCCCCGATCATCTCCACGCAGACGGTCGACACGGCCTCGCTCAATGCCACCGTTGCGCCGAAGACCGACACTCCGAAGACCGGCACTCCGAAAACCGACATGGGGACCGCACAGGCCGAAGGCGAGCCGGTTCGCGCCGTCAGGCAGGCGGAGCCCGTCCAGGACACGGCACCGGCCGTCTCTATCCCCTCCAGCCTCGAAGACGCCGCCGCCATGCCGGCCGCACCGTCGCCCGCGCCGGTAGCGCTTGCGACGCCTGCCGAGCCGGCGCCGATGGCTTCCGCAACGCCAGCCGAACCTGCCACCTCCGCGACGGACACGGATGGCGACGCGCAGCCGATGGTTAAGGAACAGGCGACGACCAATCCGGCGGCCGAAGGCGCAGCAGCCAGCGCGCCGGCGGCGACCACCGCCGACACGACAGGCGCCGTGCCGCCGGCGAGCAGCCAGACGGCCGCGGCCAAATTCGATATTCCTTCCGAAATCGGTCCGGTGGCGCTGCGCGACGCGGCCACAGGCGGTGACGCCAAGGCGCTGTTCGAGATCGGCTCGCGCTACGCGGAATCGCGCGGCGTGAAGGAGGACATGAAGGCAGCCGCCAAATGGTACGAGCAGTCGGCCGAGCTCGGCTTCGCGCCGGCCGAATACCGCATCGGCAATTTCTATGAAAAGGGCATCGGCGTCGCGCGCGACATCAAGAAGGCCAAGACCTACTACCAGCTCGCCGCCGAACAGGGCAACGCCAGCGCGATGCACAATCTGGCTGTGCTGTTCGCCATGGCGGCGGACGGGGTGACCGACAATGAATCGGCGACGCACTGGTTCCAGGAAGCCGCGGATCTCGGCGTCAAGGACAGCCAGTTCAACCTCGGCATCCTGGCAGCCAAGGGCGTCGGCATGAAGCAAAACCTGGAGGAATCCTACAAGTGGTTCGCGCTGGTCGCCAAGACCGGCGACAAGGACGCCGCCGCCAAGCGCGACGAGATCGCCAATGCGCTGCGGCCAGAGCAGCTCGAGCAGGCGCGCGCCGCAACGGAATTGTGGAAGGCCAAGCCGCTCAACGCGGCCACCAACTCGGCCGACGTTCCGGAGTCCTGGCAGGACAGCGCGCCACAGACCACCGCCGGTATCGACATGAAGAAGGCGGTGAAAAACATCCAGCTGATCCTCAACAAGAACGGCTATGATGCCGGCGGCGCCGATGGCGTGATGGGCGGCAAGACCAAGGACGCCATCATGGCCTTCCAGACCGACAACAAGATGAAGGCGACCGGCGAGATCGACGCGCCGCTCGTCAAGGCGCTGCTGGCGATGCTGGTGCTGGCCGTGGCCATACGCCTTGCTGTCGATCTCTTCGCGACGCCGCCCAATCTCT